>NZ_JBIQDM010000001.1:0-539897 GCF_045371165.1 Enterococcus pernyi
TTGTACCCAAGATATTCCTCTTTTATTTTAGCAACTACCATTGCTTGCATACTATTTTTCTTTGGCTTAGATTCATTACCGATTTTTTCTTTATTTGTATCTACTGTTTTTATGACTATATAAGGGATTTCTTTTACTAGATGATTTACTTTTATCAATCCATCTTCAACTTTATACACAGAATCAGATAGCCACCTATTTTGATCCATCAATCTATCCCTCCTTCGTAATAGATAATTTGTTCATCTGCCATAATCGAATTAATTTTTTCTTTTCTTTTTGTAATATAATAAGGACCAGTTCCAGTGCTATCAGAAATCATGTATATAGGTTTATTTGTTTCTGCGGAAATAGTACTTAAACTTACTTCCTCCTCATATACTCCATTAACAGTGAAATAAATGGTCAAAAAATTCATCGGACTCACTGAATATCCAGTAAATTCAATTTTAGTTATCTCCTTATATTCTCTGACCTCTAACAATGCTTTCAAATATTCTTCCGTGGTCATTTCACCTTGTCCGCAGTCATACTTTCTGAAAATTTCTTCTTCTTTCTCCCGATTGTTTACATAGAGACGATAATTGTTATACACATAATTTGCCAGATCCTTCTGTATTTCCAGCAATTCTTGAAGATCTTCTTCTCTTTTATCCATGTAGATCTTTCCTCCGATTCCTCCTAAGATAATGATCACTAATACACCTAACCAAAGCCGTTTGTTCATAGATCCTCCTTTCAGTTAGCTACTATTTTTGTCAATGCTTCACAATAAGATACGTATATTTCATTTTATTCTGCGATCACATTTCAATATTAAGTTATTTTATGTATACTTATAGAGAGAAAGACAAGTGTTGTGACGTATATTTTTTATAAAGTTAATCTCAATTGATTATAACAAAAATAAGGAGGTTTTTTAGATCGAAAATAAAATTAAAATGTTATTTTTAAAATTTTTAATGCTACTTTCTTGCCTGCTTTTTTCTCGATGGTTTTTCATGCGTTATCTCTATTATTATTCTATTACGCTTTTTCCACCATCTGGCCTGTCGATTTTTGGGTTCCTTTCTTCTTAATGATAATCATTACGTTATTCCTTTATGTCAGTCTTCACTGTGCTTTCACCAGAAACATCTATCGAGAATGGCTGGTCTTTTTTTCTTTGCTGTACATCACCTTTCTTATTTATTTACTTTTCTTAAAAAATATCGGGATACGAGGCGTAGAATTTCAGCTATTTTCGTGGGTGAAGGATTTGATTTATGGTGATCCAATGATTGTTCTGTTTAATATTTTACTGTTTCTACCTTTAGACTGGATTTTACCAGTAAGTTGGAAGAATACTAATACTATCTTAGTCCTTTCAGCTGTCTTAGGCGTTGAATGGATCCAATATTTCTTTTACCTAGGTATTTTTGATTTAGGGGATGTTTTTGTAAATACTTGTGGGTTTCTTATTGGTGCATGTATAAATAGGTGGCTAATCAGTCGATGGGATATTCAGGTTTCTTCTTTTTTACATAAGTAATTTACTCTATGTTCTTGCTAACAAAAAAAGAGCCGACGAATCAATCATTCGTCGGCTCTTTTTTTGTTTAGTGCTTTATTTAAGCAGATGTTTCCACTTTCGCAATCTTCCCTTGTTCGATGTAGACCATCAAGATGCTTAGGTCCGCTGGATTGACACCGCTGATGCGGCTTGCTTGTGCGATGGTTTCTGGACGGATTTTTTGAAGCTTTTGTTTTGCTTCCGTTGCTAATCCGTTGATCGCAGCGTAGTCAATGTTTTCTGGGATGCGTTTGGCTTCCATCCGTTTTAGTTTTTCTACTTTTTCTAATGCTTTTTTGATGTATCCTTCGTATTTTAGTTGAATTTCAACTTGCTCGATTTCTTTACGTGTTAACTCCGCATTTTCTGGAATAAATCGTAATAGATCGGCATAGGTGATTTCTGGGCGACGCAAGAAATCACTTGCTAGCACACCATCTTTTAATGGTGCAGCATTTAATTCTGCTAAAAAGGCTTGGACTTCTGCTGTCGGTTTGATACGAACGTTCATCAAACGTTTGATTTCTTGTTCAACTGCTGCTTTCTTTTTCAAGTAAGCAGCATATTGATCTTCTTTTACTAAACCGATCTGGTGACCCATTTCCGTTAGGCGTAGATCAGCATTATCATGACGAAGAAGTAAACGATATTCTGCTCGGGACGTCAGTAAGCGATAAGGTTCATTCGTTCCTTTTGTGACTAAATCATCGATCATGACACCGATATAGCCGTCACTACGTTTGATGACTAATGGCTCTTTTCCTTGAACCTTCAATGCTGCATTGATTCCTGCAATCAGCCCTTGTCCCGCTGCTTCTTCATATCCACTTGTCCCATTGGTTTGACCGGCCGTATAAAGATTTTCTACGACTTTCGTTTCTAATGTTGGACGTAACTGGTGTGGTTCGACCACATCGTACTCAATGGCATAGCCCGTACGCATCATTTCTGCTTTTTCTAATCCAGCAATCGAATGCAACATATCCACTTGGACGTCTTCTGGAAGTGAAGTTGAAAGCCCTTGAACATACACTTCTTCTGTATTCAATCCTTCTGGTTCTAAAAAGAGTTGATGACGTGGTTTGTCTGCAAAACGGACGATTTTGTCTTCGATCGATGGGCAGTAACGTGCGCCGACGCCTTCAACGATTCCTGTAAACATTGGTGCGCGGTGAAGATTGTCACGAATGATTTGATGGGTCGTTTCACCTGTATAAGTCAACCAACAAGGTTCTTGTTCTAAGTTATAGGCACTGTCCGGTGTGGCAAAGCTAAAATGATTTGGCTCCTTGTCTCCCGGTTGTTCTTCTGTAACAGAGTAATCGATCGTACTTGATTTCACACGTGGAGGCGTTCCGGTTTTAAAACGATCAATGGCAAAACCTAATTCTTTTAAGTGATTGGCTAAACCAATTGATGGTTGTGAGTTATTCGGACCAGATGAATATTTTAATTCACCGATAATAATCTCACCACGTAATGCGGTACCTGCAGTGATAACGACTGCTTTTGAACGATAGCTTGCACCGGTTGAAGTGACTACACCATGACAAACCCCATCTTCAACGATCAATTCTTCAACGATTCCTTGTCTTAGTGTCAAATTCTCTTCTTTTTCAATTGTATGTTTCATTTCACTGGCATAGGCATGCTTGTCTGCTTGTGCACGTAATGCTCGGACAGCAGGTCCTTTCCCAGTGTTCAACATTCTCATTTGAATGTATGTCTTATCAATATTCTTACCCATTTCGCCGCCTAGTGCATCAATCTCGCGTACGACAACGCCTTTGGCTGGACCGCCGACGGAAGGGTTACATGGCATAAATGCCACCATATCTAAATTGATCGTTAATAGTAACGTTTTTGACCCCATACGTGCAGCAGCCAAAGCGGCTTCTGAACCAGCATGTCCTGCACCGACAACGATCACATCATATTCTTCTGCTTGATAATGATTCAAGAACTGTTCCTCCTTTATTTTCCAAGACAAAATTGACTAAACAATTGTGTGATCAGTTCATCTTGGACACTATCTCCTACGACTTCACCAAGGTAATCCCAACAGCGAGTCATATCCATTTGAACTAGGTCAACAGGCATACCCGCATCGATTCCTGCGATCACTTCTTGTAAAGAGATGGCCGCTTTTTCGAGCAAGGCAATATGACGGGTATTGGATACATAAGTTGCATCTCTTTCGCCAGTTTGCCCGCCAAAGAACAACTCAGAGATGGCCGTTTCTAATCGGTCTAATCCTTCATTATTGGCAACCGAAACAGCGAATACTGGTTCATCCTCGATCAATGATAAAAGCTTGTCTTCCTCTAATTGTTTCGGTAAATCAGTTTTATTCAATAGAATGATCCGTTTCAATCCTTTTGTTGCTTCCAACAACTGTTCATCTTCAATCGTCAACGGCTCGCTTTGATTCAAGACAAGTAAGATCAATTCAGATTCTGCCAAAGCTTTACGACTACGAGCAACACCGATTTGTTCCACGATATCTTCTGTTTCCCGAATACCTGCTGTGTCGATCAGTTTCAACGGTACGCCACGAACATTGACGTATTCTTCAATCACATCTCTTGTCGTTCCCGCAATATCTGTCACGATGGCTTTTTCTTCTCGTAATAAATGGTTCAGTAAGCTTGACTTACCAACGTTTGGACGACCGATGATGGCCGTACTTAATCCTTCTCGTAAGACCTTGCCTTGTTGTGATGTTGCTAAAAGAACTTCGATGCGTTGTTGGATCATCTGCGCTTTTTCTAATAGAAGTTTTGTCGTCAATTCTTCGACATCATCATATTCAGGGTAATCGATATTCACTTCGACTTGTGCTAATGTCTCTAAAATTTCTTGTCGAAGGGAACGGATCAATGCAGACAGATTTCCATCTAATTGGTTCAACGCGACACCCATCGCCTTGTCTGTTTTCGCACGGATCAGGTCCATGACTGCTTCAGCTTGGGATAAATCAACTCGTCCATTTAAAAAGGCACGCTTTGTAAATTCTCCTGGCTCTGCTAAACGTGCGCCTTCTCTTAATAGAAGCTGTAAAATTTGATTGACGACAACGATGCCCCCATGGCAATTGATTTCTACAACATCTTCTCGGGTAAATGTTCGTGGTGCGCGCATGACGGATACCATGACTTCATCGACTAATTGTTCACTTTTGGGATCGACGATATGCCCATAATGAATCGTATGACTAGGAACATCCAACAACTGTTTATTGCCACTTTGATAGACTTTATTGGCAATGGTCAACGCTTGATCACCGCTTAAACGCACAATACTTATCGCCCCTTCACCTGGTGGCGTAGAGATTGCTGCAATCGTATCAAATTCTAAGGTTATTTCAGCCATTTTTTCACTTCCTTTTTCATTTTACGCACAAAAAAAGTGCCCACTTCACCCTTTGCAATAAATGGTGAACTTCGCACTTTGACTGCTTGTTCTGTTTAAATTCTGGTCATAGACTATCATATCTAATTCTAGTAATCAAGCTTTTTTATTTATTTTTATGAGAGTCACTAATCAATCTTAAACTTTTTCTGCACAGGGTTCTTTTGACTGAAACTATCATTAGATCACTCTCTATAGAAGTAAATCTACTCTTATATCTTTATCTTTGTTCCAAAAAACGTTACACTTAAATGGTAACGGTATCTACATACTTTTTCTTTACCGAAAGGAGCAAAAATTATGGCCCAATTTAAGCCTAGTGCAGTAGACGGAGTAGATGATCCACGAATCAATGAAGTGGTGTTATCGACAGGGAATATCAATCAAAAATATATCGTCAGAGATATCGTATTTGTCGCAGAATGTATTGAAGGAGACTTATTCGACCCTACATTCAATAGTGATGACATGTTCTTGACAACAAAACAAAAATTAAAAAAGAAAGTGTTAGATTATGGCGCAAATGCAGTCATCAATTGTCACTTTGAATATCAACAAAAACCCCGAGATGGCAAACAGATCATCGAACTTTTTGCTTACGGTACCGTGATCCAATTTGTCCAAACAACGATTGGCTGATCACAAAAAACGTGCAGAGCTTTCGCTCTGCACGTTTTTTCTACCAAAGTAAAGACTACCATCGTATACTCCGATAAGAATGATTTCTAATAAAATATACTTTGTTTGGAAAAGTTTGTCAATCTGATCGCAAGATTTTGGTTCTTCTCTTCGTAATCGCTAGCTAGCTGGTTCGACAACTAAGTAACGATATGGTTCATCACCTTCTGAGTGGGTTTGTACTCCCTCATGTTTACTTAATGCCGCGTGGATTTGTTTGCGTTCAAACGCAGGCATCGGTTCTAAAAATACAGGATGTCCCGTACGCAAGACTTTTTCTGCGGTGCGCTCAGCTAAACGTTGGATGATCTCTTGTCGTTTTTCACGATAGTTACCCACGTTTACCACGACAGAGAGTTTATTACCGGCTACTCGATGAATGAACACTTGCGCCAAATATTGCAAAGCATTTAACGTTTTTCCATGTTTGCCGATCAACAGACCTTGTTTATCCGTTTCTAAATGGAAGACGATCAAGTTCGCTTCTCGTGTCATTTTTACTACAGCTGGTGCATTTAGTTGCTGGGAGATCTCAGTGAGATAGGTTGCTAATTCCGATAAAGCTGCTTCGTCACCTAATTCACTTTTTTCTTCAATCAAGTCCTCAGGTTCGATTTCACCCGTATCTTCTGTTTGAACAGATGTTTCTTCCAACACTTCTTCTACGGTTTCTTCGATCGTTTCAGAGACAACTTCGCTGATATTCGGTTCGATTGAAAGTTTGGCATTTCTTTTTCCCATTCCGAGAAATCCTTTTTTTCCTTCATCAAGTATCTCAATAGCGACTTGCTCTTTTGCTAGTCCTAACTCATTCAATCCAATTTCAACAGCTTCATCTACGGTTGCAGCTTCATAAATCGGCATTTGCATTCCCTCCCTTATTTTTTACGTTTTTTCTTAGGACTTTGTGCCTTACGCAAAGCACGTTCTTTTTCACGGATACGTTGTGCTTCTTCTTCACGCTCACGTTTGATTTTAAATGGATTATTGATCAATAGTGTTTGGAACACTTGGAAAGCATTTGATACTACCCAGTATAATGAAAGTCCACTGGCTAAATTGACCCCCATAACTAAGATCATCACTGGCATCGCAAAATTCATGACTTTCAATGAAGCGTTCGATTCCACTTGGCTCATGCTTGATAAATACGTACTTGCAAATGTAAAGATGGCAGCCAACACTGGTAAAATAAAGGTTGGGTCAGCGTTCCCTAAGTTCAACCATAAGAAGTGACCTTGACTCAACGCAGGAACACGAGAAATTGATTGCCATAAAGCCATTAAGATTGGCATTTGTACTAATAAAGGCAAACAACCTGCATATGGATTTACACCATTTTCAGCATATAACCGTTGTTGTGCTTCTCTTAACTTACTTTGTGTTTCAGGATCTTTTGAACTATATTCTTGTTGGATCGCTTTTAGTTTTGGTTGAAGTTCTTGGGTCTTACGCATACTTTTTGTTTGGAAATGCATTAATGGTAATAAAATTACGCGAATGATGATCGTGAATAAAATGATCCCGATCCCAACATTTCCAAATGACAATGCTTTAATCGCTTCTGCAAAATAATAAACAATGTAGCGATCCCAAATTCCTGTACTTTGTGCGCTGACTTCTCCAGTTCCACAACCGGATAAGACGATGATCAGACCGACAAGTCCGGCCATCAAAAGTAAACGTTTGTATTTCTTCACTTACTCTTTTCCTCTCTGTCGATTATTTTTGCAAGCTTTAAGACATGGACTAAGTTGGAGCGAATCTCATCGTAAGTCAGTCCTTTGATGCTTGGTCTAGCAATCACAATAAAATCTAATTCCGGCTCGATCTCTTCTTTCAATGAATAGATCGCCGCACGGATTTTTCGTTTTACTTCATTGCGACATACAGCGTTTCCGACTTTCTTACCTACAGATAAGCCAACACGAAAATGCGGTTGTTCCTTCTTTTCTAAACGGTACACGACAAACTTACGGTTAGCAAAGGAAGCGCCGGTTTGAAACACCGCTTGGAACTCTCGTTCTTTTTTCACTCGATACGCTTTTTTCATTCGTTTTCTTTCCTTTTCTATCTCTCACTTACGCTCCCAATCATACCATATTTCCTATAAGTCTTTCACCTTTTCCTCTAAAAAAGGGCATAAAAAAAACCACTGTAACCCCAGTGGTCTAAGCTGAAAGAACTTTTCTTCCTTTACGACGACGGCTAGCTAAAACACGACGTCCATTTTTAGTACTCATACGTTTACGGAATCCGTGAACTTTTTGACGTTTACGTTTATTTGGTTGGTATGTTCTTTTCATCTTGTTCCACCTCCAGAAATTCTTATCTACATGTACATGAATTAAACACAGACATACTTTGATAGTATAACGAGTACTTAGGTGATTTGTCAATATAAAAAAAAGCTTTTATTCGAAAATAATTCTCTCATTTTATCCACAACGGTATTTTTCGCGCTGTGTTTTCAATGTGGATAAAGTTATACACAGAAGTTTTCCACAGTAATTTACCCTTGGTTTTTACACAGAATAAACAGCTGAAAATAAGTAATCCACAATTTCATAATTTCCTGTGCATTAATTTCTGTAAGTACTGTCATTATTACTTTTTTTATCCACAACCCACTGGGTAAATCTCTAGTTTTGCACCACTTATCCACCTGTTGATTACTCTTGTGGATATCTTTTTTTCCTCCCTGTGTTTTTCTTCTTTTTTTTTCTTCTGGATAATGTGGATAATTGTTATAAAAAATTTTTTTCTTTTCTTTCTGTGGAAAACTTTTGTAAAAAATGCTAAATTAGTACTAGCTATTTACTTTTAATGAAGGAGGAGGCCTTGTATGGTATCCCTCGATGCTTTATGGACTGAATTAAAAACGACTTATCAAAAAGAACTGTCTCCAGCAAGTTACAATACTTGGATTGAGACAGCACAACCTAAATCCTTAGAACAAAGCCAATTAGTGGTGACTGTTCCAAGCAAGATCCATAAGGAATATTGGGAAAAAAATCTCGCAACAAAGATTGTTGAGGTCGGCTACATGTTAACGGGAAAAGAAATCATTCCACGTTTTGTAACCGGTGAAGAAGCGGAACAAGAAGAAGTAGAAGAAATCAAAACAATGAAAGTTCCCCCAATCACACCAATCAAAAAAGCGATGTTGAATCCTAAGTATACCTTCGATACATTTGTAATCGGAAAAGGTAACCAGATGGCTCATGCCGCTGCCTTGGTAGTTGCTGAAGATCCTGGTTCGATTTATAATCCATTGTTCTTCTATGGTGGTGTCGGACTTGGTAAGACTCACTTGATGCACGCAATTGGTCATCAAATGTTGTTAAGTCAGCCAAATGCGAAGGTCAAATATGTAAGCAGTGAGACGTTTGCCAATGATTTTATCAATTCGATCCAAAATAAAACGGCCGAAGAATTTCGCCAAGAATATCGAAATGTCGACTTACTATTAGTCGATGATATTCAATTTTTTGCTGAAAAAGAAGCAACTCAAGAAGAATTTTTCCATACCTTCAATGCGCTCTACAATGAAGGAAAACAAATCGTCCTGACGAGTGATCGTTTACCAAACGAAATCCCAAAATTGCAGGAACGTCTCGTTTCTCGCTTTGCTTGGGGACTTTCAGTAGATATCACGCCACCTGACCTTGAAACAAGAACAGCTATTTTGAGAAAAAAAGCCGCAGCAGAACGCCTAGAAATCCCTGATGATACCTTAAGTTATATTGCAGGACAAATCGATTCCAACATTCGTGAACTAGAAGGCGCTCTTGTACGTGTTCAAGCATTTGCTACGATGAACAGTGAAGATATATCAACTAGTTTAGCTGCTGACGCTTTAAAGACATTGAAATCTGGCAAAGGTCACCCGCAACTCTCGATTTTGCAGATCCAAGAAGAAGTTGCAAAGTATTACCATATTCAATTAAAGGATCTAAAAGGAAAGAAACGCGTCAAATCGATCGTTGTTCCTCGTCAAATCGCTATGTACTTGGCTCGGGAATTAACCGATAGCTCGCTTCCTAAAATCGGCGCCGAATTTGGTGGAAAAGATCATACAACTGTCATCCATGCGCACGAAAAAATCCAGCAACTGATCGATTCAAGTGTCAGCATGCAAAATGAAGTATCAGAAATCAAAAATTTCCTATTAAACTAAAAAGATGCTTGATAGAAAGAAAAACGCCTTGTGGATAAAATTAGAAATCATTCAAAAGTTATGCACATATTTTCCACAGCTGTTTTTTCTTTTCTCTTCTAGCATTTTTATAGTTTTCCACAGTATCAACAGTACCTAATACTTTTATTACTTTATTTACTAATAATAAAATAAATATATGGCAAAGGAGATCTACAATGAAAGTAACCTTAAACCGCGCAACATTTATGCAAGAATTGCAAACTGTTCAGCGTGCGATTTCAAGTAAAACGACAATTCCTATTTTGACTGGGGTTAAAATCACCCTCAATCAAGAAGGACTGACTTTAACAGGTAGTAATGCAGATATTTCAATTGAGACATTTCTATCTGTTGAAAATGAAAAAGCGCAAATGCAAATTGAAACAACAGGAGCCATTGTTCTACAAGCTCGCTTCTTCAGTGAAATCATTCGTCGATTGCCCGAAGAAACCTTTACGCTAGAAGTGTTAGAAAACAAACAAGTGGCCATTACTTCAGGGAAAGCGAATTTCTTAGTGAATGGGTTAGATGCGGATAATTACCCTCATCTTCCTGTTGTAGAAAGTCACAACCAGATGAAATTGCCTGTACATGTATTGACCAAATTGATCAATGAAACAGTGTTTGCTGTTTCTCAACATGAAAGTCGCCCAATTCTTACAGGTGTTCATTTCATTTTGAAAGACAACTCGTTATTAGCAGTAGCAACTGACTCACATCGTTTGAGTCAACGAGTGATCCCGATCGAACAATCAGCTGATCAATTCGATATCGTGATTCCTGGAAAAAGTTTGACTGAATTATCACGTTCATTGACAAATGAAGAAGAAATCGTAGAAATCAGTATTATGGAAAACCAAGTATTGTTCAAAACTGAAAATATGTATTTTTATTCACGCTTGCTAGAAGGGAATTATCCCGATACGAATCGTTTGATTCCTTCAAGTTTCAATACCGAAGTTGAATTTTCTGTCCCAAGCTTTTTAGCAGCGATTGAGCGTGCCTCTTTGCTCTCACATGAAGGACGCAACAATATCGTTCGTTTGTCGATCCAGCCTGATTCTGTTGTTCTATACGGTAATTCTCCTGAAATTGGAAAAGTAGAAGAAAGCTTGAATTATACGACTAGCACCGGTGATCCGCTGGATATTTCCTTTAATCCGGACTATATGAAAGCTGCTTTGCGTGCATTTGGCGATATGAGTATCAAAGTAAAATTCATTTCTGCCATTCGTCCATTTACGTTAGAACCAACGGAAGATGGGGTACAATTCATTCAATTGATCACTCCAGTACGCACAAACTAAAATACTAATTGAAAATAAACTGAAAAATAAACCATTTTAAACAGAAGGCCCTAAAATCAATTTTAAGGCTTTCTGTTTCTTTTTGTTCAAATCACCTTTTTTCATTTAAATCCGCTCATATGGAAAAATATATGGATAAATTTGTTTTCTTGCGAAAAAAAGGGTATAATAAAGTATACTTTTAATAATGAAAATGAGGGATGAAGAGTGAAACAACAAGTCATTCTAAAAACTGAGTTTATGACGTTGGGTCAAATGCTGAAAGAAGTCACCGTCATCGGCAGTGGTGGACAAGCAAAATGGTATTTAGCAGAAAACACGGTTTTGGTTGATGGCGAGCCAGAAAATCGTCGTGGACGAAAGCTTTATCCCGGTATGATGATCGAAGTTCCAGAAGCAGGAACTTTTTTTATGGTAAAAAAAGGGAATAACGATAATGAGGCTGAATAAGCTGCACCTCAAAAATTATCGAAACTATCAAGAATTGCAAATTGATTTTTCCAAAAACCTCGTGATTTTTTTAGGAGAAAATGCCCAAGGAAAAACGAATCTTTTGGAAAGTATTTATGTGCTTGCAATGACAAGAAGTCATCGTACAAATAGTGAACAAGAGTTGATTGGATGGAACGATGAGCAGTCGATGATCCAAGGGGAGATCACAAGAGGAACCTCTAAGATCCCGTTAGAGATCCAACTGTCTAAAAAAGGACGAAAAACAAAGATCAATCATATCGAACAAAAGAAGTTGAGTAGTTATGTTGGACAATTGAATGTCATTTTATTTGCTCCTGAAGATCTTTCTTTAGTGAAAGGAAGCCCACAGATCCGACGCAAATTTTTAGATATGGAATTAGGTCAGATCAATCCAATCTATCTTTACGATCTTGTCCAATATCAAGCAATCCTAAAGCAGAGAAATCAATATTTGAAGCAATTGAATGAGAAAAAACAAACGGATTTACTTTATCTTGATATTTTATCTGAACAACTAGCAGAATTTGGTAGCAAAGTACTAAAGGCAAGAGCGCAGTTTATCAAGCGTTTAGAATATTGGGCAAATTCTTTACATCAACAAATCACGCATCAAAGAGAACAGTTGGCAATCGAATATGTGACCGCCCTCTCTTCTTTAGACACTATGACAGTTCAAGAGATCCAGTCACAATTTTTAACGTTGCTCGAACAAAACAAAAAGAAAGATCTCTTTCGAGGGACAACGACTGTGGGTCCCCATCGAGATGACCTTTCTTTTTTTGTCAATGAAAAAAACGTGCAAAATTTTGGTTCTCAAGGTCAACAGCGAACAACGGCATTAAGTGTCAAATTAGCAGAAATCGATTTGATCAAAGAAGAAACAGGCGAGTATCCGATCCTATTACTGGATGATGTAATGAGTGAGTTAGACGACCAACGTCAACTCCATTTACTTGAAACGATTGAAGGGAAAGTACAGACATTCTTAACTACTACCTCCCTGGATCACGTTAAAAATAAAATGACTGTTGAACCTGAGATTTTTTATGTTCAGCAGGGAGAAATAAAAGGAGAATAAACATACATGACAGAAGAAAGAAGTTTAGTCGAGCGCGCAAAAGAATATGATGCCAGTCAGATTCAAGTGCTTGAAGGTCTTGAAGCCGTTCGGAAACGTCCGGGGATGTACATTGGTTCAACAAGTTCAGAAGGACTTCACCACTTAGTATGGGAAATCGTCGATAATTCGATCGATGAAGTCTTGGCAGGATTTGCGACAAAGATCCAAGTCATCATTGAGGAAGACAACAGTATCACTGTCATCGATGATGGTCGTGGGATTCCGGTCGATATCCAAGCGAAGACCGGTCGTCCAGCTGTAGAAACAGTGTTTACTGTCTTGCATGCGGGTGGTAAATTTGGCGGAGGCGGCTACAAAGTATCCGGTGGTCTTCATGGGGTTGGTTCGTCCGTTGTGAATGCACTATCGACACTATTAGATGTCAAAGTGTACAAAGATGGCAAGATCTATTACCAAGAATATCGTCGTGGGGCGGTAGTCGATGATTTGAAAGTCATCGGTGACACTGATTTAAGTGGAACGACCGTTCACTTCATCCCAGACCCAGAAATTTTTACAGAAACGACAACTTTTGACTTTAATAAATTGGCGACTCGTATTCGTGAGCTGGCTTTCTTGAATCGTGGGATGAAAATCTCAATTGAAGATCGTCGCGAAGAAAAGCCTGTCGTGAAAGAATACCATTATGACGGTGGAATCAAAAGCTACGTCGAATATTTAAATGCGAGCAAAACAGTGATTTTCCCAGAACCTGTTTATTTAGAAGGGGAGCAACAAGAAATCACTGTCGAAGTTTCGATGCAATATACAGACGGTTATCATTCCAATATCATGAGCTTTGCTAACAATATCCATACGTACGAAGGCGGAACACATGAATCAGGATTTAAGACAGCTTTGACACGGGTCATCAATGATTATGCACGTAAGCAAAAATTGATGAAAGAAAATGATGATAATTTAACAGGTGAAGATGTGCGTGAAGGATTGACAGCAGTCATTTCGATCAAGCATCCAGATCCTCAGTTTGAAGGACAAACGAAAACAAAATTAGGAAACTCAGAAGTACGTACGGTCACTGATCGTTTGTTCAGTGAGCATTTCATGAAATTCTTATTGGAAAACCCAAGTGTGGGCCGTCAGATCGTCGAAAAAGGACTACTTGCCTCTAGAGCCCGCTTAGCGGCTAAACGCGCGCGTGAAGTGACGCGGAGAAAAGGAGCATTGGAAATCAGTAATCTACCTGGTAAATTAGCCGATTGTTCCAGCAATGATCCTGAAAAAAGTGAATTGTTCATCGTCGAAGGAGATTCAGCCGGTGGTTCAGCAAAGCAAGGACGAAGCCGTGAATTTCAAGCGATTTTACCGATCCGCGGGAAAATCTTGAACGTTGAAAAAGCAAGTATGGATAAAATTTTAGCCAACGAAGAAATTCGCTCACTGTTTACAGCGATGGGTACAGGGTTTGGTGAAGATTTCGACGTGTCCAAAGCACGTTACCATAAATTAGTCATCATGACCGATGCCGATGTCGATGGTGCCCACATTCGTACGTTGCTATTGACGCTCTTTTATCGTTATATGCGCCCAATCGTGGAAGCCGGCTATGTTTATATCGCGCAACCACCGCTATATGGCGTTAAACAAGGAAAGAAAATCACATATGTCCAACCAGGGAAAAATGCCGAAGAAGAGTTGAGAAAAGTCATCGAATCACTACCAGCAACACCAAAACCAAGTGTTCAACGATACAAAGGGCTTGGTGAGATGGATGATCATCAACTATGGGAAACGACGATGGACCCAAGCAAACGTATGATGGCTCGTGTCAGTGTAGATGATGCTATTGCTGCCGATGAAGTATTTGAAATGTTGATGGGCGATCGAGTGGAACCTCGTCGTGCATTCATTGAAGAAAATGCTCACTATGTTAAAAATCTAGATATTTAATCATGAAGGAGGAAGAAAAATGAGTGAAGAAATCAGAGAAAACATCCATGATGTCAATCTAACTAGCGAAATGAAAGACTCCTTCATAGATTACGCCATGAGTGTCATTGTCGCTCGGGCTCTACCAGATGTTAGAGATGGATTAAAACCAGTTCACCGCCGTATTTTATATGGGATGAATGAACTAGGTGTCACACCAGACAAAGCACACAAGAAATCAGCCAGAATCGTGGGGGACGTCATGGGTAAATACCATCCCCATGGTGACAGTGCGATCTATGAATCAATGGTTCGGATGGCGCAGCCTTTTAGCTATCGCTACATGTTAGTAGATGGTCATGGAAACTTTGGGTCAGTTGATGGAGATGGCGCAGCTGCGATGCGTTATACTGAAGCCAGAATGAGTAAGATCGCGACAGAAATGTTACGTGATATCAATAAAAATACGGTCGATTTCCAAAGCAACTATGATGATACGGAAAAAGAACCAGTTGTCTTACCGGCACGTTTTCCTAACTTGCTAGTCAATGGTACGACAGGGATCGCAGTCGGAATGGCGACGAATATTCCCCCACATAATCTGACAGAAGTTGTAGCAGCGATTGATCTATTGATGGAAAATCCAGATGTGACAACCAATGAATTGATGGAAGTCTTACCTGGGCCTGATTTTCCTACCGGCGGATTAGTCATGGGGAAATCCGGCATTCGTCGAGCGTATGAAACAGGAAAAGGTTCAATCACTGTTCGAGCAAAAGTAGAAATCACGGAAATGCCAAATGGAAAAGAGCGGATCTTAGTCACTGAATTGCCATATATGGTCAATAAAGCGAAATTGATTGAGCGAATTTCAGAATTGCACCGTGACAAACGAATTGAAGGGATCACAGATCTAAGAGATGAATCTTCTCGTGAAGGAATGCGTATCGTGATCGATGTGCGTCGTGACGCGAGTGCCTCTGTCATTTTGAACAATCTCTACAAATTGACATCCTTACAAAACTCATTTGGTTTCAATATGTTAGCAATCGAAAAAGGCGTACCGAAAGTTCTAAGCTTGAAGCAGATCCTTGAAAATTATATTGAACACCAACGCGAAGTTATTACACGTCGTACGGTCTTTGAAAAAGATAAAGCAGAAGCAAGAGCACATATCTTAGAAGGACTACGAATCGCCTTAGATCATATTGATGAAATCATCGCGATCATTCGTGGGTCCAAATCAGATGAAGAAGCGAAAAACGCGATGATCGAGCGCTTCGATCTTTCTGACCGTCAATCGCAAGCAATCTTAGATATGCGTTTACGCCGTTTGACTGGTTTGGAAAGAGAAAAAATCGAAAATGAATACCAAGAATTATTGAAACTCATTGAAGATTTAGCTGATATTCTTGCTCGCCCTGAACGAGTAACAGAAATCATTCAAACCGAACTTGCTGAATTGAGTCAACGATTTGGCGACAAACGTCGTACAGAATTACTGGTCGGTGAAGTCTTGAGTTTAGAAGACGAAGATTTAATCGAAGAAGAAGAAATCGTGATCACATTGACGAATAATGGCTATATCAAACGTTTAGCCAACAACGAATTCCGCGCACAACGTCGTGGAGGTCGAGGCATCCAAGGAATGGGTGTTCATAACGATGATTTCGTGAAAAATCTTGTTTCTTGCTCCACACATGATACATTGCTGTTCTTTACTAATAACGGAAAAGTGTATCGTGCGAAAGGATACGAGATCCCAGAGTACGGACGTACAGCAAAAGGGATTCCGATCATCAACTTACTGGGCATTGATTCAAGTGAGAAGATCCAAGCCATCATCGCAGTAACTGGTGAAGCAGAGGAAGGGCATTACTTGTTCTTTACTACACGCCAAGGAACAGTCAAACGTACGACTGTCACTGCTTTTGCCAATATCCGTAGCAATGGGTTGATTGCGATTGGTTTGAAAGAAAATGATGAATTGGTCAACGTCTTATTGACTGATGGCCAATCAAACATCATCATTGGTACACACGATGGCTATTCTGTGACTTTTGCAGAAGATGCCGTTCGTGATATGGGACGTACAGCCTCTGGGGTTCGTGGGGTTCGTTTGAGAGAAGACGATTACGTCGTTGGAGCAGCCTTGATGAATGAGGATCATGAAGTCTTGATCATCACAGAAAAAGGTTATGGAAAACGCACCAAGGTTTCTGAGTACCCTGTCAAAGGACGTGGGGGTAAAGGGATCAAAACTGCGAATATCACTGAGAAAAATGGTCCATTAGCTGGATTGACGACGGTGACAGGCGAAGAAGATATTATGTTGATCACAGACAAAGGTGTCATCATCCGCTTCAACGTTTCAACGGTTTCTCAGACAGGTCGGGCAACGCTAGGCGTGCGCTTGATCAAGATGGAAGCAGAAACGAAAGTGGTGACCATGGCAGCAGTAGAACCAGAACCTGCGGAAGAAACGACTGTCGAAGCAGAGACAGTTGATGTGGAAACAGATCATACAGAAGAATAGAAATAGGCGTAAAGCAAAAGTGAACGTCTAAAATCAAAACTCCCAAGAATAGGTAAAACTATCTTTGGGAGTTTTTGGTCGTCTCAAAAGAAAAAATTTGGAAAACAAAGAACAGCAGCTTGCTTTTTTAGTGCATTGCGTGTATAATTGAGGATTGTGAGTAGTCTAATTTATTAGAAAACTCTCCTTGCTCTTGGGAAAGCTGAGAGCCGAAAGTCCATAGGGAGGTGAAAAATCAATGGAAAACACGAAATATGAAATCATGTATATTATTCGTCCAAACATTGATGAAGAAGCAAAAACTGCTTTAATCGAACGTTTCGATTCAATCTTGAAAGATAACGGAGCTGAAGTTATCGAATCAAAAGATTGGGAAAAACGCCGTTTAGCATACGAAATGAACGGTTACCGTGAAGGTATCTATCACATCGTTAAAGTATCTTCTCCATCATCAGCAGATGCAATCAACGAGTTTGATCGTCTTGCTAAAATCAATGACGATATCGTTCGTCACATGATCGTAAAAGAAGAAGCTTAATTATTGTTTCACATGGAACAATCAAACGATGAGAGGAGATGACCATTTTGATTAATAACGTTGTACTAGTTGGACGTCTGACAAAAGATCCAGATTTACGATATACATCAAGTGGCACTGCTGTAGCAACGTTCACTTTAGCTGTCAATCGTAATTTCACGAGCCAAAACGGCAACCGTGAGGCGGATTTTATTAATTGTGTGATTTGGCGAAAATCAGCAGAAACACTAGCAAACTATGCACATAAAGGAACACTTTTAGGTGTAACTGGTCGTATTCAAACGCGTTCTTATGATAATCAACAAGGACAACGTGTGTACGTAACAGAAGTAGTTGCTGAAAACTTCCAATTATTGGAAAGTCGTGCAGCATCTGAAAACCGTCAACAAAGCGGTGGCTACCAAGACACTGGTCAATCGACAAATAATTTTGGCGGAAACGGCGGAAACAATAACTATAATCAAACATCTCAATCATCCAACGGTATGCCTGATTTTGATCGTGATTCTTCTGATCCATTCGGATCAAGCTCAACGATCGACATTTCAGACGATGATTTACCATTCTAAACGAATTTGATAGGAGGGAAATAGAATGGCACAACAAAGAAGAGGCGGACGTAAACGTCGTAAAGTAGACTACATCGCTGCTAACCATATTGAATATATCGATTATAAAGATATCGAATTACTAAAAAGATTTATCTCAGAACGTGGTAAAATTTTGCCACGTCGTGTAACAGGTACAGGCGCTAAAAACCAACGTAAAATTACGATTGCAATCAAACGCGCACGTATCATGGGATTACTACCATTCGTTGGCGAAGAATAAGAGATAGTTTGAAACAACGGCTGAACCCTTGGTGTATAAGGGTTCAGCTTTTTTTATTTTAGTTTTGAATCCGCTTTTGAATCAGGTTGATTAAAAATTTAAGTGTTTAACGAGTTTTTCAACTGTGTTGGCTTTGGTTTCTTTGCTGAGATGTCCGTATACGTCCATTGTGATTGTTATAGATGAATGACGTAGGCGTTCTTGTATTTCTTTCATTGATGCACCAGCATCTAATAGCATACTGGCATGAGTGTGACGTGTAACATGGTTACCCAGAAAAGGAACACCAGCGTTCTTAGTGATATTTTTTAATCGGGCATAGAATGAATTATGTGACACATACTGCTTATTAACGTTGCAGAATATCATCTTTGGATTTGATTTACCATATTCAAGCATGTGGATCCGTTGATTCATCTGCCAGCGTTTAAGGATATTGATTGTCTGGTCATCAAGTGCTATTTCTCCGTAGCTATTTTCTGTTTTTGGTGATGAAATGGTCAAACCGTTTTTTGTATGGCTTAGTGTCTTACTGATCACTACTGATTTATCTGTGAAATTAATGTCTGACCAATTCAAGGCTAAAGCCTCACTGATACGACAACCGCTATAAACAAGAAAACGTAGCAAAGTTTTGTTAAAATCGTCTGTGTAGGTAGAAGGGCGATGGTTAAGATGATCAAATAGCTTTACCACTTGCTCCTTGCTGTACACTTTAATCGGTTCCTCTACAGAAAGTTCTTTTTTTCGTTTGGGCATCATCACATTAGCCAGAGGGTTTGTAGCGATGATACCTAGATTAATAGCATACTTAAATATACGGCTAGCTGATGAATGTAGCACCCTATACTGATCAGTTTCTTTTGCCCACTGATTAATGATCTTTTGACAATGCTTTGTAGTGACGTCTTTTATTTTCATATTTCCATAGACTGGTAAAATCCATTTGTTGAATTTTATTTCCGTTTTGATTAGTGTGACCTCTTTAATCGTTGATCGATAGACTTCAAGCCACAACTCATATACTTCTTTGAAACGCTCGTCATTCCTGTTTTCTAATCCGTTATTTTCAAAGTCCACTTGCAGACGTGATAAAGCAAGTTGGGCTTCTTTTTTTGTTCTAAAATTTCTCCTAGTCGTTCGAATCTCTTTCCCAGTTAGTTGATCGATGCCGAGATAGGCTTGAAATAACCATGCTTTGGATCCATCCTTTTTCTCATATTGCTTGAATGTTGCCATTATTTTTTCCTCCCAGTACCTAGCGTGGGGCGCTGGTATGTACAGGGAATTTTACGTATTAAATAGAATTTTTTTCATTAATTCAGTGACTTTATTCTGATAATTAGTAAAATTTTCTATTTCCTCTTTAGCATTTTTTTTGTGATCATAATCGTCAGCGGTCGTTTTTGCCCACTCAATTGCATCTAACTCAAATAAAAATGAATTAGCAGTAGAAAGAGATGCGATTAGAAGTGTAGCAATTTTTCTACGGTCTATATCAACAGAAGGATTTTCCTCTATATCGATAATCTCTAAGATAAGGTTTACTTTTTCCAATCTGAATAAATCTTTTTCCGACATAGTAAAATTATTTATCTTATCTACTGTTTTAGCGGCATTTTCAACTAGAAGCTGATCGATCATCTCTTCCTGTTTTTTTGAATAATTTGATGGTTGATTTTTAAAATACTCTTCTCCTAAGATCAAAGAATCTGTGATCGTTGGTATTCCTTCAAGCAAAAATAATGTTGAAATTCCTATAGTTTTTGATAGTTTCTTAATAGTTTCTGCACTAGGATTTCTACGGTTATTTTCCAAATCGCCTAGATAAGATCTTGAAATATTGAATTTCTTTGCAAACTGATCTTGTGTTAACTTTAGTGATAGTCTTAAGCTCTTTATATTGTCACCAATAGTGTTCATTTATACACCTCCTCAATAAATATATCAGTGTTTGACGTCAATAGCAATAAAATTGTTGACTTAGGCTAACAATTATAGTATCTTTACCTAAGACGTCAATAGCGTCTTTATTTCCGGAAGCAAATGACGTCAATAGCGGCTGTTTTTTGGGAGGTGGGAAAATGAAAGAAAATCAAGATATTCGTATTAAAATTTTTACAAATGGTTTTAGAAATTGGGAAGTTGCAGCGAAAATGGGAGTATCCGATAGTCGATTATGTGTATTGCTACGAACACCACTAAATGATAAGAACAAGGCACGAATTGAAAAAGCGATTGATGAGTTGGTAGCAGAACGAAAGAGAGGTTAGCGATGCAAAATTTAGTTTTAGCTAAAGAAGAGTTGTTTCAAGGTATTCATTGTGATTTGTGGATGGATAAAGATAGAAACCTGTTTATGACCATTCAACAACTAGCGAATGTCCTAGGATACAAAAGTAAGTCTGGGATTGAAAACATAATTTCAAGAAATCCATATTTGAGAGAAAATGAATTCTCAGGTACCCACAAATTGGGGGTACTTGGATCAGCTGGAGGAACTCAAGAAACAATCGTCTTCACAAGAGACGGCATCATGGAAATTGCCTTTCTCTCTAATAAACCAAAGGCTCGTGAATTCAGGGCATGGGCAAGGAAAGTCCTTACTGCTTTTATGGATGGTCAAATCGTTTGGAAGGAAAAAAGAGTAATCGGAAAGCAAATCCGTCTATCTATGACAGATGCAATCCGTGATGCAGGATTTTCACCACATTTCTATAAGCATTTCATGAATTTGTGCTATAAGTCAGCAATTGGATTTAATGCTACTCAAATCCGTAAAGCTCGAGGAGTTGAGAAAGGCAATAATATCTTAGATTTTTTAACTATTGAAGAGCATGAGGCAGTGAATAAGCGAGAGCAACAAATAGCTACTTTAATCGGGCTAGGGATGGACTACGAGCAAATAAAAGAGATTCTATCCAATGGTGGGGTAATTTATCAAACTACGCTCAAAATTCCTGAGACGGCTCGTTAGGTGGTGAAATCATGGCGAAGCTAAGTATTGACGAATTAGACCTATCTCCCTCACTGCTTGACGTAATAAAAGAAACAGCGGCAGAGGAAGGGAAGCAACAAGCCCAGCTTTTAATCGAGGAGTACAAGAAGAAGCTAGAGCTTCCTAGATTTATGGGTATGGCGCAAGCTGCAAAATACATGAACACCAGTTACAACACTGTGAAGTATGTATTCATTGAAAAATTAGGCTTACGTGTCGTAATGATCGATGGTTATGAAAAAATTGATCAACGAGATGCTGATGCATTTCTTGAGAAACACAAAAAATAAACAGCGTGGGGCGCAGGAAAAAATCGCCAGAATTGGCGGCACATAATTGCAATGTTACTCAGTCAAATGTCAGTTACACGTAAACAGAGAGGGTACAAAATGAAACGAGGACAAAAGAAAAAGCCTTTGCTGTGTATATTCTTGGCGGAATTTCAGCAAAAGGCAACAAGTAGTGGGACACCCTACCTAAAAAGGTGGGACACCCCTATTCTTTTGTCCTATTCTATCACAGAAAGGACTTAATTTAAATGATAAGCGTAACTAAAGGGCAATTTAACGGCATGATTGGAACAATTATACAGGAGATGCAACCACAAATTTATTTGATCCAGTTTGCAGATAACACTACTGGCATTGTCGTAGAAAATAACATACAGGAGGTACTTATTCATGTGTGAATCAGATAAAAGCCTTCGATGTTCACTTATAGCCTTCCTTGCTGAATTTGAGAACGCTGATCAAGAAACAAAAGAGGCAGAAGTAAAAATAATCAAAGAAGGTTTAGAAGGAAAGTTATCCGATGGAGGTCAAGCGTTCATAGACGACCTTTGCAAACTGATCCTAACTGGTAAGCCTAACGATGTATCGAAGTTTTTGGGGTTGATCTCATGAAAAGAAAATACCGCAGACGTTTGGCCATTTTTATTCTTGCAGTAATGTTCTCAGCGATGTCACCATTATGGAAGTTGTTGGTCGTGTTGCAATGCGTGGTCAATCTTGTGATTAAATTCGATGAGTTTGATTACATGTGGACGCATGGAGGTGCAAGAAAAAGAAATGTACCAATTAGAAAATGATGGTTAGGAAGTGAATTATAGTGGCAGATAATAAAAAATACTATTATTTGAGATTAAAAGACAATTTCTTTGAGAGCGATGAAATGATTGTCCTTGAGAGCATGGAGAACGGGTACATTTACTCAAATATTCTTTTAAAGTTATATCTTAAAAGTTTAAAGAACGAAGGCAAACTAATGTTCAATGAGCGAATACCATTTAACTCAACGATGCTAGCGACCATCACACGCCATTCTGAAGTAGTGATTGAAAAAGCAATCAGACATTTTAAGGATTTAGGTTTAATTGATGTTTTAGATAATGGCGCAATTTACATGCTAGATATTCAAAATTACATTGGGAAAACCTCTACTGAAGCGGATAGGAAAAAAGAATATCGTGAAAGGATTAATGCTGAGAAGAAGAATCTTTCGCTTCAAGGACAAATGTCCGGACAGACGTCTACAGATGAAGCGGACGCTTGTCCAGAAAAAGAAAGACAAATGATCGTACATTTGTCGGACGAACGTACACCAGAGATAGAGATAGAGCAAAAGCAAGAGTTAGAAATAGATTTAGAGAAAAAGAAAGAGTTATACCTTGACGACGTTGTCGTCAAGAAAGAGCAAAAGCAAGATTTAGAGAAAGAACTAGATAAAGAGTTAAAACCAAATACAGAGAAAGAGACCCACGTTGCTACGCACAGCTTCGACGCTTGTTGCTCCCTCTATGAAAAAAACTTCCACAGGCTGACCGCCATTGACAAGAATACATTATCACGGCTTAAAGATGAAGGCGGAACTGATTTTCTATATGTCGCTATTGAGAAAACAATCTATAAAGACGATGTCGTCAATCCATTAGGATACGTTACTAAGGTGATTAAAGACTGGACAAGTAATGGTTTCACATCGATTGATGATCTAGAAGAGGAACAGCAGGCATTTAATGCAAAGTATGAGTGAATCGATATCTTGTTGAACATATGGTACACCGAAAATATCGGTTGTTTGAGACCAAGCCATAATTGGACGGGTTGTGTGCCCACTTGGGGGTACGGTGGTCAACCAGATTGACCTCAAAGTCATCTGGTGTTGAATCACCACCCCATTATTAAAAGTGATCAGCCGAATTATAGGCACATTCCCTACAAGTGGAGAAAAAGAGTTGTGATTATTAAAGAGATTGGCTGAGAATTCAGCTGAATAAACAATAAAGGAGAATGCAAAATGATTAAGAAAAACGAATTGCTTTATACAAACACTAAAGGAGAACAACAACTACAACTCGTTCCTGATTTTGCCACAGTCACCCTTAAAATCCAAAACGGGAAAGTCGTTGATTGTGGTGTACACGAAAAGAAGAAGATGCAACCAGTATTGAGAGAAAAAGCATACGAAAAACGAGGTTGAAATAGCTAGAGAATGGCGTCAAAACATATGAATTCCGTTAATGATATGGTATAATATTGGTAGTTGAATAACACTGTCTGGCTGAATGAATTCAGAGGGCTATGAGTAATTCCCAATTTGTTGGGAAACTCGTAGCCCTCTTTTTGTCTCTAGCAACGAAAAGTGAGTAAAACCAACGGAAGGGAGGGCAACGATGAACAAGGAACTCAATATCAGGCAGGAAAAGTTTCTAAAAGCACTATTGGAAGCAGGAACGATTGAACAGGCTTGTAGAATGGCAGGAATCAACAAGACCACAGGCTACAAGTATTTGAAAGACGAGGCTTTTTTAGTCGAGTATCGAAAGTTACGACGTGAAGCGATGCAACAGGTCACCGCAAGGCTACAGAAGAAGTCTGAGGAAGCAGTAGGCGTTTTGGCTGAGATTATGAACGACAAGGTCAACTCACCAAACGCACGTGTCCAAGCGGCTAAGAATACGTTAGACGTTGCTTATCGATCGATTGAACTTGACGACATGGCAGAACGAATTGAGAAAGTAGAGGCATTTATGAATGATGAATAAAGCAAGCCGAGCATTGAGACAAAAGATCAATGCATTTTTACAGAAACAAAATCCACCATTGACGAATCGAGCATATGAGTTCGTTCAGTTGCAACTAGGGCTAGTGGTCAAGGAAGTACTTCCGCCACGAACGGATGATGAAGAGCAATTCATTGTTTACGGAACGCAAAATCTGATCAGCAAAGAAGATGCTCGTGTATTCTTCAATACAGCTCACAAGAACGAGTTTGTCAAAGCGTTTCAAAAGAAATATCCAGAACTAGATGTTTCTTATCAAAGCTTCACTGATAGCTGGTATGAGGAAGCGTATGAGAGCTTTTGTAGTTATTTTGGTATAAATTCATGAGAGGGAACTGGAACAGCTTAGGCGTGCGTATGAGACGCTTAGAAGACGGAATTAAGAAAATGGGCGATGATGAGCCAATTTACTATTTGCAGAAATCGGCTACCTACAATTGCCTCGCACTGACTATGAAAAATGACGTGCTACTCTTTGACACTGAAGAAGAGGCAACGAATTATCTTGATCAGCGGTACCCAAAGGGCGATGAGATTATTTTAATCGTTGATACGTGGGTAGAAATTGAACTTGATCGAGGGATCACTGATTCATTTGAGGAAAAGAAAATTATCGATAAAAGAAAGAAGGAAAAGAAATGACCTATACAGACATTATGAACCGCTTGGCAGACTATGCCGACCAAGCACAACAAGCCAACGATTCGATGGAGCGATCACTTGCAACAGCCAACGAACGTTATGCAGGCGAGTATCTAAAAGACGTTATGAAACAGATCGCCGATGAGACGGAGGGTAAGCTAGCGAAGATTCACGAATCAGCTACCAGCTACCTAGAAACCGCCATGAACAGCATACAAGTATCGCTTGATAAAAAGTTCTTTAATAACATCAGTGTGGAAAATGCTGCAGAGTTGGAATTGATCAGCAAGACCCCAGTTGATTTATTAGAAATGGAAGGGTATATCCGTAAATTTAAGGGCAACGGTGCGGCTTTACGGCGTTTAGAACAGATTGCACTAGCGAACAATTTAGAGGTACATGGAGCGTCCTATGCACGTGAAATGGGCTATAAGAAGAGCTTAGGGGACTTATTCAAGGGTTTTATTACAGCGATGAAGAGCGGGGATCATACTCGTATGAAAATCGGATTGAATATGATCACCCCTAAACTAGCGGATCATGAAGCGTTACAGGCAAAAGAGATCACTGTCACAGTCAAACGAGGAAGCTTATAATATGAGCTACAAGGATCAATTCCAAGTGAACAAAGAGAAAATCATTGCCCGTCAAGAGGAAGAAAAACAAAAATATCAAGTCATCGATGAAGCACTTGCGAAAGCTAAAAACGAATTGCAGGCGATCCCAAGCAATGAGGGGGAAAAGAATTATGATGTCGATAGTTATCTTGCAGGAAAAGAACAGGAACAACGGCGTGAAAAATTAATTTCCTTAACGCATGAAATCGAAGCCGATCGAAAACAACTCCTTAAAAAAAATAGCTACGACTTTGTCAGTGATATCAAGACTATGTATTACGGTGCTTTGTCCGGAGTTGGCCAAAAAATTGGTGATAAGACAGAAGATAAATTGAAGAAGATTGCTGCTGAGATTGTCGAGGTTATTCGTGAGGCTGAGAGTGAAATCAGTGGTGCCTATAAGGAGTTAGAGGCGCTTGGTGTGGGGGTAAGTCATTATGTAGCGATGCCTGAGAAAATCGGTTTTAGGGCGATTGCGTCACAAGAAGAATATAATTTTCGGAAATTCCACGGATCGGGATTGATCAATCAAGTATTGCTAGAAGAATTACACAAAGAAATCAACTTTTAGGAGGAAAACAACAATGAATAAAGGCACAGTAAAATGGTTCAGCAATGAAAAAGGCTTCGGGTTTATCCAAGGGGAGCATGGCGAAGACATCTTTGTCCATTACACTGGCATTGTAGCCAACGGCTTCCGTACGCTTGAAGAAGGACAGAACGTTGTCTTTGAAGCTGAGGAGACCGAGAAGGGCTTGCAGGCAGTTGAGGTTGTTGTAGTCGATTAGGTAAAGCCAAAATTAGATTGGGCGAGGACAGGGAGTTTTTTCCTTGTCCTTTTTTTGTTGGTGTGTAGTCAAAAGTACCGAAACGTTACTTTAGGTTACTGACAAGTAACTATTACTGATTAGATTCTGCCACTAGTGGCAGAAGGGGGGAACGTTTCGTTACCCCCTTTATCATTTACAAAGGAGCGATCACTTAATGACCCCACTTATTCGAGAAGCTAAAAATGTCTTGATGAATTATAGGCGCTTAGCACGTCTCACAGGCTGTTCGTACTCGCTTGATGAAATATATCGGGTGACAGAAGAAAGCTTCATGAGCGAAGCCACAGTGCCACAGTGTGCAGGTGAACATTGCTTGAATTGTCAGCTTGCCATTATCACAGTGTGGCAAGCATTACCGAGTAAAGAGCAACAAGTCATTTTCTATACGTATTTAGGCAAAGAACCAATGAGAATGATCGAAATAGCGGAAAAGATGGATTACTCCTTGAAATCTATTGAGAAGTTCAAAGCGCAGGGGAGTATGCGGTTTTTAAGTGAATTTAAACAGCGTTACAAATTGTAACGTGGTTTTACTGGAAAAAGAGTAAAACTATCTAGCTAAGTCGAAATAATCGACCTAGTAGCATTGGCAACGAGTGGGTACGAAATTCGTACTCACAAATAAGCTCAGGTGATCCGTAAACATTGCATTAGGCGAAGGTGTACCGAAAATATCGTTGCTGTCATAGGGTTGTAAGAAATTCGTACTAGCAAATCGGCGCTTTGACCGTGTTAGACAAAAATGTCTGTAACGAACAGCGTCGAAATTTTCGACCTAGTTAAGGGTGTGACGAAAAACGTCGCAGGCTGATCCATACCCGCCAAAATGGTCGACATGAAACATCATTCGGCGGAATTTTCCGCCCAATAGAAGATATCCCCAAAATTGGGGATAAGTAGTTTATCCGTTTTTTCGGAAAAACGCATGTTACAGAGATGACCTATTCGACCGCTACCCCATGAACTGACCGAAAAAAATCGTTATGGCAGATCGCACCGACGAAATTCGTTGTCGCAAAAGTGCTAGGTACCCATTTGATTGACTCCTTAAAATTGTAGCCATTCAGAACGACCACAAAATTTAAGGGTTTGATAACGAATCATTATTGAGTGATGATGACCTAACGGATCAGGAGATCATCGCAGTTAGGTAGGGTGGCTCAATTTACGCCTACCTTATAAGTCGATATGGAACTGAGACATAACGGAATCCGAGGTCACACAGAGTGATAGCGAAAATGCTAAGGTCGTTCAGAACGACTTTAGGAGGCGTAAAAATCAACGAGAGAAAAACTGCGTTGGCATAAGGTCAATTTGATTGACTTTAGCTGAGAGCAAAATTGCGTTGAGTATAACGAAAAAGAGCGCCCATCCTGTATACGAGTGCGCTCTTTATTCTAGTTGGCTATCCAATTTGCTTTACCCTACCGCCTATCCTAGATGCAAATTCTTCAGCATCAGACTTGCTCCGGAACCGTCTTGCTTCATATTTAAGACGTGTACGGCAACCGCTAGGGGTGATGTAGCCATGTAGCACTTTGACTGCGTACATAATGGATCAGCTCCTTTCTTGGTGCTTAGTATAGAGTGTACATATAAAGAGTTCATAAAGGAAGTGCGAAGAAATCAATAAAGATTTTTTGAGTAAAAAAGGGGTAACCCAAAAATGTCCGACCCTGGGGCCCTGAAACAGGGCGCCCTCATTTTATATTCAATTCCTTTTCTTTTTCAGTTTTTCCTATTTTGGGGATTGTGTTTTCTTTTATTCTTGATAATATTTAATATAGAAGCTAAAGACTGTCAAAAATTTATTTAACTGACCGACAAAAATGTCGGTCAGTCAATGAATAAAGTTGATATACAAGTATTTATATTACTTAAAGATAGAGAAAAGGTGATAAAGTGAGTAATGATTTAACAGAATCATATTTAGATAGACAAAATATATTAAATAATAAAATAGCAATTAGCGAAGCAGAAAATGAATATGAAATGAAGGGGGTAATGTTTGAAGGAGTTCAAAGGTACTCAAATCAACAAATTGCTGATTTTTTTGAAGTTGATATAAGAACTATAGAGCGGGCAATAGAAGCTAATCGAGAAGAATTAGAGCAAAACGGTTTACAGATATTAACCGGAAAAAAATTAGCAACGTTTAAAGAAACCGTATTAAATGAAACTGATTCGCATATTGCTGTGGGAGTAAATTCAAGAAGCTTTTCAGTTTCTTCTTTTAGAACTGTTTTAAACTTTTCTATGCTTATAAAAAGTAGTGATAGAGCACGTATAGTCAGAACAAGAATGTTAGATTTAGTTTTAGAGTTGCTTACAAAAAAAACTGGTGGCAAAATAAAACACATTAACCAAAGAGATGCTTCCTATCTAGACCGTGCTTTTGTAGAAGAATCAGAAAGGAAAAAATTTACTGGTGCGCTAAATGAATTTGTTGATATGAATCAATATAAATACGCTTTCTTTACAGATGAAATATACAAGTCGGTTTTTTTGGAGAATACTAAAGAATATAGAGAAATTTTATCATTGGCCAAGAGGGATAATGCTCGTTCCACTATGTACAGTGAGGTATTGTTAATAATTGCAAGTTATGAAGCGGGAATTGCCTACGAGATTGAGAAAAAAAGTAATTCATTAAATAGGAAGCTGACTAAACAAGAAACGTTGGATATTCTACGTGACTTTGCAAACCATCCAGCACAAAAACCATTGATTGAAGATGCAAGACTTAAGATGGCTAGTAGAGATAACGGATTTCGTAATGCTTACCATGATAAATTAGCAGAGTATATAAAACCCATACCTGAGAGTGATTATGATAAATTTCTTGGTGAGCAAAGTAAAGCTTTGGAAGAACAAATCGAAGAACATCGTGATGTATTTGAAAGACTGAAGGACAAATAGCTATGAGCAATAATTATAGATATTTTGAAGTTGAGCACGCATTAGAAACCCACGATATGATATTAGAAAAAACTGGCGGTGTACCTGGCATTAAAGACCGAGGTTTACTAGAAAGTTCTTTATGCCACATGCAAAATGATATATATTATCCTACATTTGAAGAAAAAATAATACATTTGGTTTTTTCTGTGGCCAAAAATCATGTATTTATGGATGGAAATAAAAGAACATCTATCTCTCTAGGAGCTTATTTCTTAATAATCAATGGGTACCCAAGCTGGATTATTAGCGATTTTATTCTACAGATGGAAGATTTAGTATTGTTATTAGTAGAAAATATTCTAACTAAAGAAGAATTCGGAGACTATATTGCTTTAATAATTAGTGAAAATCCACTACCAGAAAGTCTTCAAATTAAATTAATAAATGCATTGCTGGAATTAAAAAGAAGAGAAAATAATAGATGCTAGTAAAAGAACTTTATAAAATGTGCCCCACGCTAGATGAAGAATTGTGAATACGGAATTGAATCCGATTAAAATTAATTCTGTTAAACTGTGTTAAAATAAAATTACCTAATTTTGCAATAAATACCAACAATTTAAAACGTGTTAAAGCCCATTAAATAACGAAAATATTTGTTGGCGAAGAATAATTCGCTTTAGGAATGATTCTGTAGGAATACCCAATCGTTTCAAACCATTACAGAGGAAGTTATGACTACTGTCGTGACTTCCTCTTTTTGTTCCATTTAGGTGTTTAGTCGCTTACATGACATGAGTTATGGTAAAATTAGGCTAATCAGTTACGGGAGGAAAGACATGGATAAAGAAAAAATAAAAGTAAGCCCGAGCCCTCTGCTCATTCTTTTATTGATCCTTGCAGAAGTTTTGGTTGTATTATTGATGCCATTTCGCTTGATCAGTGCGTTGTTCATCCTGATCGTGAATCTATTTTGTATTCGTTATGGTTTAAAGATGAAACGGTGGTTGACTCTAAGGAATCGTGATAAGATCCAACAAGCTTCCACAGTTGCGGAATCCAATTTGAATTATGTTTCTGAGATCATGCCAGTCGGAATCATCTCTTACCAACCAGCGACACAAACCATTGATTGGCTGAATCCTTTCGCATTGAATGTGAAAGACCAAAGCTCTTTATTGGAAGCAGACTTGTTAGAAACTTTTTTTTCAGCAAAAGAAAAAAAGAAAAATCAAGTCTATTTAGCTGACAAAACGTTTCAATTTGAATTGGATACGGTGAAAGGGGTCGTTTATTTTATTGACGTGACCCAGAACCAACTACTGAAGATCCATCAAGTGAATAGCCAGCCAATCATCGGGATTCTTTCAATCGATAACTATGCAGATACGGTCGATAAATTGGATGAAAAAGAAGTTTCTTATTTGAACTCCTTCATTACGACACTGATTTCTGACTGGATGAATGAATATCATGTGTTTTTTAAACGAATCAATTCAGAGCGCTTTTTCTTTTTTGGACAGATGAGTGACTTAAAGAAAATGATGGATAAGAAATTTGATCTCTTAGATCGCGTACGAGCAGAAGCTGAAAGACAAAACCATCCGTTGACCCTTAGTATGGGAATTGCCTATGGACAACAAACACTAGAAGAAATCGGTAGCGAAGCTCAAAATAACTTAGATATCGCTTTGGTTCGTGGTGGGGATCAGGTCGTGGTGAAAGAAGTTCGTGAAGGAGCGAAACCTACTTACTATGGTGGGAAATCAGCAACGACCATCAAACGTACGCGCGTTCGTTCACGGGCGATGAGTACTGCTTTACGCAAAATTTTTGATGAAACAGGCGATGTATTTATTATGGGGCATCGCTTCCCTGATATGGACGCTATCGGTTCAGCCGTTGGAGTCAGTTGTCTGGCGCGCTTCAATCAGAAAAAAGCCTATATCGTCATCGATGAAAAAGAAATCATTCCAGATGTGGAACGCTGTTTAACAGAAATCCATAAAGAACCAGAGTTGGAGATGCAATTGATTACGCCAGAACGCGCAATGGAGCTTAAGAAAGACAAGGATCTACTCGTAATGGTCGATTACCATAAACCATCGCTATCGATCTCTCAGAGCCTTTACGAGCAATTTGATAAGATCGTGATCATTGACCATCATCGTCGAGGCGAAGAGTTTCCAAGCAAACCGCTCTTAACGTATATTGAATCTTCTGCGTCTTCTGCCTCTGAATTAGTCACAGAATTAATCCAATACCAAAGTAGCCGAACCAATCGGATCAGCCGTTTAGAGGCGACGTTGTTGTTAGCTGGCATGACCGTTGATACGAATAACTTCAATGTGCGAACGACAGCACGTACGTTTGATGTTGCAAGCTATTTAAAGACTTGTAGTGCGGACGCATCCTTAGTACAATATTTATTGAGCTCTGATTTAGCCACTTATTTAGAAATCAGCCACTTGATCGCCCACAATGAACAAGTGACGGAGGATATTGTGGTGGCAGCAGGGACGGATGAAAAAGAGTATAATAGTGTTATCGCAGCAAAAACAGCAGATACGTTGCTCTCAATGGTCAATATCAATGGCGCTTTCGTCATTACGAAACGGACGGATGGCTTAGTTGGTATCAGTGCCCGCAGCACAGGAACGATCAATGTCCAATTGATCATGGAATCCTTAGGCGGTGGCGGACATTTCACCAATGCGGCAACACAACTGGAAAATGTGACTGTAGAAGAAGCAAAACAACAACTGCTCGCTGCTATCCAAGAAAATATGAATCAATTATATAAAAAGGAGTAGATGAGATGAAAGTCATTTTCTTACAAGATGTTAAAGGCAAAGGCAAAAAAGGCGATGTCAAGGAAGTTCCTACAGGCTATGCGCAAAATTATTTGATCAAAAACAATCTGGCAAAAGAAGCAAATAAAAGCAGCATCAGTCAGTTAGAAGGACAGAAAAAAGCCCAAGAAAAACAAGAAGCAGAAATTCTTGAAGAAGCCAAAAAATTAAAAGAATTTCTTGAAAAAGAAGAAACAGTCGTGGAATTAAAAGCCAAAGCAGGAGAAGATAGCCGTTTATTTGGCTCGATCCCATCGAAACAAATCGCTGAAGGCTTGAATAAGCAATACAAAGTAAAATTAGACAAACGTAAAATTGAGTTGAACAACCCAATTCGTACGTTAGGCTATACCAACGTACCTGTGAAACTACACCATGAAGTAACTGCAACGATCAAGGTACACGTTGTCTCTGAATAAACGAAAAGAACATGTGACGAAATCACTTCGATAAATCAGCCGCAGAGGACAAAAATCGCTTTCGATTATTTTTGACTTTTGCGGCCTATTTTCGAAGGAAGAGCTTTTGGAACAGATGTTCATTTTAGGGATGACTTTTCTGCCATTTTCTTGTAAAATGAAGCAATTGAAAGCAAGGAGCGATAGAATATGAGTGAAGTGTGGCAGGATCGAATTCCACCGCAAAATATTGAAGCTGAACAAGCGGTTCTAGGTTCTGTTTTTCTAGACGCTGAAACGATCATCGATGCCATGGAGTACATAGAACCGAAAGATTTTTATCGTCGGGGACATCAAATCATTTTTGAAATCATGATCGAATTGAATGACCGTAGTGAAGCGATTGATGTCGTGACCGTCAAAGATCGTTTGGAGCAACGAAATCTCTTGGAAGATGCTGGTGGAGTCAGTTACTTATCTGATTTAGCTTTAGCTGTACCAACGGCAGCGAACATTGTCTACTACGCAAAAATCGTGGAAGAAAAATCATTGCTCCGTAATTTGATCCAAACAGCAACAGGGATCGTGACTAGAGGATTTGAACAAGGAGAAGAAGTCCAATCCATCTTAGATGATGCGGAACGTAGCATCCTTGAAGTATCAGAAAAACGTAACCGTAGCGGGTTCTTATCTATTGCGGAAGTCTTGAATTCTACGATTGAAAATATTGACCAACTCGCGCAAAACAATGAAGAGATCACAGGTTTGCCAACTGGTTACCAAGGATTAGATAAAATGACTGCTGGCTTCCAAGCAGAAGAGCTGATTATTTTGGCTGCACGTCCGGCAGTAGGGAAAACAGCCTTTGCCTTGAATATTGCCCAAAATGTTGGTACAAAAACGGATCGTTCTGTAGCGATCTTCAGTCTAGAGATGGGGGCAGAATCACTGGTCAACCGGATGCTTTGTGCGGAAGGTTCGATTGAAGCGAGTCACTTACGTACGGGACAGCTGTCCGAAGAAGAATGGTCCAATTTGATTGTTGCGATGGGTAGTTTATCGAAAGCAAATATCTTTATTGATGATACACCAGGGATCAAAATCTCTGAGATACGAGCAAAATGTCGGAAACTTGCACAAGAAAAAGGAAATCTAGGCTTGATACTCATCGATTACTTGCAGTTGATCGAAGGAAATGGGAAAGAAAACCGTCAACAAGAAGTATCCGATATCTCACGTCAATTGAAAAAACTAGCGAAAGAATTAAAAGTTCCCGTCATTGCTCTTTCCCAGCTTTCTCGTGGAGTGGAACAACGCCAAGATAAACGACCTGTCTTAAGTGATATCCGTGAGTCTGGTTCGATTGAGCAGGATGCGGATATCGTGGCATTCTTATATCGTGATGATTACTACGAACGTGAAGGTGGCGAAGATGGTGATGCGCCAGAACCACAAAACGATAATGTGATCGAAGTCATCATTGAAAAAAACCGGAGTGGAGCAAGGGGAACGGTCGAATTGCTCTTTATCAAAGAATACAATAAATTTTCCTCGCTTTCTCCGCGAGAAGAATATTAGGACGAATAAATCTGAATAAATCAAACATCGAGGTCGGGACAGAAGTGTTTAGCCTCGAGAAATAAGGTGCCAGCCACGAAAATTGTTCTTCAAATTTTTGTGGCTGGCGCTTTATTTTTCAAAGAGGTTATTTCTATTCCCACCGTTTATTCGATTTTTGGTGGTGCGAGAGGACGAATGTCCGAAGATGGTTTTTCAAACTCAGTTAGGTCAGGCGCCTACTTGTTAGTAACCAATGGAACATAGAAAATTATAATGTTCGCTTTTTAAACGTTTTCTCTAAAATATATTAAATATCATTCGATTTTAGTTGAATAAAGTTTGAAGTATTGTTACAATAATTCAGGATTAAATAATATTAAATGAGGTGTTCAAATGTCATCTGTAGTAGTAGTGGGTACACAATGGGGCGACGAAGGGAAAGGAAAAATTACTGACTTTCTTAGTGAAAATGCTGAAGTGATCGCACGGTACCAAGGTGGCGACAATGCGGGACACACAATTAAATTCGATGGTGTTACGTATAAACTGCACTTGATTCCTTCGGGGATTTTTTACAAAGATAAAATCAGCGTGATCGGGAATGGTGTAGTAGTCAATCCGAAATCTTTAGTCAAAGAATTGGCTTATTTACATGAAAAAAATGTGACGACAGATAATTTACGTATTTCTGATCGTGCGCATGTGATTTTACCGTATCATATCAAATTAGACCAATTGCAAGAAGATGCAAAAGGAGAAAATAAAATCGGTACGACCATCAAAGGGATTGGCCCTGCTTATATGGACAAAGCCGCTCGTGTCGGTATCCGTGTAGCCGATTTATTAGATAAAGAAATTTTTGAAGAGCGTTTACGAGTGAATCTAGACGATAAAAACCGTCAATTTGTGAAAATGTTCGATTCAGAGCCAATTGAATTTGAAGAAATCTTTGAAGAATACTACGAATATGGACAACAAATCAAACAATACGTGACGGATACATCAGTTATCTTAAATGATGCGTTAGATGCAGGAAAACGTGTTTTATTTGAAGGCGCACAAGGTGTGATGTTGGATATCGATCAAGGAACGTATCCGTTTGTTACCTCATCAAATCCAGTGGCTGGTGGTGTGACGATCGGTAGTGGTGTCGGACCTTCAAAAATCAATAAAGTGGTCGGTGTATGTAAAGCTTACACTTCACGTGTGGGAGATGGCCCATTCCCTACTGAATTGTTTGATGAAACAGGTCAACAAATTCGTGAAGTCGGTCGCGAATATGGTACAACGACTGGACGTCCACGTCGTGTCGGCTGGTTTGATACAGTCGTGATGCGTCACTCAAAACGTGTGTCAGGTATCACGAATCTATCATTGAATTCGATCGATGTCTTGAGCGGTTTGGAAACAGTGAAAATCTGTACAGCATACGAATTAGACGGTGAACGAATCTATCATTATCCAGCGAGTTTGAAAGAATTGAACCGTTGCAAACCAATCTACGAAGAATTGCCAGGTTGGTCAGAAGACATTACTGCTTGTCGCACACTAGCTGAATTACCAGAAAATGCTCGTAACTATGTAAGACGTATCTCAGAGCTTGTAGGCGTGCGTATTTCAACATTTTCAGTAGGTCCTGACCGAAACCAAACAAATATCTTAGAAAGCGTGTGGGCGCAAATCTAAGCCTTTCAGTGATGATTCGCTAACAGGAACATTCTTTAAGAATGAGTGGACCACTGAAATCACGAGAAATAAATGAAATCGGGACAGAAGTGTTTAGCCTCGAGAAATACGGCGACAACCACGAAAATTGTTTTTCTAATTTTTGTGGTTGTCGCTTTATTTCCCAAGAGATTACTCCTGTTGCCATTATTTATCGGTTTTAGAGCGACACACAAAAATGAATGTGACTTTTGTTTTAGACTGATCGTATTCATTTAAGCGTTCGCTTGATTTGCTTGTACCAAGTACAACGAATATAAGAGCTGAAGTTATTTAAAATTAAAGGAGTTTGCTATAATAGACTGCGATGAAAAGTGGAGAAAAAAAGGAGTTGGAACGAATGTATCAAATAGTCACAGATTCATGTTGCGATCTGCCCTATCAAGTGTTGGCAAATGCAAATGTTGATTTTTTATCCATGGAGATCCAGATTGGTGAGGAAATACGAATCGATGATCTGGGAAAAACATTTGATTATGAAGGGTACATCCAACAGTTACGTGAAGGAGCAATGCCTACGACCTCACAAATCAATGTGGGTCGCTATTTGGAGTTCTTCCGTAGCTATGTGGAGAAAGGTATCCCAGTCTTGTACGTTGCTTTTTCGAGTGGCATGAGTGGTTCTTACAGCAGTGCCTTACAAGCAGTCGAATTATTGAAAGAAACCTATGAGGACCCGCAAGTTCATGTGTTTGATACGAAAGCCGCAAGTATCGGGGAAGGACTACTTGTATTAGAAGCTGTTCGTTTGAAAGAATCGGGTTATTCTTTGGAAGAAACATTGGCTTGGTTACAAAATAATTACCTCAAAGTTCATTCTTGGGTAACCGTTGATGATTTAAAACATTTAGAACGTGGAGGACGCATCTCTAAAGCAAGTGCTGCTATTGGTAGTCTGTTAAGCGTGAAGCCGATCATTACCGTTGAACCAAGTGGTCATTTGAAGAATGTCGATAAAGTGCGTGGTAGAAACAAATCCATTCAGAAAATCGTGGAGGAAACGGTCAAAACGATCGTAGCTCCATTGGAACAAACGGTGTATATCGCTTATGCCGGAGACCTAGAAAGTGCTGAGAAAGCCAAAAAATTATTAGAAGAAAATATCAAAACAAAAGAAATCAAACTCTATCCCTTAGGACCAACGATCGCCAGTCATACAGGCTATGGGTGTATCGCCATCTTTTCAATGGGTGTGAGTCGATAAAAAAGAAAAACAGCTGTACAACGTAAGATTACTCACGTTGTAAAGCTGTTTTTATAGTTATTTTTGGAATATTTAGTTCCACAATTGTTCTAATTGTTTTTGGATGTCTTTGTTCTCTAAGAATTCATCATATGTCGTATCTGCACGATCGATCACGCCTTTATCAGAAACAGCAATGATACGATTTGCTAACGTTTGGATGAATTGGTGGTCATGAGAAGCAAATAGGATCGAACCTGAAAATGCCATCAAACCATCATTCAATGCAGTAATTGATTCTAAATCTAAATGATTCGTTGGGTCGTCTAAGACAAGGACGTTTGCTTTTGAAAGCATCAATTTAGAAAGCATGCAACGCACTTTTTCGCCCCCAGAAAGAACATTCACGGGTTTTAGTACTTCCTCTCCAGAAAACAACATACGACCTAAGAAGCTACGTAAGAACGTATTGTCGTCTTCTTCTTTACTTGCATATTGACGTAACCAATCAAGAATCGTTAAGTCCGTATCGAATTCCTTCGTTGTATCCTTTGGTAGATAAGCATTGCTAGTTGTTACACCCCAACGGACAGTACCGGTATCAGGTGTTAGATCGCCCATGATAACTTTAAATAGCGTTGTAGTTGTTATATCGTTTTCGGCAACGAATGCTACCTTGTCTTCTTTGTTTAATGTAAATGATATATCATCTAAAATCTTTTTACCATCTATTGTCACACTAACGTTTTCTACCTGTAGTAAGTCATTTCCAATTTCACGCTCTGGTTTGAATCCAACGAAAGGATAGCGACGTGAAGAAGGTTGGATATCATCCAATGTGATTTTTTCTAACATTTTTTTACGGGATGTCGCTTGTTTTGATTTTGACGCATTTGCACTGAAACGTGCGATAAAGTCTTGTAATTCTTTGATTTGTTCTTCTTTTTTCGCATTGGCGTTTGCTTGTAACTTAGTTGCTAATTGGCTTGATTCTAACCAGAAATCGTAGTTTCCTACATAAAGCTTGATTTTTCCAAAGTCTAAATCTGCCATGTGGGTACATACTTTATTCAAGAAATGACGGTCATGGGAAACAACGATCACTGTATTCTCAAATTCGATCAAAAATTCTTCTAACCAGTTGATCGATTGGATATCTAGTCCGTTTGTCGGCTCATCTAAAAGTAAAACATCTGGTTTACCGAATAGCGTTTGTGCAAGCAACACTTTCACTTTTTGGCCACCAGTTAGTTCGCTCATCAATTGATGATGCAACTCTTCAGGAATATTTAATCCTTGGAGTAAAACGGCTGCTTCTGGTTCTGCTTCCCATCCGTTTAATTCTGCAAATTCGCCTTCTAATTCTGCCGCACGAATCCCATCTTCATCTGTGAAATCTTCTTTCATATAGATGGCATCTTTTTCTTTCATTACTTCATATAAACGTTTATGACCCATGATTACTGTTTCCATCACAGTATATTCTTCATAGTCATAGTGGTTTTGTTTCAAAACAGCCATACGTTCATCTGGACCTAATGTGACAGAGCCTGTTGAAGGTTGCAAGTCACCTGATAATACTTTAAGGAATGTTGATTTACCTGCGCCATTTGCTCCAATTAAGCCATAACAATTGCCGGGAGTGAATTTTATATTAACATCATCAAATAGTTTGCGATCTGAAAAGTGCAAACTTACATCATTTACAGTAATCAATTTTTTTCCTCACTTTATGTTTATAATATTTGCCAAGTCTTCTAGAATTATATAGGGGAATGTTGAAAGTTTCAAGGAAATCAGTAATTCTTTACGTTTCACGTGAAACAATCAAAAGAAGAAAAGAGATAAACCGTTTTTTACAACTAAAGCATTTTCATAAATGCTAAATTTTTGAAGTTATTTAAATGGGGGCGTAAGATAGAAATAGATTAGAAGAAAGTAGGGATTAAAATGAAAGAAAGTAGAAAAATTGATTGGGGTTCACTTATTTTGGGGATACTATTTGTTTTAGTTTCCTTGATTTCTTTTCGCGATCCAGTAGGTAACTTAGTTGCTATCGTTATTGTATTTGCTATTTTTGCGATCCTAAAAGGATTATTTGAGTTATTTCTACGTAGTCGAGTAAAAGAACTGACAGGATATAAAGGGAAGATGCCGATAGTGATTGGGATCATTGATTTATTGATTGGGATCTTTTTCATTTTCAATATTGGTGCGGGGGTAGTTGCACTACCATTTGTCTTCGCTGTTTGGTTTATTATTGATTCTGTTTTGGCTTTATTTACTGCTGATTTATTCAGAGGAATAAGCGAAGGACATTATTGGTTTACAGTGGTCATCAATGTATTGGGTATCTTACTAGGTATTATTTTATTATTCAATCCTTTATCCTCTGCGTTGACGCTAAGTTTTTTAGTTGGATTTTATTTTATGGTCGTTGGGATCAATCAGATCGTTTATGCGTTTAGATGATTAGTAATAAAATAAGTGTATGAAATTTGAAAAAGATCCACCTCAAATCCTATCAATTTGAGGTGGATCTTTTCTCACTAAGTTGTGGTTTACTGGACTTTTACAACTGTTTAGAAAGATGATGCGTATATATTTCATGAAGCACCGGCATATCATGTACTTCGTATTTTTCTTTGAAGCGCTCAATTTCTTCTTCGCTATACTTTCTTGGGTCTAAGTGTAAGTCTTCGACAGGTAAGGGCCGTTTGTTGGGGATCTTGACGTCGATCACGACTGGTCGATCAGATTTCGCCGCAGCATCTAAGGCAGGGCGTAATTGTTCGTAGTGTGTGATCGTGAAGCCATCGGCACCTAAGGCTTCGCAGGCTTTCCCAAAATCAGCTTGTTCAAGGGAAACACCAAATTTTTGTTGTTCAGTATCTTCTTGTTCTGCTTCGATAAATCCGAATGAATCATTTGAGAAAACGACATTGATGATTGGCAACTGATAGCTGACTTGAGTCAAGATATCTTGCATCACCATGGCAAAACCGCCGTCTCCGCTCAAAGTAAAGACTTGTCTCTCCGGAAAGCTTAATTTAGCGGCGATTCCGCCGGGTATACCATTTCCCATCGTCGCAAACCAACCCGAAGTAGTGTGTAACTGCTCACCAGTCATGTTCAGTAAACGAATCGAATGAATGGTCGTATTTCCAACATCTGTCACAAAAATAGCATCACGTTCGGCAATTCGGTTGATTTCTTTATAGACCGCTTCTGGTCGAATCGATTTCTCCGTGGGTTCTTCAAAGGACGTTAACCAACGCCGCCAATTGCGAAGATTTTCTTGATTGGCTAGATACCAAGCATCTTCTGTGCGTTCGTTCCCCAATTCAATCAGTTTTTCTAACGTTGTTTTACCATCCCCTAAAATAGCTAAATCGGTATGATGACGGCGGCCGAATTTGGCGGCATCAATATCGACTTGGATAAAAGCAGCTTCTGGATTGAAAAAGGTTCGCCCAAAAGGAAAGTCACTTCCTACAAATAAAATCAAATCGGCTTCTGCTAATGCTTCATTCGCAGGTTTTGTCGCTACCCGACCTGCAAATCCAAGAAAATTTTTGTCTTCATCTGGCACGATTCCTTTTGCTAAAACAGAGGCAACCACGGGCATTTTGAAATATTCGGTAAATTTCTTGATCTGATCATAGCCATGACGAACACCTTGACCGATGAACAAGACAGGTTTTTGAGCTTGTTCGAGATAAGGAAGGGCTGCTTTCACGTCTTCAATCTCAGGGAGGATCACCCCTGTTTTGTACGTAGAAGCATTAGAAACATCCTGCCACTCGATTTCTTCAAAACCAAAATCAACTGGGATCGTCACAACAGCGACTCCTTGATGTGCATAAGCTGCCTTGATCGCTTCATCAACGACATAAGGTAAACTTTCAGGTGTCATGACTGTCCGATTATAAACACTAACATCAGCGAAAATTGGATTTTCATTTAATTCTTGAAAGGCAGTATAATTCATAGAAGTCGAAGCCACTTGCCCTAAAAGGGCGACAACTGGGACGTGATCCATTTGAGCATCGTAAAGTCCGTTGATCAAATGAGTGGCTCCAGGACCAGCTGAGCCAAAGACAGCTCCGACTTTTCCTGTTAATTTGGCATCCGCTGCGGCAGCTAACGCGCCTACTTCTTCATGACGTACTTGGATATAATCGATTTGGTCTTTTTCATGGTACAACGCATCCATAATGGAATTGAACGAACCACCCGGAATCCCATAAATATGATCAACTCCCCAGCTTTCAAGCACTTTTACCATGGCAATACCGGCATTTATCGTTGACATTTTGATCCACTCCCTAAAAAAACAAATTATATTTATTGTCTAAAGTATAAATCTTCCTTATCAAAAGCCCAACTAAAGCGACTTTCAACCAAGTAGAGTGAAGTGCCAGTAATGTGTGAAACTATGTTATAGTGGATTCAAAATGTTAGGAGGAAGAGTATGCTGAAAATCGGTATTATGAGCGGTGCTTCGATCGTGCCACGTGTTGTGGAGGGGATCAAAGAAAGTGGCGTGGCACAAGCTGTAGCGATTGCGACACGTCGCTTAGAAAAGGCGCAACAGTTAGCCACAGAGTTAGGCATTCCAAAAGCGTATGGCAGTTACGAAGCGTTACTTTCTGACAACGAGATAGAACTGATTTATATTCCATTGATCAATCACTTGCATTTTTCAGCCGCGAAAGCCGCGATCCAAGCAAAGAAACATGTGCTTTTAGAGAAGCCTTTTACGCTACATTCGGAGCAAGCACAAGAACTCTATGCCTTGGCTAAGGAGCACAAGGTTTTTCTCATGGAAGCACAAAAAGCCCTATTTCTACCTGCGATCGAAGACGTAAAAAAAACCATTGGATCAGGAAAAATCGGTCAAGTAAAATTAGTCGATATTCGTGATGCTCGACCGGGTTCTGAAAAAATCCCTTGGTTTTGGAAGATGGAACAAGGAGGTGGCGTATTGATTTCCAACGCCTCTTACCCATTAAGTGTCAGTCAATATTTATTTGGTACAGGATTTGATGAATATAACGGCTTATGTGTAGAACATGGAGAAGGTCTGACGGATGAAGAGTGTATGGTCAACCTGAAGAAGAAAGACCTTTTCATCAGTTTATTCCTTACGACAAAAATGGATTTTACTAGTACGTATACCATCGTTGGAGAAAAAGGCACGATCATCATCCCTAACTATTGGAAAACAGACCATTATACGATCCAGATGAACAACGGAAAAGTGTTAACAAAAGATTTTCCAATGGATAGTGAATTTGTCTTTGAGATCCGTCATGTCGCCGATTTACTTTCCTCAGGTAAGAAGCAAGATACGGTGGTCGATCCAAACATGACGATTACAAATGTTCAAGTCGTTGATGATCTTTACCATAAGTGGTTTGGGAATGATTGGAAAAACGTGAGGGGATAACCGCTTAGAATAAAGGATCATCAGATTAATAGTAGAATAGTAGTCACATTTTTGGCAATATGCTAGAGTAAGAATAAAAAGGTGAAAGGGGAATTGTATGGTTGATTGGTTACTGAAGCTAGAACCTTGGCAGCAAGCGTTGACGGGTACGGCGTTTACTTATTTTATGACTGCGCTTGGGGCTGGCTTAGTTTTTTTCTTTAAAGAAATCAAAAAAGATGTACTCAATTTGATGTTAGGTTTCGCTTCGGGTGTGATGATCGCCGCCAGTTTTTGGTCTTTATTAGATCCGGCAATCACAAAAGCAGAAGAAAATGGTGATATTGCTTGGCTTGTGGTGAGTATTGGTTTTGGGCTAGGGGGATTATTTTTATACATTGCCGACAAAACCTTACCACACATGCATTTTGGTCCAGCACACGAAAAAGAAGGCTTACCAACACATTTAAAACGCACGATTTTGCTTGTCTTTTCCATTACCTTGCATAATATTCCAGAAGGTTTAGCAGTAGGTGTTGCATTTGGTGCAGCGGCAACTGCAGATAATCCAACGACTGCGGTGCTAGCAGCGATCTCTGTTGCGTTAGGGATTGGTATTCAAAACTTTCCAGAAGGTGCGGCTGTTTCGATTCCTCTCCGACAAGAAGGATTAAGTCGAACAAAAGCCTTTGTCTATGGGCAAGCTTCAGGAGTGGTTGAACCGATTGCTGGAGTCATCGGGGCAATCTTAGTGACAAAAGTTGCAGTCTTACTGCCTTATGCCTTAGCTTTTGCTGCGGGTGCAATGATTTACGTCGTCGTGGAAGAACTGATTCCTGAAGCGCAACAAACACTTTCAAGTAAACGACACTATGCAGTTTTTGGTGTTATGACTGGTTTTATTATCATGATGATCTTAGATGTAGCATTAGGTTAAATGATATATCATTTAAAAGAAGTAAAAAAAGAGGCAGAAATTTTCTGCCTCTTTTTGTTTTTCATTTAGGAAAATAGTATTAGTAGTATTTTCTTTGTTGCGTGGTGCGAGTGATCCAACGGACTAACCAAATCGCAATGGCTACTGGAATCAACAATTTAATACCTAACCATAATAAACCACTGATCACGCCAACGAATAGATTGAGGACAAAGCTAGCTACGACGAAACCTACCACTAATAGAATGATTGTTTGAAACGTATTTCTTTTTTGCATGATGATCGCCTCTTTTCTCGTTTGATAAACTTCTCAATAGAAGTTACGCTTGCTGTTTTCTATATAGTAAGTATAGCAAGGATTGATTGACTTAACCTCCACCCAGAGCCCGATTTCTACTTGCTACTTTGGTGTGAAAAGGTTGCTTTTTTGCCCTTATTACGAATAAAATGAAGCGAAAGGAGAGGAAAGTCATGCCGAAAAATCGACTAGAGGCCTTTACAGACGCCGTGATCGCTATTATTATGACGATTTTAGTGTTGGAGCTACATGAACCACACTCAGATACCTTGGAAGCGCTAGTTGCACTTGCGCCACGTTTTTTTATTTATATCATTAGTTTCTTTACCCTGGGCATTTATTGGAATAACCACCATCATTTGTTTCAAGCCGTCCACAAAGTGAATGGGCGAGTGCTCTGGGTGAATAGCTTTTTTATTTTTTTCCTGTCGCTGTTTCCATTCGTTACTTCATGGATCAGCGAATACAGTAACAGTCTTGTTCCTGAAATGACCTATGGTATAGTGATATTAGGAGCTAATCTCACGTATTATTTGTTAGCAAGGACATTAGTTGCCTCAGAGGAAGACGAGAATGCATCTATCAAAGAGTTGTTTGGCAATTATCGTAAATCCTACGTATCTATTGGTTTGAATGTCGTGGGATTGATTCTCGGATATTTGATCGCGCCCATCGCAGTACTAATAGTCAATGTCTTGATTTTGGTTACTTGGTTGATCCCAAGTCGTAAAATTGAAGCATACTATCGCTAGATACTTGAATAACATAGTCAATCAAAAGACACAGAATAGTTAGGAAATACTCCTTTCCTGTTCTGTGTTTTTTTTGTATGCTTTTGACTCTTTTAACGATTATAAAAAAATTTAACAGAAACATAAGTAAAAAATAAAAAAACAATCGAATTTTTTAGGCACAATGATAGTTAAAGAGGGATGCATATGAGAAAACGAAAAAAATTTTATCCAGCAATCATTACAAGTTTTATTACCGTACTTATTTATGTAGAGCAATCGAGGTGTAATTTGCTCGTTCTCCTGTTGTCAGTTTTACTTACTGTCATCGTCACGCTTAAAGGATAGACGATACAAAGAAGTAAACAAACTTGAGCTCGATCGGTCACAAGGTCAAAGATGACGGATTTTGTGGACAAATAGAAAGAGCTAATGAGTTATCCACTGTGGACAACTCATTATTAAATCAAAAATTTAGATAACAAGCACATTTATTTTTTGTTGTTATTTTAAATAACATAGATAAAACGATACTAAAGGATGGACAGATATTCGTTGGATCTCAAAAAAAAGCAAACTGAAAGGAAGAGGAATTTCTTCGTTTCAGTTTGTTTTTTTGTAGTATAAATATAAATCTATATTTACCCCCACAGGGTATGTCAGCGTGTGTTGTAAGGTTCTCCTTCAATGGATACATTGTTTTTATAGGCAAAGTAGCGATCATTTTTTTTCGCAATGCCAAATGTATCAGAAACATGAATGTTTTGTGGAGAGAATTTTATTGCTGGAATCGAGAACGATTGCTCTTTTGGATCAGTTACTCTGATTTCAAACGATAGTTCATTTTCATCTTCTTTTGTTAGTACGATATGAGGTGTATCATTAAAATTGATTTCTGTTACTTCGTAGATGCCTAAAAAATCGACCGAGTCACCAATGCTTTTCAATAACTGATTTTTTGTAGGAACATATTCCATTTTAATTTCGTCTGTTTGGATCATTTCAGCTTTGGAGGTAACATCTCGAACAGGAGAATTCAAAAAATGAATAAAAGAAAATAAACCGACACATGCAAACAAGCTACTGATAATTACAATAATTTTCTTCATTTTCCTTACTTTTTGTCCTTTCTGTGTTCTCCAACGTATATGTCTGATGTTAAAATCAAAAAAACTTTATGTAACAATAAATTTTATTTTTTTTTTGTTATTAAAAATGATTTCTTTCATAGTATAAATTTAAAATACAAAAAAATAAAGCAGATTTCACAAATTCTTTGACTAGATGAAAAGCTTTTAATTTTAGATAGCTAAAACTATCTATATTATTACAAATAATGGTGGTTATTATTAATTAATTATAATATTTAATTAGTTATTTAATGATTGATGGGAATTTCTGTCTGTTTAAGCGATGAAAATTGGTGTTATACTAGATAAAGTAAATTCGTTTAAATTTTTCTCTGGAAAACTCTCCTTTTACTTCTAATAGTTGATTTCTTTGATACTTCTTATAATAGACAAGACATCCTTAAGGCGAAAACGATTTTTATATACATTTCAAAATAAGGAGGTTTTTTATGGTTAAATCTTATTTTACATTTAACAAAATTCAAGAAAATCCATTTCGTATCATGAATCTGATGGTGCTGATCTTTCTCGTTTTATGGATCGGTTACATCAATCATAATTTTTTGATTTCAAGTTTCTCTTCTCTAGGTATCTTTACCTTCTTTTACTACCAGAACATTCCGATGAAGCAATTACTAAAGCGCCTATTTTTGATTGGTTGCGGTCTATTACTGGCTTTTACATTAGGGCTATTGTCGACGTATGTCATCTGGCTTGAACCATTTGCTGTTGGAGCAGTTGCTTTTTTCAGTCGGTTTATTTTGCGTTTGTTCCATATTTCTAAACCAGGGGGCTTATTCTTTGCGATGTTAGCGGCTATGGGAACGAGTATGTCCGTTCCATTTTCTCATTTGCCGACAGTAGCTTCTTTTTTCTTTATGGGTGTTGTGTTTGCTTTGATTGCTGCATTTCTAACGAAAAAAATGGATTCGCGCCCGGAACAGGAAGTGATAAAGGTATCTTTGAAGGAGCGTTTTCACCAAGAACCTTTAGTGATCATTGATTCGATTTTTTACAGCGCTGCATTATTCCTTTCCGTTTATGTGAGCCATGGCTTGAACATGAAAAATCCTTATTGGCTGACACTGTCTTGTGCCTCGATTTTATTAGCTGAGAATTTAGATGCGATGAAACATCGGCAAGTGCAATATTTGATTGGTTCGATGTTAGGGTTGTGTTTATCGGCTGTCTTATCACTGATTCCTTTTTCCCAACTTGAAACGATTTTTTTAATTACGTTTCTTTATGGTATTTCTCAGTTTTTAGTTGCCCGAAATTATGCAGTGGCGAATATTTTCTTGAACCCCATGGCATTGATGCTTTCGACATTGGTCAGGAACACGTACTTGATCTCATTGATCGAGTATCGTTTTATTGGTATCGTCATCGGTAGTTTCATTGGTCTAGGTGTAGCCTGGGTAATGAATATCGGTCTGCAACATTACTTAGCAGTTGTGAAAGAAAAATATGAAACATAACAAAGAAAGGCGGTCACGACAATGAAGTCGGATCGCCTTTCCTTGTTCGTTACTAAAGCTGTTCCCCATTGGTTTCAATCACTTGTTGGTACCAAGCAAAGGAATCTTTTTTCAAACGTTGTAAGGTTCCTTTACCGGTATTATCCTTATCGACATAGATCATGCCATAGCGTTTTTCCATTTCACCACTGCCAAAGCTGACGATATCGATGATTCCCCAAGGTGTGTAACCAATTAATGGTACGCCATCTTCAACTACTGCTTTTTTCATTTGTTCGATGTGTTCTCTTAAATAATTGATCCGGTAGTCATCATGGATCTCATTTGAATCAGTTAACTGATCGTAGGCACCAAAACCATTTTCAACGATAAACAGGGGGAGATCATAACGCTGGTACACCGTGTTCAATACATAACGTAACCCAACAGGATCAATCGGCCAGCCCCAGTCAGAAGCAGTAATATAAGGATTTTTAACTAGTTTTGCTGAAGGAATATCTTCTGTTTGTCTGCCCTCAACATCGGGAAGAGTTGTGATCGTTCCCGACATATAATAGCTAAAACCGATATAGTCAACAGTTCCTTGACGTAAAATTTGTCGTTCTTTCTCGCTAATATCGATTGTGAGCCCTTTTTGTTCCCAATACTTTTCTGTGTAGGTAGGGATTTCTCCGCGTACATGGACATCACTGTAGAAGAAACGACGTTCATTTGCTTTGACTGAAGCAATCATATCTTCTGGCGCACAGGAGTAGGGATAGATTGGAACGTAAGCCATCATACAACCAATCTGAAAATTGGGATTGATCTTTTTCCCTTCATTGACAGCCCAAGCACTGGCAATCAGTTCGTTGACCCCTGCTTGAAATACTAAGGCCTCTTTATCTTGGTCATCTTCAATGATCATGGCTGAATTGGTCCAAACATGAACGGGCTCTTGTCCGTCCGCCTGATTATTGATTTCATTGAAGGTCATCCAGTAAGTTACTTTGTCTTTGTAACGGTCAAATACGCACTGAGCAAATTTAACAAATAAAGGAATGACCGCTTTATTGGCAAAGCCACCAAAATCTTCATAAATGGCATAAGGAATCTCAAAATGAGACAACGTAACTACCGGTTCGATCCCGTTTTTTAAGCATTCATCAAAAAGATCATCGTAAAATTTTAATCCTTGTTCATTCGGTGTTTCTTCTTGACCAGTAGGAAAGATCCGACTCCATGAAATGGAAGTGCGTAGACATTTTAAGCCTAGTTCTTTAAATAATTGGATGTCTTCTTTGTAACGATGGTAAAAATCAATGGCCTCGTGATTTGGGTAATATTCCCCTTCGATGATGCCTTTAGTGATCTTCCGCGGAATCCCATTTCCGCCAGCAGTCATAACATCAGCGATACTTGGACCTCGTCCATCAATATTCCAAGCACCTTCTGCTTGATGAGCAGCAATTGCGCCTCCCCATAAAAAATCTTTGGGTAACTCTCTATTCATACAAATTCCTCCTAAGTTTCAGTGATTCTCAAGTTATATCTCTGTGCGTTGTGCGCGGTTGGAAGCCATGACAAAAGGTAGGTAAATCAAAACGGAAATCGCTAAACAAAGTACGCCTATTACAATTCCCATGATATTCCCACCAGTTCCTAAAAACAAATTGATGATCCCTGGGGTGGTCCAAGGTAAACCAATCGCTGGTGATGGCATGATTGGCCAGACGACTGTGACGAAGTAACCGACCAGAATATTGACCATCGGTGTTAAAACAAAAGGAATGATCATAATTGGATTTAAGACGATCGGTAGTCCAAAAATCATCGGTTCATTGATTTGAAAAATACCTGGTACAAAAGATAGTTTGGCGATTTCGCGATATTCAGGTCGTCGTGAAGCAATAAAAATCGCAATGATCAAGCCTAAGGTCATACCCGTTCCACCCATGTTTGCAAACATATCGTTCAAGATGCCCCAAGTTTCCTTGTAAGGGACATCCCACAGCGAACCACCATCATTGATGAATTGGAGATTGGCTAAGTCTTGCTCGGTAAAAATCGCTGAACGAACAGCATTCAATGTGTTTGGACCATGAATACCAATAGAAAATAGCAGTGTCTGAATAAAAGCTAAGAGTAGGACACCAAACACATTCCCACCTAAGTCACGTAAAGGTGCTTGGATACCGGCATAAATCAACTCGTTGATTCCTTCAGGCGCGATCATCAAGACGAAGAAGTTGATCAAAGCTGACATAGAAACAACGATAATGATTGGGATCATTCCAGAAAAAGAGCGAGAAACAGCTGGTGGAACGAGTTCAGGCATCTTGATTTGTAATTTCTTAACTTTGAATAATTTCGGTAAGAATTCGCCAACCAAGCAAGCGACAATCATCGCAACGAATAAACCTTGAGCACCCAAATATTGCGTCGAGATGACATTCATTTCATCGACTGCAAAAGAAGTAGGGTAAAAAATCATAAAGCAAGCGACACTAGTTAGCCCAACTAAGGTTGCATCAGCTTCGAAATGTTTTGCCAACAGCTGAGCGACTAAAAAAGCAATAAACAAACTCATGATATTGATTGTGCCATTTGCTACAGAAGCAAGGACTTGTTGTGCACTTTCTAAATTTGGAAAAATACGTGAAAGTTGAAATAATTGCACGATAAAACTGTCTTTTGAAAATAAAATATTATTGACTAGGATGACTAATGAAGAAGAAATCGTCAATGGAAAAATAAGCATGAATGCATCTCGAACGGCTGCAATATGTCGTTGGTTGTTTAACCGTGTTGCAATAGGAACAAGACTTCGATCTAATAAATCATTGAATTTTTGCATAAGAATAACACCTTTCGCTATATGATGGATTCATTATAGCGAAAGGTGTGAAAGAAAAGTAAGCGCATTCTTATTTAGGATAAAAATTTGGAACAATGAAAATTATTTCGTGGTAGGAACATAGTGTTCCAAATTGAGTGGTGAATCATTCATCCTCTAAATAACCGATCAGTGTTTCAAGGATCGCCATGGAAGGTAGCTGACTAGTCAAATCAAGAAAGATGTCTTTCCGTTCTTCTTTAATGGCATAGTCAATTGAGTAATCACACAATTGGGCCAATGAACTTTCTTTATGAGCGGTAATACAATACTTATGCACGCTATCCGCATGAGCTAAACCTGAAATTACTTCGATCAGTTCTTTTGTTTCACCTGAAACACTCAAAAAGACTAACGCATTTTTTTGATCTGGACGCAAAAAGCTACGAATCGGATAAGTCAGTTCATCTAAGCTAATACAAAAGTAACCGATATTCGCTAATTTTCGTGCCACATATTGCGCTAATGCTCCCGAAGCCCCCATGCCCATAAATAGGATAAAATCAGCTTGACGCAATGTTTTTGCCATTTTTTTGATTTGATATTCAATATCGGGATGAAAAATCGTCATGTTCAACTGATTGATTCGTTCTTCTAACATTAATTGCTTGTCATCTGTTTCATAATGGGCTTTTTCCAAATGATTTTTAATATAAAAACGAAATTCCGGAAATGAATCAAAGCCGACTTTTTGGATAAAACGAAAGACAGAGGTTGACGAAACATGCGCATCCGTCGCAATATCTCGTACCCGCATATAAGGTATTTTCTCAAGGTTATTAACGATAAAGCGGTAAATCTCTTGTTCAACGGCAGACAATTTATTTAAGTTAAGACTTTCAAAGATAGCCATGTGTTTACCTCAAGATTCTTTTTCTTTAGAGTATAGCACGATGGAAAGGGTTTTTCTAAAAAAATTGGAAATGGCATCGTGAGAAGACTACATATTGAACCGCTTCTCTAGTTTTTGTTTGTGGTGATGAATGATTTCTTCGAAGGATAGGTCATATTTATCAGCAAGAATCAGAACATTATCTAAGACATCACCCAATTCCTCCATCAGATTTTCCTTGTAAAAATCAATTGTTTGTATAGATTCATCCGGACGATCACGACCGATTTCGAGACTTCGAACCGCTCTTGAAACTTCGCCAACTTCTTCAGTTAAAAAGCCGATACGGATAAATGGATCGTAGTCGTACCACTTTCTTTTTTTATAAAAATCAACCACCCAGTCGTTGTATTCTTTTATGTTCATGTTGAGGTTAACCACCTTTCAATTATATAATAGCATAAGCTGAAAAAAATTTGGAAGGGGTTTCGGAAATAAAGATTGCAGTCTATTGCGGAGCAAGTAAAGGGAATTCTCCAGAATTTGAACGAGTAACGAGAAGCTTAGGTGAGTGGATCGGGAAGAATGAGTATCAGTTGGTTTATGGTGGTGGAAACGCTGGTTTGAAGGGGATTATTGCTGATTCAGTACTAGGATCTGGAGGGAAAGTGACAGGTATCATGCCTGACTTTTTGGCAAAACGAGAACTAGCAAAAAAGATGGCACCTCTTTGATGATCGTGTCGTAGATGCACGAACGGAAACAAAAAATGATTGAATTATCAGATGTCTATATTGCGTTACCAGGTGGCCCAGGAACCATCGAAGAAATTACTGAAGTAATCTCTTGGGGGAGGATCGGGCAACATGTCAATCCGTGTGTGTTAATGAATTACAAAGAATTTTTCGATCCTTTTAAGCAGCAGTATCAAGCCATGGTCAATCAAGGCTTTTTAACAAGAGAAGAGTTCGATAAAATTTTGTTTGCGGATGCGTTGACAGAAATTCAACCTTTTGTAGATCAGTATATCCCGCCTAAAATCAGGGAGTATAAATAAAATCAATTACATGAATGCTCCTCTTTCACAACGACTAAAATAGTTGGCTGCGCCATCCAGGAATATTTCTCCCGTTTAGAAAAAATTACTTTGATGTCCCATTATTTTATAGGTATGCTTCTTTTACGATCGTTTTATATTTACCAGAGAAAAATTGACAATTACTGGTATGTCCTATAAAACGAAACTATAAATTTAACAGAAAAAGGTGATGAATCCGGCATATCAGATGTTATATAATCAGTAACATGGGTATGACTGGAAGCGAGTAAATAAAATCAATTCAATAGGTAAAAAATTTAGCTGAGACACAGCTTTATTTAGCGTACCTATGTATTTGATTTTATTTTACTCGCATCTTCGCCTTATGCAGGGAAGCCGTAGAGTAAAATCTACGGCTTTTTCTTTTGTTCAAATTTATAAAAAAATGAGGAGATGGAAAACAATGATTGAAACACTTTTAAACAAACCAACACTTTATCAACAAACGAAAGGCGCATTTTGGGATGATCGTCACATCTCAAAACAAATGTTACAAGCACATCTTGACCCTGAATTTGAAGGCGCAAGTCGAAAAGCTGGGTTTATTGATGAATCTGTTCGTTGGATCAATACAGTAATCCCGCCGAAAGCCTATCCAACGTTATTAGATATTGGCTGTGGTCCGGGAATCTATGCAGAAAAATTTAGTCGATTAGGGTATGAAGTAACGGGGCTTGATTTTTCTAAGCGTTCGATAGCATATGCCAAAAAATCTGCGGAAGACCAACAGTTACCGATTACGTACCATTACGCAGATTATCTGACAATGGATTTAGATAAACAATACGATAGCATCACAATGATCTATTGTGACTTTGGAGCGTTATCAGCGAGTGATAGAAAAAGATTATTAGAAAATATTTATCAGCATCTAAAACCGACGGGAAAAGTTTTATTGGATGTTTTTTCGATGGCAAGTTATCAATCATTTGAAGAAAAGCGAGTTTGGGATACTTGTCCAGACGGAAGATTCTGGACAGATGAACCTCATGTAGCATTACAATATAATACAAAATACAACGAACATGTAACTTTAGAACAAACGACGATCCTTACCGATCATGAAAACAAAAATTATTATCTATGGATGACGTATTTCACAAAAGAAACTCTGCAAAAAGAAATGGAAGCTGCTGGTTTTGTTGTTAGTGGGTTTTACGGGGATGTAAAAGGAAGTCCTTATGATGAGAACTCGCCGACACTAGCAGTAGTGTTAGAAAAGAAAGAATAACAATTTTACTATTAGTCCAAAAGGAAAATATCTAGCGTAGATAAAAGCAGGAATCCACAAAAGTCGTTCATCGGATTTTTGTGGATTCTTACTTGTTTTTTGAAGAGGACGGAGGATAGATCTATACAATCGTTTCTACACGAGAAGAGATTTGAATGAACTTATTGGCAAAATTTTTATTTTCCTTGTCATGAGAGGTGAATAAAATGATTTTATTTTGTCTTACGTTCATGAGTGTGTCAAAGATGGCATCCGCAGAGTCTTTGTCGATACTACTCGTACTTTCATCTAGAATCCATATCCTACTGTCTTGGAGTATCATACGGGCAATGAACACGCGTTGTTTTTCGCCCCCCGACAGGTTTGCGCCATTATCAATGATTAAAGAATCCCAGTCTTTGTTTTTAAAAATCGGAGCAAGAAGTGTTGAATTTCTCAGCGCTTCTTTTTTTTCTTCTGAAATCGGTTGACCAAGAGTGATATTGTATTCAAGTGTATTTGAAAAGAGCAAAGTTGTTTGAGAAAGATAAGTGATTTGTTCTCTGACTTGCTTCCCATTCAACTGATCAAGAGGGAAGTCGTTGATATAGATACCATTACTTGCATAAAAGCTCAAGATGGCTTTTATCAGCGTCGATTTTCCAGAACCTGAAGGGCCTTCGATATAACAAATATCTCCTAAATTCAGTGTTTCAGTCAATGACAAATGGATTCTTTTCGCATTTAATGCCATCGTGATTTGCGGATCGGTAAATTTGATGCTAGTGATTGGATCAATTGGTGTGCCGGATAAATCTTCTTGATGTAGTTCTAAGTTTTCTTGAACAAATTGTTGGTTTGCCACGACTGTTCGATAATCGACATTGATTTTGGATAAGTCAGAAAGGGAAGTGAAGAAAACGGGCATTAATATACTAACTACCATCATATTATTCAATTGGAGCTGTTGGTTATACACCAAGTAGCTGATCGTTATAAAAATAATATTTTGAGAAAGTTGGTTGATGAATGAGACAGTATAACTAGTGATTTGAGCAAATTTATTTGTTGCTGCCAAACTTGTGTACATTTTTTTGAGTGTTTTTGAAGTTAGTTGTTTGACAGTATCAAAGCTAGGTAACATTTTAAATTGTTCTGGATTACCCAAGAGCAAAATCAAATCTTTTTGAGCATTGGCATTTTCGTCTTGCATCGTTTTGATTCTTTGATTGAGTGTTTTATTGATAAAAAGATAAGAGAAGATGTTAATAGGGATCAAAAGAAGCGTAATCAGGAAAATAGTTGCATCGAGGGTTAAAAATATACCTAACACGATAAGAATAGAGATGGCTGATTTCAGTACTAAAAAGAAGCTGGTCGTCATAAACATATAGGAGGTATCTACAATTCTGAAAATTCGAGTGACTAGATTACCAGATTCTAAATTGATATATTTCTCAAATTTCAAAGTATATATTTTGGCTAACAAATCGGAAATTGAGTTCAAATTGAATTTTTTTGCAAAATTTTCTCGGTAAATGATCAAACAAACCTGAAAAAGATAAGAGAGTGTCATGGCACCAATTATTAGGAAGATAATAGGAAAAATAGTGGTTGACTGATAACTATTGATACTATTAAGGATGAAGGGAGCAATCAAGGTGGTTAGTACGGTTACTAAAACTAATAACATAGATATAAATAGATATATGTAGCCTTTCTTTGAAAAAAAATTCATTTTCCATTACACTCCTTAAGTACGTGGTTGACAAATCATTATAAAGAATATTATACTTTTATTAGGAAAAAATGGAAAGGTTATTTTTCTCTTTTTTTCCTAAATTTGTGAGTGTGTAAAGACAGAAAAATTAGGTAGTTACTTAACAGAATTTATGTTGTTTCGTATGCTCATGCTGATTTTTTGATATGGTTTGAAAACGTAAAGGAGGAATAGTAATGTTCAAAAAACCTGACTTGAAAAGAATTACAGGTACATACGCAGTTCCATGCAACTGTGGGATTATTGCTGGTCAAGGATCGTAAATAGAGATGAGACGATGACAACATGTCTTACCTCAAGAAATAAGCTGAAGATTACGGAAATTGTTCATGCGATTTTTGTGACTTTCAGCTTGTTTTTTTGAAAGGGGTTTCAAATGTTTGCTACTTATTTTTGGTGCAGAAAGTGGGCGCTCCCTTCGGTTTACCCTGCGAAAATGAATTTGTGGTTTAAAAAATGAGGTGATTTTATCCGAATCAAAGAGAATCTTCATGCCTATCGATTCAATGAACAATTTATTGTACATAATGTCCTACGTAGTACATGGATATTAGTTGATCAAGAAGAATTAAACAAAATAAAAAAGCAAGATTACAAATATCTACCAATGACAACCCAGAAAAAGATGGATCTGTTTCAAATCCTTTTAGAAGACCCGATTGAAGTAGAAAAAACGGAGCATGGAATACCAGAGACAGCTTATTTGGTTATGACCCATCAATGTAATTTGAAGTGTGTTTACTGCTATGCAGAAGCCAGTCCTGAAAAGGAATATGAGGATAGTTTAAATTTTGTCGAATGGATCGACGTTCTCAATCAATTGAAGGATTGCGGTGTAAAGAAAATTATCTTTACTGGCGGTGAGGTTGGGTTAAGTAAGGATGCGCTAAAATATATCGATTATGCCAAAAAAATTGGTCTAACTATTGGTTTGATCACGAATGGGACTTTAGTGCGGAATGCAAAAGATGCAGCGTTTCTAGCTGAAAGATGTGCTTCGATCACCATCAGCTTAGATTCGATCGATCAAGTTGCAAATGATAAAAATAGAGGGAAAGGCTGCTATCGCATAGCAATGAGAGGGATTCAAAATCTATTAGACTTGAATTATCCAAATATTGCAGTCAATACGATCATTACCAATAATAATTTCAATAATATTGACGAAACGGTGGAATTTTTAAAGAAGAATAACATCAATTATAAATTAGGCGGATTCAGTGAACTAGGACGTGCAAAAATGGCAGAGATTTCTTTAACTGATAGTGAGAGAACAGAAATAGAGTTAAAACAAAAGAACAAAAATCGTTCACCATTTTTAAAACCTTTCACCATCAAAGAATCCTGTGGACTTGGCGTTGGAGAATTTGCAATCAATCCTGTTGGTGATATATTTGCCTGTAAACTGTTAGAAACTGCTGACTACAAACTGGGAAATATTAGAGAAAAGCAACTTAGCGAGGTTTTTGGCGAAGAGAATATTGCTTTTATTCGCTCTCAAAGCATCAATCATTTAACAAAATGTAATGATTGTTCATTCCGTTACTTATGCGGTGGAGGATGTCGTGCACATCATTATTATGCAACCAATGATACCCAAGGTGTAGACGAAGTAGAGTGTAATTTGATCAAGGAAATCCTAAAGCATCAAATGGTTCGTAGCTGTACAAATGAATAACGAAAAGAGTGGAAGACATGAAACTCAATGAGCACATCACTTATGAAAAAATGGGTAATGACTTATACATCATGGTCGAGGATGAACGTTATGTTTTAGACAATGACGTAGCAATTGATATATTTAATTTGTTAAAGGCTGAATCGACGAAAGAAAACATAAAAGCCTTTGTGCGAGACAAGTATCGTTTAGATCAAGAATTTACAGATGATGAAAAAGATAGTTATATAGAGGAATTTTTGACCGTACTTAAAATTAATGGAATTATGATTGGATCTTGAAGATCGTTGAATCTAGCAAAATAAGCAGCAACCGATCAAATTTGATGGGTTGCTGCTTATTTTTTCGAGAGGAGACCGATTTGTTCTACTCTCGTTTTTAGTGATGCTGAAAGTAGCACGCCATTGACACGTATGGACGAAAAGTACTAAAAACTACTTCCCCAAACAATTTTTAGTCCCGATTGTTTCATCCACAATAATTGTATTCAGGATAGCAGTCCTTCGTTCGTTTATCAATAATCTAATTTTTGATACAATATAAGATAACGAACCAATCTATATTGTATTACTGAGCTATCCATTATCCAAAGTATAACATCTTTTTCCTTCCGCTCTATTTATTATTTTTTCTCATATTAAAAAAATAGTATACTAAATCAATTTGTTTTTAGATTTGATAAATTATTGAGTTCACTCATAAAAAAATATATTTCAATCTCAAGATAGACTGGTCGAAAATGAATAACCAAGCTATCTTTTCTAAAACTACTAGTACAGAAATCAAAACAGTGTATATTTATCTGTGAGTAAAAAAGTTGCTTTTTCCTTTCTTTTAATGGATTATAAAAATAGATGTTTTTGTACTTTATTTACTCTTTTAAAAATTCAGATAAATCTTTTATTAGCAATAAAATTAATACAGTTTTTTTTCTTTGTGTTATTCTTTTAATTGCATGTATAGACTGGAGGAAAAATGTGATCGAGCTAGTAAATGTGTCGAAGCAGTATGAAAAGACCAAGTCGTTGCATAAGATTAGTTTTACTGTAAAACAAGGGGAAGTGATCGGGATCGTTGGGAAAAGTGGTTCTGGGAAATCGACCTTGTTACGTTTATTGAATTTGATGGAAACGCCTACTGAAGGCACAATCAAACTAAATGGTGTAGATGTTCAGTCATTATCAAAAAAAGAGCGCCGGCAGCAACAACAAAAAATAGGCATGATTTTTCAACATCATAACCTACTTGAAAATTTACGTGTTTATGAAAATGTTGCATTACCATTGAAGTTACAAAGGAAAAAAGAGCCTAAAAAAATCAATGATCTACTCGATTTTGTTGGCATGAGTCATAAAGCAGAAAGCTATCCAGTCAAACTTTCTGGCGGAGAAAGACAACGGGTTTCTATTGCAAGAGCGTTAAGTAGAGATCCGCATTTGTTACTTTGTGATGAAGCAACGAGTTCTTTAGATGAAGAAAATACAGAAAGTGTGGTTCGCTTATTACATAAAACACATGCCGAGTTTCAACCGACTATTTTTTTTGTTAGTCATGAACTGGAAACGGTCAAACGCTTATGTAAACGGATCTTAGTCATGGAAAATGGGCATCTGATCGGTGAATTGATGAATGACCCAAAACAGTACGAGGAAGAGGAACTAACTTATTTTGAAAAAATAAAAAGGAGTTTGACTGATGAACTTGCCCACAGCATTGATTGAATATTGGCCGTCTCTAATCAATAGTTTGAAAGAAACGGGCATCATGATGGCGATTTCCATGTTCGTTTGTGTGTTGGGAGGTTTGCCAGTAGGATTAGGTCTATATTTGACAAATCCCAAGGTCAGAGGGACACACCCTTGGTTATACTGGTTACTCAACTTCATTGTGACAGTCGTTCGCTCGTTTCCTTATCTTTTATTAGTGATTGCGTTGATCCCAGTGACGCGATCAATTTTAGGAAAGGCCTTTGGACCTGTTCCTTCATCTATACCACTTAGTATTGTAGCAGTCGCGATTTTTGCTCGTTTAGTGGAGCAAGTGTTGTTAGATGTCCCTGAAGAGATCTATGCCTTATCGAATTCTTTAGGCGCTTCCAGATTTCAATACATCTGGCACTTCTTATTTGTTGAAGCGCGAAGCGGCTTAGTGTTGGCTTATACTACGACAACAGTTAGTATGATCTCTTATTCCACCGTCATGGGTGTCGTAGGTGGTGGCGGAATCGGTGATTTTGCTGTCCGTGTCGGCTATCAACGGTATGAGTATGGTGTCATGTATGTTGCTATTGTGATCATGATCGCTTTGGTCTTCTTTTTACAAATGTTTGGAAATTTTGTTGCACAATCATTAGATAAACGAAAGTAGGAAAAAAGTTATGAAAAAGTTTTATTTATTTGCGTTTGCTTTAGTTGGAGTTCTAGTTTTAGCGGCTTGTGGTGGAAGCAATGAAACCGCAGAAAGTAAAAAAGAAATCACTGTAGCGGTTCAATTGGAATCCTCAAAAGATATTCTAGAAATTGCCAAAAAAGAAGTAGAAAAATCAGGCTACACGATCAATATCATGGAAGTCAGTGATAATGTTGCTTATAATGATGCCGTCCAACATAAGGAAGCAGATGCAAACTTTGCGCAACACGAACCCTTTATGGAACGATTCAATCAAGAAAAAGACGCTGATTTAGTAGCTGTCCAACCAATCTATTATTTTGCCGGCGGATTTTATTCAAAAGAATATGATGATGTTAATGATTTGCCAGAAAATGCAAAAGTCGGTATTCCGAGTGATCCAACAAATGAAGGTCGTGCGCTAGCGATTTTGAATGAGAATGAGATCATTCAATTGAAAGATGGAGTTGGTTTTGATGGTACAGTCGCAGATATTATAGAGAATCCTAAAAATCTTACCTTTGAAAGTATTGATCTTTTGAATCTAGTAAAAGCTTATGATGAAAGTGATATTGCGATGGTCTTTTGTTATCCAGCATATTTGGAACCAGCAAACTTGACGACAGAAGATGCCTTGTTACTTGAAGACGAAGCAGCAAGTAAACATTATGCGTTGCAATTAGTTACTCGAGAGGAAGAAAAAGATAGCGAGAAAATCAAGGTGTTGAAAGAAGCGATGACTACACCAGAAGTCGCTGACTACATCAAAAATAATTCAAAAGGCTCAAATATCCCAGCTTTTTAAACAACGTGCTCACCATAACGAAAAATGTTGTGAGTGATATCTTTAGGTGTTATGTTTTGATAGATTGATTTTCTTGGATAAAATAAAAAAATACAGCCATGTGCTGTATTTTTTTATTTTATCCAAGAAAAGGAATAATTGAAATCATTCGATAAACTTAGTGGACTGTTGATTTTTTGCGGTTATTATACATTACTTTTTTTTTGTTCATCGTTATGTTTCCATAAAAATATTTTTCCAGAAAAAAGTGTTTTCTTATTGAGATATTTATCAGTTATTCTTTTTAAAGAGCGAGATAGATTATGTTTTATGGTTTACTGTATAACGAACTATCCGCTATCAATAAGGAGCTTGAGATGAAAAAAAACAACTTGAAAAAAATTGCAGCAACAAGCATGTTACTTCTTTCGTTAGGAGGACCAGTCGTGACATCTGCGGCAAGTCAATCAACAGGTGATTCGGCGAATATCAGTAATCAGGTAGAAGAACAGTTGACGATCAAAAACGGTGATTTCAATGAGGGTTTGAACCATTGGATCGTTTCTAGTCCAGGTACACAGAATCCAACAATCGAAGAGTTAAGCGGGAATAAATATGCAGTTGCTACTTATGGAGAAAACATTCATCAATATTTGGCACTGAAACCAAACACGACCTATACATTTGGCTATGATGTAGCAGGTAGTGCTGATTTTCCAGCAAAAGTTGAATTTGGTACGATGAATCATGATGAAGGTTTTATTTCGTTAGAAGAAACATCACACAACAATGAAAACTGGACACGTAGAGAATTTACATTTACTACACCTGAAACAGACAATACATACATTATTCGTTTCTCTTCAACAGGAAATGGCTGGGCGAAATTTGACAATATTCAAGTAGAACCAGAAAAAACAGAAACGAGTTTATTGACTGTAGGAACACAAGATCGTGAAGCTTATGCGTATTTAAATCTAGATGCAGAACGTTTCAACAGTTCAGAACGATTGATGGTCTATGTTGATGGTCGTTATCATTTTGAAACCTATAAAGGTAAAGCTTACTATTCATTTACAAGCAAAACCGATGAAGGTACTCAAGTACGTCGTAGCATTTCCGGTGTCAAAGGACAAGTAATCGAAGTCTATACCGCACCAAATTCACCTGGTCACAGCTCAACAGGCAAGCGCTTGTTAGAATCGATCACATTAGAAGAAGATTTAGCAGTGGACACTTCTTTATTAGAACATGCGGTGAAGAATATTCAATTATCAGGAAACAGATTAGACGTTGATTTTGATCGTGCAAGTTTCGAAGGGAACAACCGAATGATCATTCGTAAAAATGGTGCCTATGTCGCAGAAATCCATAAAGGCAAAGTTTATTATGCATCGGTACGTGAAAGAGCAGAGGACAGCGTAAAAGTTAGTAAAACAATTGATTATAAAGCTGGCGATGTAATCTCAGTTGAATTAAGCAGTGGAACACCTGGTGGTTCATCGAATTCGTTGCAAGTATTAGCAACGTATGAAGTAGAATAAATCGATCATAAGAAAAAAGATCAAAAACTTAAAAAGTTTTTGATCTTTTTTTTTGATACGATAAACGGTATTATGTCTCAAGGAGCTAATCCATTGCCTGATAAATCCCCTAGAATATCTTGGTTTTGATGTTTTTTCTTTTAAGAAAAAACATGTTGCAATAGTATACAAATAGTATTTACCAATACAAACGAGATGGGAAAGAAAAAATGAAATTAGTGTAAAATTTTTATTAGGTGCAGCGGCATGTGCAAGTTTCGGCTTATTCTCCGGAGGTAATGATGTAGATGCAGGTACTGTATCAGCTAATGGTGGAATTGACTATAGAGAACTATTTGATAACAGAGAAATAAAAATTAAAAGTGTAGATGATCCTTCTTATGCTCTCACGTGGATATGGGAGACAAATTGGGATGAAGTTAAAATGACTAAGGATACTGAACATGATAGACGAAAATGAATCTTGAAGTATGATGATGCGTCAGGTACCCACATAGTTCAAAGTAAACTACCTTATGTAAATGTTAATGGGATTCAATATGGAAATTTACATTCTTTGTCCGGTTGTGATCAAAATAGTGATAGACTGGTAGGAGCGAGACCATTAGCTAATCCAATTGAAGGACGACAATGGAAAATTCGTCATATGATGACAGATCCACAAAAAGGGGATGCCTATCGATTGATCAATAATCATGAACAGCGAGTATTAAGCCACAGAGGACTTTAATTTGGAGGTAGAAATATTGAGTTACTCAAGAATTTACTAATGCTTCATACCAATACTTTATTATTGAATAAACTAAATCCTTTGGGCCTTTGTATCTTTTCTGATTATGACGATTGTACAAAATGAGGTCTTTTTTCAACTATACGACTTATCAAATGATATTCCAGTGTCCTCTGGAGCTAGAGATGCTTGGAAGCTTCAACAGGTAGAAAAAAACGATTACGAAGATTTGATATCTGAAAAGTACTTTGATTTCAAAAAAGCTAAAGTCGAATTCGAGGAATCGATGCTAATTTAAAGTTAATCAATCGAAGTAGAAGTAAACTTCGATTGATTATTTTTTGTTCTGAATTGATTTTGGCAAACTAAGCCCTAGATCAAGGAAAATATTCATGGTAATTTAGAAAGTTATGATAACCATAAGCGACTCGTTGCATGCTTTTTTTATTACAGTAGTCATTTTTACAGTTAAGTCATTGTATAATTGGCTCTACTCATATCTATTCTATAAATATATTATTGATAATTATGAGTTTTTTATTAGATAACTTATTGGAGGAATTATATGACTAGAAAAATTTACGGCTATGCTCGAGTTTCAACTAAACAACAAGATCTTTCGCGACAGTTAGATTTATTAGAAACTTATCATTGCGAAAAAATATATACTGAAAAAATCAGTGGTGTCCGTGCAAGTCGTCCAGAACTAAATAAACTAAAAAAACGTGTAAAGGCCGGTGATCAAATAGTCATTGAAAGCTTCTCACGATTTGGACGTAGCACAAAAGATTTAATTAACCTTGTTTATTTTTTTGAAAAAAAAGGAGTTAAAATAATCAGTATAAAAGAAAATTTTGATACTCAAACTCCTCAGGGAAAATTAATGATCACTGTTTTCCAAGCTTTTAGTCAATTTGAACGAGATATTATTGTTGAAAGGACCCTTGAAGGATTAAACTCTGCACGTGCAAGAGGTAAGGTTGGTGGCCGGCCAAAGGTAGATCAAGACGTTCTTCAAGAATCACTCTCATTACACCTTACAAAAGGATTATCTGTCTCAGAAGTTTGTAAAAAAACTGGGATTAAACAATCAACTTTTTATCGCTATTTAAAACTAGAGAGGAATCTTTCTGAATTGAGTTAGTTCTTATGGCCCAGTATTTTTTAAGTGACCAAAGAAATATATCACTTTATTTGGAAAAATATTTCTGGTATAGTATGATGTAAGTATAAGTCATGTATAATAGTTATTGGCTTAACTTTTAATTCTCAAAAACCTTCGTTTTTAGTAATTTAAATTCGTTATTTATCATTATAAATAGGGAACCTAATCTAATCACTTTTTCAAGACATCTGATGGTATCAGATGTCTTTTTTTTGTGCTGTCCTTAAAACGAAGATTTTTGAGACATCTAAGAATATAGGAGGAGGGGTATGAAACACTTAAAAAGATGCATATTAAGTATAGGTGTAGTATTGATTCAAGTTTATGCACCACTAGTTGTTCATGGGACAGAAGTACACTCGGTGGAAACTGAAGGAACAATTGGTTTTACTGGGGTATATGAAACACCAGGAATACCAGAGCCAGCACCAGAAGTTGAGGTAAAACCAAGCTTTCCCAAAGAAATTGTTCAATCACCATCAGAAGTGCGAAAGAGTGAACATAAAAAATTACCTCAAACGAACGAGAGTCAGATGAGTGCTTGGAAAATATTGGGCATTCTGATCATCGTAGTCATACTTGGCTTTTGGTTTTGGAAAAAACAAAAAGAAAAAAACAATCAAAGAAAGTAGGATTTAAATATATGAAATTCGTTAGATTAGCAACCATTGCAACATTATCAACTACTATTTTCGCCGGAGGAGCGATTTCTGCGTTTGCCGACGAGACTCGTCAAGTGACGACCAACGGAAATATCGAATTTACACCTAGTACAGACGAACCAGAAATCGTTGTTCCACCAGTAGAAGAACCAGATGTAGAGATTGGACCAGAAGTACCCGGAACCACGGGTCCTTTGTCAATTGTAAAGGCTGCGACAATGAATTTTGGTTCACAAGTGATTTCAAATCAAGATCAAACGTACAATATGGTAGCAGAAAGACAACAGAAGACCGGGACGACTGGTGAGGAAAATAAAGTTCCTTATATCAGTTTTGCACAAGTTTCTGATACTAGAGGAAGCAATGCAGGCTGGGATTTGAAAGTCAGTCTAAGTGACTTTCAAGCGGAAAATACGCAAAACGCTATCTTGAGAGGAGCCAAAGTCACTTTAAAGGATCCCCAAATTCAATACACGGGGAACAATCAGGAGTTAGCTCCAGCTGCACATGCAAATAATTTGGAATTGTTGCCTAATAGTGGTGCAGTTTCAGTTATGACCGCTGAGTCAAGTAAAGGAGCGGGGCGTTCATCTGTTGTTTGGGGAAATCAAGCAGACTTAGATGCCCAATTTGAGGCAGATCCAAAAGCACCTGTGACAAACAATGCCATTCAATTATCTGTACCCGGCGCGTCAGCCAAAGACGCGACCACCTATACCTCAACATTGACATGGGAATTAACGACTACACCAGGTAGCGATGTAGGAGCCTAATAGATTGGTGTATCTAATGATGGATTAGGGTCATGACTAAAGTAGCGTTACATAATATGTAGCGCTGCTTTTTTGAATGAAACATCGAAGGAGTGTGTTTGATGATAAAAAGTACGATATATCAAATAAAGAGGAGGATTCAATGGAGTGGACGATTACTTATTATGTTAGCGTTTTTGTTCTCTCCAATTCTTGTTTCTGCAGAAGAAAATTTAAGTTTTTATGTCACACCAGAGTTTCCAGAGAGTCAAGTAGAAGGAAGTGGCCGTTACTTCGACCTTAACAGTGAACCTGGAAGTACAGAGGAATTGACACTGAAAATTCAAAATGCTAATGATCAAGCAAAGACGATTGAAATCACGGCTCATACGGCATTTACTAATGTCCAAGGAGTGGTGGAATATGGTAAAGATGCCGAAAAAGCAGACCCAACCTTACCCTATTCTTTGGCAGACTTAATTGAACCCCCAGTCCCTATTGAGCTTGCAGGAAACGAAACAAAGACTGTCAAAGTAATGCTAAACATGCCTAAAGAAGCTTTTTCAGGGTTTTTAGCGGGAGGCTTAAGAATTGCAGAGGTGAAAGAAAAGCCACAGGAAACAGAAACAAGTGGAGAAGGAGTGGCGATCAAAAATGAATTTGCCTATGTCATAGGTGTAGTGGTGAGTAATGATCGCTCTGCCGTAAAACCTGATTTAGATTTATTGGATGTCTTTGCCGATCAACTCAACTATCGCAATGTTATCAGTGCGAACTTACAGAACTTTACACCTACCTTTGTCAATCATTTAGAAGTAGAAGCAACGGTACAAAAAGAAGGGGAGAACGATATTCTCTATCGAGCTAAGCAAGAACAGATGCAAATGGCACCTAATTCTAATTTCAACTTCCCCATCTCTTTAGAAGGGGATCGCTTTCGAAGTGGCGACTACGTGTTGAAAATGACGGCACGTTCAGGAGAAGAGGAATGGCAATGGGAACGGAAATTTACCATTGAAGCAGATACAGCCCGAGCATTGAATCAGCAAGATGTCACAATTGATACGAGTATTAATTGGTGGCTCGTTGCCGCGGTCATCCTGATTCTTTTCTTATTGTTGATTATTGTTTGGTTACTTATTAAGAAGCAAAGAGCTAAAAATAAGGAGGACCAGTGAGATGAAAATTAAAAAAGTCTTGGTCGTGGCAAGTGTTAGTCTTCTTTGTTTCCCTTTGCTCTTTTTCTCAGTGATTTCAACGAGTATGCCTGTGTTTGCCATTGAGAATTCTGTGGAACTATCGAGAGAATCAGAATTGATGGATCCACTGACCAATACAACAGAAACAAAAGCGCCCATTTTTTCATTCGAAGAAAATCAAGAGCCATCTATAGCAAATAAACAGTTTCAATTAGTCGTACGTTCCAGTCAAGATGTTTCCGAGTTTGTGTTGAATCTCCCAGAGGGAGTCAGTATCGTAGAAGACAAATCTGCTGATAGTAAGTTCACTAATATAGAAGGAGGCCAGTGGCAAGTACGGACGAATTCTCCACAAATGATCTTTTCCATTCCACTAGTTGTAGAAAAAGCAGGAGCCTATGAGATAGCTGTCGGAGAATCAAAAATGACGCTTAACATTCAATCAGAGGAGAGTCAACAACCCAGTGAACAAGAAGTCACTTCCTCGGAAGAAAAAGAAACAGCGAAGACCGAAGAATCAACAGTCGAAGAAGAAGCGAGTGTATCAAGTGATGAAAAATCATCAACCACAGATACTTCGCAAAATGATCCAGAACAAGTAACAGAAAGCGCTCGGTCAACAAAAGAAGCGAGTGTTCAAGATGTGGCGAATTGGGAAGAGTTTATCCGTGCATTTGTAGATCCGTCAATAACAACGATTAATGTTGTTTCTGATTTTCAAACACCAGATAATCCTCGACTCAATCTAACGGATATTACAACAGGTGGAACGAATAATCCTAATGGTGGGACAGCATTTGTTTATCTTAATGTAGCTAATATCTCTAGAAATCTAACGGTCGAAGGAAATGGCCATCAAATTGATTTTCGCGCAATCACTTTATGTTTTAACAATATTACGGCTAATTCTTCAACTCCTTGGAATATCGCGTTAAAAGATTTAGAGATATACCACGGAAACTATTATGGACCGTTGACTTTCAATGATTTGAACGTGACGAATCAAACTGCTAGTCAGATCACTTACCATAATATTACGAACTACGGAAATCAACTGATTCATTCACCTTACAGTAGTATTAAAATCTCAGGTAAATCAAGTAGTAAACAAGTATCAGAGTATACTTCCTCTTTTGGTACGTGGCGCATCAATGCACTAGATCAAACGAATATCTATGCTTCAAATTTAACGATAGTTGAAGATGCTGAGGTTGAATTAGAAACAATTAGCGCAGGTAATTTAGATTTAGGAGGAGTAGTACACCCCAATAACAACTTTAGAATGGAAAAAAATTCATCTTTAAATGTTGTATCAAAAGGAAATGCTGGCGAAGCTGATGGAACAAGTTTACTCGTTCGAAGAGGCAGTGTTGAAATAGATGAGGGTGCAAAGCTGAACTTAGTACCACAAAATCTAAGATCAGCAATTTCTTTACGTACTGCGAACTCATCGCTCAGAATAAAAGAAAAAGGCGTCCTTACCATCGATTCTCAAGGAACAAAGGCGAATGCTAATGGTTCCCTATATAATATTATTTGGATGGCGGCAGGAAGTAATCTACTAGTAGAAAGCGGGAGTACACTGAATATTGTTGCTACTGAAATGGCTGCCTCACCATCGAATCTTTTACATGTTAATGGAGATGCAACGGTATCCATCGGCAAAGATGCCACCTTGAATATAAAAAGTGACAGCACCTCAAATGATCAAAATTTGATGTACTTCGCTTCTGCTGGGTCAACTTTTGAATTTTCTGATGCTCAAGAAGTCAATTTGGAACGAACTGGAACGATTGCCGGAACGTCGACCGCCAACGGATTGATTAATATCGCAGGAAGTACCGGTCTATTAGATATCGATGTCCAATCAGTGAAACAATGGGCAAGAGGAAATTTTGAAGAGATACCTGATCATTCATGGACACCTATCTTCAATTTGAATCTACGCTATACAGGAATTGTACCTAGGATTAACGATGATGTTTCTTCTATTCCACAAGAAACAGCGGATAGTTTTAAACAATATTTCACTACGCAAAATGTCCAACGGGTTTTATTTGAAAAAATTCCAGATGTCGAAGTCACGATTGATCCGTTAACAGAAGATCCGAAGGAAGTGAATTCTCATACGATTACTGGAAAGGCGAATCCTAATAGTGTGATCCGATTCTCAGGCGATCCAGCGATTCCTTCAGGCTCTATTCCTTCACCTGATATTTCTGAAAGTGAAAAATATCATACAACGGCAGATGAGAATGGGGATTATCGCTATGAATTACCAGAAGATCGACGATTTACTGCTGGAAATACCGTGACAGCCTATGCTTTTTTGAATGGGAAAAATGATACCGCTAGTACAATGGTAGAGGAAAAAATTGTGGTGGCACCTGTGGATCCATTAGATCCTGAAACGGAAGTTGAACCGGAGAATAAACCAGAAATCCCAGAAGATCAAGGACGTTTGAGTCTAGATTTTGTGTCCCAATTTAACTTTGAGACACAAAAAATATCTGTTAGTGATCAAACGTATTACGCCCAACCACAACGGTTATTAAATGAAGATGGAACGGTTAACGAGACGAAAGAGCGTCCAAACTATGTGCAGATCAGTGACCGTCGTGCCGCCAATGAGCGCAATGGATGGCAATTATCAGTTACTCAGAACGGACAATTCCGTAATGAAAGCGGACATGAATTGATTGGGTCTGAAATCCAGTTATTCAATCAAGAACTAGTGACTGCACAAGGCGGGACTAAACCTGAACTACAGGAAGAACCTGTACAAAGAATCGTACCAAATACAAGGAAAGTACTCATACAAGCAAACGGAGAATCTGGTACAGGAACGTGGATCTATCGTTTTGGGGATCAACAAACGGCAGATAAAAGTGTCAGTCTCTATGTCCCTGGAGGGACAAATCCAGAAGCAACTAATTATTCGACAACGCTGACATGGGAATTAAGTGCAGTACCTGGTAATTAAAGGAAAGAGAATCCTTCTCTTTCCTTTCTTTGTATAGGAGTAAATTCAGGGAAAATCGTTTTAGTTTTTTTAGAAGGATCAAGTTTGAACTTACATAAATCATCAATATATATAATTTATCCTTAGTAGGATAATTCATATTTAATGAATAAAATTTTGAGTAAAATACGATTATGCTCTAAAAAGAACACTTTATGAAAAAAATAACTTATCCTTTTATATTCATATTATAATTTTCTTAAAGAAAGGAATGAAGGATATGAAGAGAATAAAGTAAATATTGTGAATAAGTTAAAAGAAATATATATCATTTAACCGCTGAAGTTTCTACTCAATAAAGATAAGATGATGAAAAAAAGTTGATAGAAAGTGATTAAATAATAGAAAGGAATTTTCTCAAACATGAATTATTTAAAAGATTATCGTTTATGGTTATGTCTTGTAGGAATCGTTGGGTTAGGATTTTTATCAAGTATTTTTAGTGGCAACCCAGGAGACTATTATTATTCTTTACAGTTACCGCCATTTGCACCGCCTAGCTGGATATTCGGACCGATGTGGACCCTTCTATATATTATGATGGGAGGCGCGTTGTATTTAATAATCAATCTACCTTCTACAAAAATGAAAGGCAGATTATTAATCCTATTTGCGATTCAGTTTATTTGTAATTTTTTATGGACGATATTATTCTTTAATTTGAAGAATAGCTTTATTGCAGCTATTGATATCAGCTTACTTTTAGTTTTCTTAACGATTTTACTCTATCAATTGTGGATGAATAGTCGGAAAGCTATGCTATTGATGATTCCCTATTATCTATGGGTAATATTTGCTACCATATTAAATTATTCAATTTATTTTTTGAATTAATTCACGTGGAAATATATCAATATTAGTCTCTAAATAATAAAATTTTTTATTGAATAAAGTATCTTTTGTTGAAATTACTAATACCACACAGACTGAACGATCACTTCAGTTTGTGTGGTATTTTATATAAATAGTCAATTGAATTTAATTTTCAAGTAATTAGTTTTTTCAGACCACGAATGGATACTGGAATAATGTCCCCGTTTTCTAAAGTAACTTCCCGTATTTTTTTATTAATCATTTGAATATTCTGGGTATTTACTACAAATGATTTATGGCAACGAATAAAGTGATGGTTTCTATCTTCAATCTCTTTTATGTTGCCATAGAACTGGAATTGACTATAAGGGAGATGTACCTCTAATTTATGAGGTACACCAGGAGAAGTAGAAAAGTATTGGATATCTTTAACAGGTAAAAATTTGATTTCATCGTTGAATTCGATTTTAAACATCTCTTTTTCTAAAGGAGCTATTTGAAGATCTTTAAATAGCTTACTTAAAATACGTTCGATATTATCTTTCAAATGTAAAATATCTTCCTTGATAATATAATCAGTGGGTTCAATATTATTTTTCAAAATAATCAACGAAAGATCAGTATAAGAAGTGACATAAATTATTTTACCAGATGGATCAAGATCACGAATTTTTTTACCGAGTTCAATCCCATTCAATTCACTGTCCTTCAATTCGATATCTAAAAAATAAATACCAAAAGGAGATGTATTTATTTGAACACTTGTGAGTAAATCTTGGGGATTTGAAGTAACGAAATGGATATAGTAGCCTAAATTTTCAATCATGATTCGATTCTTTATGACAGTAGTTATCATCTCCAGTTGTTTCGGATCATCTTCACATATACATATTGGAATCATTAAAAAAGCTCCTTTTAATGTGTTTGTATATAAATTGTTTGAGAAAAACGCTGATTTTCAATTGAAGTTTCAATCAATAGATAAGGGTTCGTTTTTGCCAAATTATCCAGGATATGCAGACCCAGTCCTTCATTTTTAGGATTGCTTTTCGTAGAAAAACCCTTTTGTTTTAATTGGTTAAGTGGTAGTGTATTGATAGTTGTATTAACTACTCGAATAACTAACGAATTTTTCTTCTTTAAAATTAACAATTCGATTTTTTTCTTTTTTGTCACAGCAGCTCCTTCTGTTGCATTATCTAAGACAATACCAAGTATACGAACTAAATTAACCGTATGCTTGGAATCAATTTTTACTTCTTCAGGTATGGTTATCTGTAGAGAGATACTTTTCTCTATTGCCATCATCAATTTTAATGACAATAAACTTCTTATTTCCGGTACATTTATTTTATCTAATAAACTAAGATTTACTGGGGTAAGATTCATTATCTCACGTGTAGGAAGTATATTTTGATCGTAATATTTTTGTAGTCCTTCCAGATCCTCTTCAATAATATAACTATTCATCGAAAATAATAGATTCTGATAGTCATGCTTGAATTCCCTAAGTTCTTGATAATTTTTCTCAATATCTCTTATATAATCTTGTTGTAGCTGGATTCGTTGTTCTAATAATTGTTCTTCCATTTTTGCATTTGAAATTTTCCAATAATAAATAAAAATAATTAAACCAATACATAGATATAGAATAAAAAAAGTAGTATTTAATGCAAGAACTTCCGGATTTCCTCCCGAAAAACGAGTATATAAGATAATAATATAATAAGTTGAAAGAATAAATACACCGATTGTACCGATTATTTGGTAATCAATTACATAAGACCAATTATCAAGAGATTTTCTAAAACTATAAGCAAGGATAAAAGACAAAAGAGCTGAAAGCGCAATATGAAAGTATTGCGAGCTGTCTCCGGGTTCGATCACTGGAGAACCAAATACTATAAAATCTCCTATACTTGCTAGATGATCTCCTAGTAGGGAAGATAATAATCCCAAAGTTAAAGCATATACTAAGGGTCGATGTGATGAAGATAAACAATGGAATATCATAGCTAACATAAAAATTGCTATTAGTGTAGAAAAAATCCCAAATAGTGGGTACAAGACACTTAATAAGATAGCATTTAAACAAGTAACAATTAGAAAAAGAGATTTATGTACTATTTGATAATCGATGAGTAATATACAAATTGTATATATGAAATATTGTAAGGCTATAGGCCATAAAAACATAGAATACATCTCCTAATGTGTTTTCTAAAATTATAACATAAAGCTTATAATATAATTTTTTAGTAATTAATTTAACCTTTTTAATTGTATAGAAAATTACGTTTTCTATACAGTTGGATATTTTACAAGTTATATTAAGTTTAATAAGAGTTTTTCTTTTAGTCAGGGTATGTTTTATTGTGATGGTTTATCAATATATATAGAAATGTACTAAAATGAGATTTTCAGTTAGGGTATGATATTTATGCTGTCTGCTACCCTGGCCTATTCTGGCAAGGGGAGGAGGTTGTATTATGAATTACCTTTTCGATATGTTTTTTGCAATCGTAGCAGAAGTAACCGCGCATTACATCTGTAAATGGCTTGATTGCAAAATTATTGCCAAAAAAGACAGTAAGCCTACCTTTAATCTGAATAGAACGTAAAAGAAAACCACTAGCCCGCCAGCTAGTGGTTTTTGGTGTATCATGAATTACCTTTTCGTTAAAACAACTATACCATATCTACTAAAAAATACAATTAGTAGATAATGGACGAATTATCATTACCACTTTGATGAAAAAATGAATAATCATTTACCAACAAGATATTGAAAGGCAGGATCGTACTCTGTTGATGCTTGAGATATTAATACATCCATCTCATCAGTTAAGCTTTGTTTTTTTGAATTGCTGCTTGAAGTTTTTCCTTATCTAAAAATCTAAAAAATTATATCTTCAGGATGTAACCCGTTTTCTTTGAGAAACGCCTTTGAAATTGTTCATACTACTTAATTATCCAAATTTTCTTTCTTCAATTGCCATATTCTTCACCCTCCCCTTTTCTCTTTGTATATACCGTATATACGCTTGTTGATATTAAATCAACTGTATTGTCTCTTATGTCTAATTATATAGAAAGATAAATTTTCCTTTACATTATTGTTTTCAGCTTAGTTCGCAAAGTAAGTGAAATACAAAGTCGCTTATTCCGTGAGTGGAATATAGCTGATACGATAAGAAAATCTTTCAAATTAGCGAAACAAGATGAATTAGTTTCTATTGACAGTGAAAGTAAGAAGAGTTGACAAATAAATCAAAGATATCGTCTATACAAGATGTTGCTGTTTTAGAATAGATCTTTTCTCGTAACCATTGTTCAACTAACGAATCAAGCGCAAAATCAATGATTTTTTGCGTTTTTTTTTCGATAATTTGACGGAGTCATTTGGGTTTCACGTTTAAAAAGGCTACTGAAATAATTCGCGTCTTCAAAACCAGCTTCCAAGGCAATATCGATGATTTTCAACTCAGTATGCAGTAACAGGTATTCGGCTTTTTTGATGCGCATTTGATTTAGATACGTAAAAAAAGTCATACGGAAATGTTTTTTAAAGAAACGACAGAAATGCTCTTTGCTATAGCCAATATGACGACTGATTGCTTCAAGAGTGATGGTGTTTTGGTAATTTTCTTCAAGGTATAGAATGATTTTTTTACAGCGATAGGTGTTGAGTTTGTTTTTACTAGCAACTAATTTTGTAGGATTTACCTGAGTACTGCAGCGCGAAAAATGTTTGAGCAGTAAGAATAATTGTGCTTTGATCGTCAGTTCAAAGCGAGATTCTTTCAAGGCAAATGTATCAATGATCGTGATAACAAGTTGTTGGATCTCCAAAATATCTGAGCAATCATTTGTAAAATGGATCGCTACTTGTTCTGGTGAATGGAGCAATGGATCAAGATAAGTTTGCTGAATATGATCAGAAACGCGACTTTCAATGAATGAAGCATCAAATACGATGGCAAAAAATGCACAGGCATTCATTTGATGATTGAGTGCTTCATGTAATTGATTCGCAGGAATAAACATAACCTCTCCTTCGTGAACAACGTAAGTTACTCCTTCTATTTTGACTTCCATGAGTCCTTGATAGACATAAAGAATCTCTAGTTCTCGATGCCAATGGGGGTGGATCATATTTTCCTGATGGGTTGGGTGATTCGTATAGTGAACGGCAATTGGAAACAAACTATCCCCATGTTCGGTCATTTCCTTTAGCGTGGTATCAATATCTTGTTGACTAGGATTGGGGGTAAAAATATCGTTTGGTCTAAACATCACATTTCCTCCATTTTGATCAATATTACAAGGTATTTTGATTAAGATAGCGATTACATACCGTTGTAAATATCAATATAATCAATTTGTTAATAAGAGGAGGAATAATCATGAAGAAACAACGAGGATTTTTAATACTTGCTTTTATCATGGTGTTTGGAATTACTGGCTGCGGGACGGCACAAAGCGGGTCTTCAGATGATGGTAGTGTAACATTAGAGATTTTCAATATCAAGACAGAAACAGCCGAGCAAATGGATGCCTTAGTGGAGGATTTCGAGAAAGACCATCCGCAAATCAAGATCAACTTGACGACGGTTGGCGGAGGAACTGATGCGACGGCAGCGTTACAATCAAAGTTTTCCTCAGGAGATGAACCGGATATCTTTATGTTGGGTGGCTTAGCAGATACGCAGATTTGGCAACATAAACTCTATGATCTTGGGGAAACGACATTAGCAAAACAAGCAATTGAGGGGACATTAGAGGGGGCTACACTCGACGAGACGGTCTATGGGGTACCGATGAATATCGAAGGATATGGCTGGTTGATCAACCAGGATATTTTTAAACAAGCTGGCATCGATAGTGGATCGATCAACTCATTTGAGGCATTTGAAGAAGCCGTTCAATTATTGGATAGTAAAAAAGACGAACTTGGGCTACAAGGCGTATTTGGTTTTAGTGGGGCAGAAACGTGGGTATCCAGTCAATATAGTTCGAATTTTCTTGCTCCGGAGTTTGAGAACAGCTTAGAAAAGACTTATCAAGCGTCTGAATTAAGCGTAGATTATGCCGAGCAAATGAAAAACTACACCGACTTGGTCATTAAGTACAATGCACAACCAATGGAGGCAATGGATTATAGTACATCTGTTGAAGAATTATTTGCCAGTGAAAAGGTGGCTATCATCCATCAAGGAAATTGGATCGTACCAACATTAGATAGCTTAGATGAGACGTTCACGAAAGAAAAACTAGGGATTCTTCCTATGCAAATCGAAGCATCGGGAGAAAGCAACATCGTGGCGGGGCCAGCTTGGTATTGGGGGGTCAATAAGGATAAAGATCAAGCAGTCATTGATGCGTCGATCGAATTTTTAACGTGGATGTATACGGATGAGCAGGCGATGACAGCAATCGTTGATGAGTTTCAATTTATTCCGGCGTATACCAACTTTTCGAGCGAAGCGATCAATGATCCGTTATCCAAGGAAATCTATACGTATTTAAGCGAAGGTAAAACCGTTCCATGGGTCCATAATTCCTATCCAGATGGATTTGGACAAAATATATTTGGTGTCCAGATCCAAGCGTATGCAGCCGATCGAATCTCTTGGGAGGAATTTATTGATACCTTGCAGACCAGTTGGACACAAGAAAGGAAGTAAGCGGTGATCGGTTGATTTTTATCTAGCGAGATACAAGGAGGGTTCTCATGTTAACAAATCGCACAAAAGCTTTTTGGTTATTACTTGCACCAGCGTTATTGGCGTTAGCGATCGTTTTGTTCATTCCATTAATGACAGGGGGGTATTACTCACTCACAAACTGGAATGGCAATACAGTAGGTGAATTCGTTGGATTTGAAAACTATCTTCGGGCATTTAATGATCAAGGATTTATCGACAGTTTACTGTTTACCGCAAAATTCTCATTTTTCAGTGTGATTTTGATCAACATCGTGGCTTTAGGTCTAGCGATGTTCGTGACACAAAAATTAGGTAGATGGACGACTTTTTTCCGAACGATCTTTTTCATGCCAAATCTGATTGGAGGGATCATCCTAGGATTTATTTGGCAGTTTATTTTCAATAAAGCATTTGAAAGTCTAGCAACTATGACGGGTATCAATTTTTTTGCCGGTTGGCTGAACACGCCAGAAACGGGGGTTTGGGGGCTCATTATTTTATTTGTTTGGCAAATGAGTGGCTATATGATGCTGATCTATATCTCATTTCTCAACAATATTCCAGAAGAGATTCTGGAAGCGGCAGATATGGATGGGGCAAATCCTTTACAAGTCTTTTTCCGTATCAAATTACCCATGTTGATGCCAGCTTTCACCGTCACTTTGTTCTTGACGTTGTCCAACGCATTTAAAATCTATGATCAAAACTTAGCCCTGACACAAGGTGGTCCGTTCAATTCCACCCAAATGGTGGCGATGAATATCTACAATGAAGCATTTGGAATGCGAAAAATGGGGTATGCACAGGCGAAAGCGATGATTTTTCTGGTCATTATCGTGATTATCTCAGTGGTTCAAATCTCACTGACACGGAAAAAGGAGGTCAGCGCATGAAGCAATCAAAAGTGAAACATCCACGACAGGTTAAGAAGTCTCTACTGATTTTTAGCGGATTGTTACTTGCTAGTCTGTGGTTTTATCCATTTTTCTTAGTGGTGATCAATTCATTCAAAACTAAAGCAGAGATATTCCAAAACACACTCACTTTACCAACTGGGCTAACACTTGATAACTATATCGAGTCGTTCGAGCGATTGGATTTTTTCAAAAGTGCAGCTAATTCGTTACTGATAACGATCGGATCACTAGTGTTGATCGTGTTCGTTTCTTCAATGGCGGCCTATGCGTTATCGAGAAACACGAGTCGCTTAAGTTCATTTCTTTATTTTATTGTCGCAATTGGCTTATTGATTCCTTTTCAGGGAATCATGATTCCCTTGATTTCACTTTTTGGGCAAGTCAGTATGCTGAATCAACCAGGCTTGATGGTGATGTATCTAGGATTAGCAACAAGTATGTCGACCTTTTTATATTACGGTGCTTTACGAGGGATTCCGAAATCATTAGATGAAGCGGCATTGATCGATGGGGCAAATACCTTCCAAATCTATTGGCAAGTCATTTTTCCTTTGCTGAAGCCTACGACAGTGACAGTGATCGTGTTGAACGCCTTATGGTTTTGGAATGATTATCTGTTACCTTCATTAAGCATCAACAAAGCAGGGATGTATACAATTCCTTTACAGATGTTTTATTTCTTCGGCGAATTCAATAAGCAGTGGCACTTAGCACTGGCTGCGCTAGTGATCGTCGTCTTACCGATTATTATTTTATTTGTTGTCTTGCAAAAACATGTCGTAAAAGGCATTTCAGATGGCGCAGTGAAGTAGGAGGAAAATAAATGAAGTTTACAAACGGCTATTGGTTGGCAAAAGAAGGATTTCATCTTGAACACCCGAATCATGTCTATGAAGCTCAAGTGAAGGAGGATAACTTAACTCTTTTCTTGCCTTATAAACCGATCCAGACAAGAGGAGATACCTTGAACCTAGGGATGACGACCTTGTCTTTTGAATCACCAAGAGAAGATATTATCAAAGTACAACTGGTGCATCATGACAAAGCACAAATCGGCCCTCATTTTCAACTAAACAGACAGTCATCTTCTGTCATGATCGATATAGAAAATGAAGAATTTTATACGTTTCAATCAGGAAAATTAGTCGCACGAGTGGCGAAAAACGCCACATTCCAAATTGATTTTCTCGCGGAAGGGAAGCTTTTGACGTCTTCTATGCCAAAAGCACAAGCCACGATTCAAAGTAGTGACGGTATCCATTATATGCGGGAACAGTTGTCATTAGATCCGTATGAATATGTCTATGGCTTAGGTGAACGATTCACCCCATTCATCAAAAATGGGCAAATCATTGACTGTTGGAATCAAGATGGCGGTACTGGTAGTGAACAAGCGTATAAAAATATCCCATTTTATTTAACGAACCAAGGGTATGGTGTCTTTGTCAATCATCCTGAAAATGTCTCATTTGAAGTTGGTTCGGAGAATGTTTCACGTACACAATTTAGTGTAGTAGGTGAACGATTGGAATACTATGTCATCTATGGACCCGATATGAAAACGGTCTTAAGAAAATACACTGATTTAACGGGTAAACCCGCATTGCCACCTGCATGGTCGTTTGGTTTGTGGTTATCAACTTCCTTTACGACGGACTATCGTGAAGAAACAGTCATGGGATTTATTGAAGAAATGCAGACACGAGAGATTCCGTTTGATGTTTTTCATTTTGATTGTTTTTGGATGAAAGAATTCGAGTGGTGCGGTTTTGAATGGAATCGCGAGCTGTTTCCAGATCCGCAACAACTGATTGAAAAAATCCATCAGAAGGGCTTGAAGGTCTGCGTATGGATCAACCCGTATATCGGACAAAAAGCGGCGGCCTTTCAAGAGTGTAAAGAGAAAGGCTATTTCATCAAAGATAAACATGGCGAAGTTTGGCAATGGGATCTTTGGCAAGCGGGTCAAGGAATCATTGACTTTACAAATCCAGAAGCACGTCATTGGTACAAAGAAAGGCTGAAGGAACTCATAGAAATCGGTGTCGATTCCTTCAAGACGGATTTTGGTGAACGTATACCTACGGATGTGAATTATCACGATGAGTCTGATCCGCAAAAAATGCACAACTATTATGCGTATCTTTATAACGAAGTCGTCTTTGAATTATTAGCAGAATTACGCCCAGATGAAGCGGTCGTATTTGCTCGTTCTGCTTCGGTTGGTTCACAAAAATTCCCAGTTCATTGGGGTGGGGACAACTTATCGGAATACCCGTCCATGGCAGAATCATTAAGGGGTGGACTCTCATTTGTGTTATCCGGCTTTGGCTTCTGGAGCCATGACATTGGTGGATTTGAAGAGAATGCGACAGTGGATATTTATAAACGTTGGACACAATTCGGATTACTATCTACTCATAGTCGCTACCACGGCAACATTGAGTATCGAGTGCCATGGAACTTTGGGGAAGAAGCTGTGTTGGTCAGTCAACGATTTTCTAAATTAAAAAACCGCTTGATGCCTTATATCTATGAGCAAGCGGTAGAAACAGCGCAAACAGGTATCCCGATGATGCGCCCGGTGATGCTGGAATTTCCAGAAGACTATACGACGCATACGATCGATAAACAGTATATGTTCGGTGAACGGTTGTTGATTGCACCGATTTTCAATGAGCAAGGAAAGGTCACTTTTTATTTACCAGAGGGACGTTGGACGAATTATTTAGATAATCATGTATATGAAGGACAACAATGGCACACACAGACCTATGATTACTTCCACTTACCCCTCATGGTCCGTCCTAATTCATTGATTATTGAAGGTTCCGTGGATACGACCGCTGCATATGACTACACGAAAGACTTGACCGTACATGTCTTTGAGCTGACTGACACAGTGACGCAACAAGTGGTAGATCAACGGGGGTTTCCAGTTGGTACGATCACTGTTACCCCTGAAGATGATAGCTATCAGGTCAAGATAGAAGGGTTATCACATGTTCAAGTCGTGCTTAGAAATCGGAAAGTACAAGGATGGACGGAACATCCACTAGGCTGTTCCATCCTCGTTGAACACTAGAAGAGTCGTTTGATTTGAGACAACCAAAAAGACGAAACGACACTTTCACATCAACCAATGGGAGTAGGTAGAGTGTGCGTGCTGTTTCGTCTGTCTTGTCTAGCTATCAATGGTGGTTCCGAATGAATGGGAAATCGAAAGAGAGAAATTACTCTCCCATCACCATGACGTGACAGGTTCGGTTTCGTACACGGTTTTGGTCAAAGTCTATGAAGTATTAGAAGATATAAATGTGGTTCTGATACGTATAGATTCACCTTTTATGTAAAAAAATAGGTAGTTGAAGTGATTGGGATGCTTAGTGAGAAACTTTAAAAATGATTTAAGACTGGAAGCCTAGATACCTCTCAGTCTTTTTGTTATTCATTCCAACTTTTATTGACAAAGAGCCTGTTTCGTATTCCATTAGTTACAAAACAAAAAACTGTGAATCCCTTCATTAACAAAGGATTCACAGTTATTTTGATTATTCTATTCCCACTCCACTATGAAAATAGTATTACTTATGAATTTGTTGAGCTTAAAACTAAAGCTAGTAAACGAGTGATTGCTTTAGATGATGTAACAATTAAATATTTACATGAAAGGAAACAACGGCAAGATGAACAAGGTGGAATTACATTCGTATTGTCATATAATAGCGTTCCAACACAAAAACATACGATTCGGCATACTATAAGAAGACATGCTGACATTGCAAAAGTACACAGTATACGAATACATGGTTTAAGACACTCTCATGCATCTCTCCTTATTAGTATGGGTATGAATGCTCTTTTGGTAAAAGATCGTTTGGGTCATGAAGACATTCAAACTACTTTAGGAACTTACGGGCATTTATATCCCAATACGAATTTTACAGTTGCGGAATCTTTAAATAATTATATAAAGACTGAGATGCCAAAAGAAAGTTTAGTAAAAGATGTTAAGAACCAATTTAAGAAATAAAAGGAGTAGCTGTGATAAAAGTATGATAATGAAAAGACAAAGAGCCGACAAATGTTGATTAAAAAAATGAAGATCGCACAAAAGGCACCACATTATCTGGTCGCCAATGCAGACCATGGTTCAGAAAGCAATTACCGCTATTTGGAGGAAGAACTTCCCCGGCATACAAAAGTTAGGCTTGCTCATTATAGCAATCAACATGATGAAATTGAAAAAAAGCAGTGCCTTATCTACCCAAAATGAAAAGAAAAACAAGGAGCACTCGAAAAATCACATGATTTTCGAGTGCTCCTTGTTTGGAGAGAGAGTGTAACTAATGAACGTATGACACACTCTGGGGCTATATCAATTCTTAAGCTTATTTAATTCGTCACGCATTTCATTTAATTTGTGAAGTACATCGTCAAAGTCTTTTCTATTCTGCAAAATTAAAGTTTGAATTTGGACAATACAAGAAATTAACATCAAGATAACAATTGAAATAACAACGAAAAAAACAATATTATCCACTTTCATGCTCCTTTCCATTATCTCCGAAATGAAGAAATTCCAATATTGACGCTTTCGTTTGTTTCCCGCTTTTTTTGTAAATAACTTCTCCGTCAGAAATTTTTATAAGAGTGGGCACTGCATCAATAGATAAGTTTTCAGCAATGTCATCTAATTTCTTTGAATCAATTTTCCTAGCTTCATCAGTATTATAATAGAATATTTTTTCAGAAGCATCATTAAGAACATCTCTGAGTACCGGTTCAAATTCGTGACAATCTGGACAAGTGGGGCGTCCGATGTAAACCATAATATCCTCGTGCATATTCAGCTTGTTCTGTAATTCTTCGGATGTAATTAGTGGCAATACATCTGATAAACTAGCAAAACTTCGATAAGAAAATACAGATATTAACGATATTACAATAATAAAAACACTTATAATGAAACTCTTTCTTCTTTTGCTCATATATTTAGAGTTTGAAACAACCGCCGATTGTTGTCAACGATACACCAGCAAATGCACAAAATCCACCGATACAAGCTGCACAAGCAGTGCCTAAAGTGGCAATACATAAAGCGCTACAAGCTGCAAGAATAACTCCTGCTAAATAATAACTAACACCCAAAACAACAACAAGACAAGCGATTATCTGCACAGCTCCTCTTTTGTTGGAATTTTCTAGTACTTCATTTGTAACATTTTGAATGTCATTTTTGATTTGTTCGTTAGAAACGAATGTATCATCTAAAATTTCATGATTTACCAAGTTATTGTTTGAATAAGAATGAATTTCAAATGTATTTTTTTGTGACTTAGTAATCAAAGTTTCTTGAAGTGCTTTCAATTCTCCATTTGAAGAATAAGTTGCAGTAACATTACTAATGAAACTATAGTCTTCACTAGCAACAGGGAGAGTAATTACATAATATTCTTCATTTGTTATTTTATCTATCGTTTGTACAACAACTATTTTTGCTTTGTCTAGGTAGGTGTTATCGATGTGCAGCTGTACTTTATTGTTCGCTAAATCTTTTGAAAAATAGTTGGTTACATTTTCTTTTTCGATTTGGCTTACTTCAAAAGTATTTTGAGAGGTTTCTACCATTTTATCTACTAATGTATTCTGTTCATCAGTAAGTGAGGTTAAGTCAACTCCCATTTTTTTAATCTCTTGCATGATTGATTCTTTGGTTTTAGATAATTCATTAGTATTTTTGATTTCTGATGCTTTAGCAATACTTGTCATTGAAGGTACTATAAAAGAAGCTAACGTAATAACTGTCAGTAATAATGTTAGGAACTTGAATTTTTTCATATAAATATTCTCCTTACAAATTGAATTTACATAACCATTGGAGTTGCTCTTAATTTCCTGAAAATTATCGATATATTAATCCATCAGTCATCAGTTCAAATTCTTCTGTTTTACAAGGTAATTCATTGATTATTGAACATCAATGAACCACTCTCTGAATAGTTGCATTAAAAAATCAAACATATTTTCACCACCTTATTATTTTATTCTTCACATATGGTATTATAGTAGCAAAGAAAAAGGAATTTAAATTATGGTCAAAATTTTCACATCAAAAAAAATAAAATAACGGAGGATGTATGGAGGTTTATGAGCTATTGAGAAAACTTCGTGTAGAAAGAGGTCTTTCTCAAAAATATTTATCCGATAAAATAACGACCAGAGAAACTTATGTGAAATACGAAAATGGTAAAACAAATATTCCGTTTGTTATTTTAATTGGATTACTGGAAAAAATGAATTTAAATTTAGATGAGTTTATTTTTTACCTAGACAAGGATAGTGTAAGAGAAAAGAATTGGAGCTTAAAGAAATTAGTAAAGAATATTAGGAAAGATGAACTAAATTTCCAACGTACATTGCGAGTACTTCGAGAGAAAGCTAGAGATACAAATGATATAGTAGATATTAGGAATTATTTAGTTGTTAAGACAGTGGAGTGGTACCAATTAGTAGATAGCGAAAGAAAATTAAGTAATTCTGATAAAAAATATTTATTGAAGCTAAAAAATTATTTGGAAGCTGTTGATGAATGGGGTAGATTTGAAATAGCAACCTTTAGTACACTTTTATTTGTATTTGAAACAACTTATATAAAAGGTCGGTTAGCAGATATTGAAAGGAAAATAGAAAAAAATAAAGATTTTGAGATTTTTCATTCAATATTACTTGGTATGTATAACAATGCTTTTTTATTAATGCTCGAACGCAAAGAATCAAATTTAGCTAAAAAATATTTAGAGAAGATAAGTGATGTTCGTCATAGTCTTTTATTTTTTGGAGATACAGGAGTTTACTATAATTTTTATAAATTACTTTTCAATCATTTAACAGAAGAATCTGGACGAGTTGCTGACTTGTTACAGTATTTTCAAGGGTTAAAAATGATAGGTTCTCATAGCTTATCCAGACGTTTTAAAAGCGATTTAAGGAAGTTTGAACTTATTTACAATATTACACCAATATTTTTTGTGGATTAATCATTACAAGCGTGGGTGAAAACGGGAACAATTCGGGAACATGCACTGCACTATCATTTAGAAAAGTAGTGAAATTTTTTCTCACTAAATTTATTAGTACATTAACTACTCATTAGTCTTAAGTATTAATTGAGGATCACTGGGACTATAAAGACATTCAATTTACTTTAGGTACTTCTGGATAATCATATAAATACTGAATTATCAAAAAGAGTTTTGCCAAAGATGTAAGAAATGAAATAACGATTAACTGTGATAAAAGTGTGATAATGAAAAAACAAACAGCCGACAAACACTGATTTAAAAGAGTTTGTTGGCTGTTTGTTATTATTCCCACTCCACAGTTGCTGGTGGTTTAGAGGTAATATCGTACACGATACGGTTCACGTGTGCGACTTCATTGACGATACGTACAGAGATTTTTTGTAGCACATCCCATGGGATACGTGCAAAGTCAGCTGTCATACCATCGATCGATGTGACCGCACGGATACCGACTGTGTAGTCATACGTACGACCGTCGCCCATGACACCAACAGAACGGATACCAGGTAAAACAGTGAAGTATTGCCAGATGTCACGGTCAAGACCGGCAGCGGCGATTTCTTCGCGTAAGATCATATCTGATTCACGGACGATCTCCAATTTTTCTTCAGTGATTTCACCTAAGACACGGATACCAAGACCTGGTCCAGGGAATGGTTGGCGCCAAACGATTGAGTCAGGCATACCAAGCTGTGTCCCTAGTTCGCGGACTTCGTCTTTGAATAATGTGTTCAATGGTTCGATCAATTCAAATTGCATGTCCTCAGGCAAGCCACCTACGTTGTGGTGTGATTTGATCGTTTGGGCAGTTTCTGTTCCACTTTCGATTACGTCGGTGTAAAGTGTTCCTTGTGCTAAGAAAGACACACCTTCTTCGCCGGCAAGCTTTGTTGCTTCGTCGTCAAATAAGTATACGAATTCGTTACCGATGATTTTACGTTTTTCTTCAGGATCAGAGACACCTGCAAGTTTATTTAAGAAACGTTCTCTTGCATCTACTTTGATGATGTTCAAGCCGAATTTTCCGCCTAAGCTTTCCATGACTTGATCCGCTTCGCCTTTACGCAATAGACCATGGTCAACGAAAATCGATGTTAATTGATCACCGATCGCTTTTTGTAAAAGGACACCAACGACACTTGAATCCACTCCGCCAGATAAACCAAGTAAGACTTTTTTATCGCCAACTTGTTCACGGATTTTTTCGATCTGCATGTCGATGAAATTGTTCATTGTCCAATTGCCTTCACAGTGACAGATGTCAAAAGCAAAATGACGTAATAATTCGATCCCATATTCTGAATGACGGACTTCTGCGTGGAATTGGATACCGTAGAAGTTACGTTCTTTGTCTTGGATCGATGCAATTGGGCAATCGCTACTTGTAGCAACAGTTTCAAAACCTTCTGGTACTTTGGTTACTAGATCCCCATGGCTCATCCAAACGGTTTGTTGTTTCGGTGTTTGGCTGAATAGTGCCGCATCATCGGCTGTTACTTCAAGCAATGCTTTGCCGTATTCACGGTTTTTCGCAGGCTCAACAGAACCGCCAAGTTTGTACGTGATCAATTGCATACCATAACAAATACCCAACACTGGAATGCCTAAATTGAAGATTTCAGGATCAATGCCAAAAGCATTCTCATCATAGACACTGTTTGGTCCTCCAGAAAGGATGATCCCTTTCGGATTCATAGCTTTCACTTCTTTAGCTGTAATACGGTGGCTCAATAATTCAGAAAAAACACCTAAATCACGGATGCGTCGTGTAATCAATTGATTATATTGACTACCGTAATCTAGTACGATGATTTTTTCAACGTTTGTCATATCGGCAACGTTCGTCACATTTATTACCCCTATCCCTTTAAAATTTATCTCAAAATAGTTGAACTATTTTAAAATGCTAATATTTTCGCATGAAAATCGAATCGATAATATGATTTTCAGTTTTATGGAGAATTATATCGGCTCTTCCACGAGTAGGCAAGATATATTCGTTTAAATTCTTCAAATTCACATTTTTCCATACATCTCTTGCCATTTTAAATGCATCTTCACGATTACCAATGGCAAATTGGTAGTAATAGTTTTGTGGATGTTGAAAAGCTGTATCAAGTAACGCACCAAAGCGATCCAAATACCATTTTTCGATCAATTCAGAATCTGCATCAACGTAGACAGAGAAATCAAAAAAGTCACTGACGTAAATCTGTTGATTAGCTGGTAGTTGAAGCGTGTTGATTCCTTCGACGATCAAAATGTCCGGTTGTTGGATCAGTTCATATTCATCGGGAATAATATCATAGACATCGTGAGAGTAGACGGGAACTTTGGTTGTTTCTTGACCGGATTTCACTTGATTAAGAAAATCGATCAACCTTTCCATGTCATAGCTTTCCGGAAATCCTTTCCGGTCCATAATACCACGTTCTTTTAAGACTTTATTCGGATATAAAAAACCATCTGTGGTGATCAGCTGGACATTTCTTCGTTTGAATGTCCGAGACAAAATCATTTGCAATAAGCGCGCGGTGGTGCTTTTACCAACTGCGACACTTCCGGCAATCCCGATAATAAAAGGTGGGACTTGAGTATATTTATGAAGGAATAACCCTTTGCTCAGAGAGAGGGATTCAAACTCTTTCATATGCAGAAAAATCAAGTGCGCAAGTGGTACATAAATGTCGCGAACATCTTGCATGGAAATACGGTCATTCAAACTTTTTATACTATCTAGTTCATCTTGTGTCAATGGAGCTTGACCATTTCGGTAAAATTCGCGCCACTCTTCTCTTGCCACACGGTAATAATTCATTGGATCATTCATACATAGCCTCCTGGATTCTCCCATCAATGGACCTATTTTAACATAAATGCGTGTCAAACCCTACCACTTAGGCGAGAAACTAATTGGTTTTTTCTCATATCAGAGGATGGAAGAATAGGCGTTCTTTCTTTTTTGATAACTGAAAAGAGGCGAGGAGAATAGAGGATTGTGTAAGAAAAAAGTAACAGTTTAACTCAAAGTTAGCTGAAATGGCAGGAATAGAAGTAACATTTTGGGAAGTAAATAGACACCCACCAAAATTTGAAGAACAAATTCAGTGGATGCCGCCTTACTTTTCGAAGATTAATCTCTCTGGGATCTCTTATCGGTGTTCATTTACGACATTGAAATACTTGTTTTATTTTGATTTCAGTATTTATCGTTTTGGCAGTAATAGGTGCCAGTATCAGCAGAGTCCATCATTTGTGTAGTGTGACATGTTTGATTAAAAATCGCTTGGATTTCTTTTTCAACCTCTGGATAGAAGTAAAAATTTTCTGATTCACTGTTTTTATAAAGATAAAAATGAATGGTTGGAAATGTTGGTAGAGAGACAAAACAAACAGGTTCAATAGCTAAAAGTTCTTGCACAAAGGTATTGGCTAATAGCATTCCTTTTCCTTCTGTAATCATTTTCGCTGCCCCTAAACTATCTGGACAGACGACATATTTTGGTTCATTGATCAGCTGCTTGACTACTTTTTTCGTAATCACTTGATGTTCTACATGGTCGAGTAAAAAGATAAAAGGTAACTCTTCTAGTACTTCCGCGGATAATATCCCATCTGGTTTTACAAAATAGTTACTGATTGCTACTTTAAGTTCCAAAGTGGCTAACCTTGTTTGAATAAATTTGGGGTGATCTAAGGTAGCAGAAGTAATGGCAAAGTCGATTTCTTTCTGGCTTAGTTTATTTAGCAGATCCAATGAAGGAATATAACGGTAGTCGATCGTAAAGTTTTGATGCCGGATTGGATATTTGTTTGCTTCAAAGATAAACGAAGCATCGCTTGTACCAACACGCAAAGAAGGATAGTCTACTGATTCATTTAATGAGATATTCAATTTCTTCGCTTCCGCCAAAATCAATTCTACGGAAGGAAGGATTGATTTTCCATGGGTACTCAATATGATCTTTTTCCCGTGACGTTCAAACAAATCTGTCCCGATTTCTTGTTCTAAACTTTTTAAAGAACTACTTAACGAAGAAATACTAACATATAGCTCTTTTGAAGCTTGCGAGAGGCTGTTGAAACGGGCAATCATATAGAAATATTCTAATTTTTCGATCGACATACAGCTAGGTCTCCTTTATCATTTTATTCTCCTTTTAAATGTCTCATGGGCCTCTTAAAAAAACAATAGTTATCGTGAAGCACACATAGAGATTAAACAATCCTTAATATTCTGTGAAATAAATCACTATGAGATTGGATGTGAGTTGGTCATTAATAAGTTTTTTGCTGGGAGGACAGTCATTGATTTGTTGTAGTGGATGAAGCGAATCTCAACCAAGTAAGGAAATCGAAATAGTTGAAAATAGCAATAGGATACCAAGACAGCTATTTTTACGTCAAGCGATGGTCATCGTTTTCTCGGTGGTGCGATTTTTGCTGACAACCTAAAAAAGCCTCCTCAATACATAAAGGTCGGCGTACTCAAATAAACATTGGAACGTGTAATTTGCAATTGTGGTGCGCAATTGTAATCACGTTAATTGAGCTTTGGCTTTCTGAGACGTAAGAAACAAGTTCTAGTTATCTTGGAAAAGCCTTAATTCGACAATCCCTGCTTTACTCGTTACTGTCTCTCGACATTTCCGAGCGATAACCTATGTTCTTCAGAGTAACCTCACCTAATATGATTATTTTTTCATCCACATCATATCGGTCAGCGGAAGTAAGAGTCAATAATGTTCATTTGTTTAATTGGATGATTCTCTCGCGATTTGTCATCATAAAGGCGATAATATCAAGGATTATGCTCGTCCGATGTACCCTGTTCCTACTTTCACGAAACAGATTACGCAAATACCGAAAAAGGACAAATAGAGAAATGTTAAGGGATGTGATTTTTCCTTCTGTATCACATTAAATAGCTTAATTTGGTAAAAGAAAAACGAAGACATACAGTTTCACTTGCATCTTCTCATGGAACACGTTAGACTATGAACAACTAACAGATAAGAAGGATGGAAACTATGACGAATCATTATTATTCCGAACACCCAGAGATTGCTCATGAGTTTGACGAATGGTCATTTGAGCTAAGAGGGAAAACTTTTCAGTTCGTGACGGACTCGGGTGTGTTTTCACGTGAAACAGTTGATTATGGCTCACGTGTATTGATCGATGCCTTTGAATGGGCACAGCTACCAGATGGCAAAATTTTGGATGTTGGCTGTGGTTATGGTCCAATCGGACTTTCTCTTGCCTATGCGAGTGAACGTTTCGTGGAGATGGTAGACATTAATGCTAGAGCGGTTGATTTAGCCCAAGGAAATGCGAAGCGAAATCGAATCAAAAATGTAGCGATTTACCAGTCAAACATTTATGAAGAGGTGACAGAAACAGATTACGCTGCAATTGTCAGCAATCCGCCGATTCGTGCAGGCAAAAAAGTCGTACATGAAATCTTGACAGGTGCGTATCCTCGTTTACGTACGGGCGGTACTTTAACGATCGTCATTCAGAAAAAACAAGGGGCACCTAGCGCACAAAAGAAAATGCAAGAAACATTTGGGAACGCAGAAATCGTGATCAAAGATAAAGGCTATTATATTATCCGAAGTGTGAAAGAAGACTGAAAGCAACTGAATAAAAGCAACGAAACAGTCGAAGAAATAAGCAGTATTTCTTTGACTTTTTTTGTTTGTACAAGAAGTTGCTCAATGGATGTGGAAGGAAAATGACAGGACAAATAAAGTGAAAAATAAGGAATGCAAGATAGAAAAATAACATATTATTTAATGCTTTTACATATCTAAAATAACAGTGAAAAAGCACGTCGAGCTTTTTTAAAAGTCTATAAAATCAGAGCAATTTACATACACTAGGGTGGGGCGGTCGATTTTTAGAGTATAGATGTTACTACATCAAATAAACGAATCGTCATCGGTGATGGGTAAATAAAGTAGGATGAGGGGAAATGAGAGTGAACCACGAAACATAAGACATTGTTATAAAATTTATCTAGTGAATCTCTATATTATACTCATTTACTTTTGACCAAGCCTTTTTTCCCTCTATCCATTTCGAAAACCATTTGGTACACTGTTAGGGAATTTACATATATAAAGGGGGAACAAAAGTGAAACTGACAATTCGAGATATTGCTGAGATGGCAGGTGTTTCAGTGACGACTGTGTCACAGATTTTAAATAATAAAGGCAGCCGTTTTAGTGAAAAGACACGAAAAAAAGTGTTGTCGATCGTAAATGAACATCATTACAAGCCAGATTATTTTGCTTCCAATGTGATCAATCGTCACTCAAAAACGATTGGCATGATCGTGCCAGATGTGACGGATTTCTTCTTTTCTAAAGTGATCGAAGGGGTTGAAAGTTATTTAAACCCCTTAGGATATGTCATCATTCTTTGTAACTCCAGACATAGTCAAGACAATGAACTGAAGTATTTAAGGGAGCTTTCTCATCGATCCGTAGATGGTTTATTGTTAGCGACGCCGAATGTGTTGCCTCAAGAGTATGCACTTGATAGTAGTTTTTATAACAACATGCCGATCATCCTGATCGATCGTGGGTTGAATCGTCGAGATAACGGTCGCTTGATCGTGAAAGAATATGAAGGCGCTTATCAAGCTGTCTCGTTATTGATCAAAAATGGTCATACTAAAATTGGTATGCTAAAAGAGACAACTGGCTATTATCAGTTAGAAGAGCGATTCAATGGTTATCGTCATGCACTAAAAGATCATGGACTGGCGTTCAACGGTAAGTTTGTAGAAGAAGGAGACCTGACTGTCCAAGGAGGGTACGAAGCAAGTAAGCGCTTGTTACGTCATAAAGATGTAACGGCGGTATTTTGTGGGAATGATGCCATGGCGATTGGTTGTTACCAAGCAATCGATGAAATGGGCAAGCGTATTCCAGAGGATATTTCGGTCATCGGCTTTGATGGATTAAAATTGTCTGAGTATATGATCCCTAAGTTGACAACGGTCAAGCAACCGAGTTTCGATATCGGTTTTTATGCAGCTCGCTTTTTGATTGACACGATTGAATTTCCACAAAGAAAAGTTCCGAACAAAGTCTTTGAAACAAAATTAATTATTCGTGAGAGCGTAAAAACATTGACAAAGGTCTAGTAGGGCGTTATATTGCTTATGTAAGTGTTTACAAAGTTGGTAAGATACATTGCAGGGAAATAGTAAACCGGTTTACTAAAGTGGTTTACCTTTTTCGAAATTCCTGTATAATACCGAATGAAGAACGAGGAGGATTACGGCATGCGGATGGTCGATTTGATCGAAAAAAAGAGAGATGGACACCAATTATCAAAGGAAGAGATTTCGTACATTGTCACGAACTACACAAATGATAACATTCCTGATTACCAAATCAGCGCATTATTGATGGCTATTTTCTATCAGGATATGACCGATGAAGAAATCACTGATCTAACGTTGGCAATCGCTCATTCTGGCGATGTGATCGATTTAAGTTCCTTAGATGGGATCAAAGTCGACAAGCATTCTACCGGAGGCGTGGGGGATACAACTACCCTGATTTTAGCACCTTTAGTAGCAAGTGTAGGTGCAACTGTGGCAAAAATGTCAGGGCGTGGTCTTGGCTACACAGGTGGCACATTAGATAAGTTAGAAGCTATTCCTGGATTTCGGATCGAACTATCAGATGAAGAATTCATCCGCACCGTGAACGAAAGTAAAGTAGCGGTGATCGGCCAATCGGGCAATCTCGCTCCAGCAGATAAAAAATTGTATGCCTTGCGTGATGTGACGGCAACGGTCAACTCGATCCCATTGATTGCTAGTTCGATCATGAGTAAGAAAATCGCTGCAGGAGCGGATGCGATCGTGCTAGATGTGACGACGGGTGACGGTGCCTTCATGAAAAATATCGATGACGCGAGACGCTTGGCGAAGACCATGACACGGATCGGCAAATTAGCCGGTCGCCAAACAGTAGCAGTGATCTCTGATATGTCTGAACCGTTGGGTGAAGCAATCGGCAACAGCTTAGAAGTCGTTGAAGCCATTGAAACACTTCAAGGGAACGGACCGGAAGATTTAGTTGAAATGTGCTATGCTTTAGGTAGTCAAATGGTCGTTTTAGCCAAAAAAGTGGCATCGATCGAAGAAGCGCGCGAAATGCTAAAAGAAGCCCTTGAATCAGGGAAAGCTTTAGCTAAATTCAAAGAAATGATCCAGAACCAAGGGGGCGACCCAACAGTTGTCGATGAACCTGCGCGGTTGTTAACTGCTCGTTATATTTATGAACTGCCAGCGAAGACAACAGGTGTCGTGACAAAAATCGTTGCGAACGAATTAGGGATCGCAGCAATGATGCTTGGTGCAGGACGTAAAACGAAAGAAGATTCGATTGATCATGCTGTTGGTTTACGATTGAATAAGAAAATCGGTGATAAAGTAGAAGCTGGCGAATCGCTATTGACGATCTATAGTAATGAAGAAGACATTTCGCCAGTGATCGACTTGTTATATAAAAATATTGAAATCGGTGATACGGCGGAGAAGCCTATCCTGATTCATGACATCATTACAGAGTAGAAGGAGAAGAGACATGGAATTAAATCGAATGATCGACCACACAATTCTAAAAGCAGATGCAACAAAAGCAGATGTGATGCGCATTATTGAGGAAGCAAAAAAACATCATTTCTATTCAGTATGTATCAATCCAACATGGGTTGCCTTGGCGAAAGAGGAATTACAAGGTGAGCCAGTCGCTGTTTGTACCGTTATTGGTTTCCCATTAGGAGCAAATACGGCCGAAACAAAGGCATTTGAAACAAAGAATGCGATCGAAAATGGCGCAGATGAAGTGGATATGGTCATCAATATCGGTGCCTTGAAATCTGAACAAGACGATGTCGTGAAAAAAGATATCGAAGCCGTAGTCGAAGCTGCTAAAGATCGCGCGTTAGTTAAAGTAATCATTGAAACAGCCTTGTTAGAACAAGCGGAAATCATCAAAGCTTGTGAATTAGCGAAAGCTGCAGGAGCTGATTTTGTGAAAACATCTACTGGTTTCTCAACAGGTGGCGCGAAAGTGGAAGATATCCGCTTGATGCGTGAAACGGTTGGTCCAGAAATGGGCGTCAAAGCTTCAGGAGGTATCCACAATGAAGCGGAAGCCCTGGCAATGATCGAAGCCGGTGCAACACGAATCGGTACAAGTGCTGGTGTATCAATCATGTCCGGTTCAACTGGCGAAGGCTATTAATATTCTAAGGAGAAAAAGATGTCAGAAATCAAACAAGAATGGATCGATATCGCTATCGACGCTTTGGATAAAGCGTATGTGCCTTATTCCAAATTTCCAGTAGGTGCTTGTTTAGTGACAGCATCTGGGAAAACCTATCAAGGATTGAATATCGAAAATGCGTCATTTGGCTTAACGAATTGCGCAGAACGTACTGCGTTTTTTAAAGCAGTATCTGAAAAAAAAATGGACTTTACACATCTAGTCGTTGCAGGTCATACACCTGAGCCGATTTCTCCATGTGGTGCTTGTCGCCAAGTAATGGCAGAATTTTGTGAGCCAGAGATGCCAGTCACGTTGGTTGGCGACAATGGTGTGACGAAAACGATGACCGTAAGAGAGTTATTACCTTACGCATTTTCAGAAAAAGATTTATAAATTATGTTCAATTCAGTCAGCTGACTGTTGAAAAAACAACTACTTTTAGGGGGCTTTACAGAAATGAAAAAAGCAAAATTATTTGGTTTAGGTGCTATCGCACTATCAGCAGGCTTACTTTTAAGCGCATGCGGTAACGGCGGTTCAGATTCTACTGATTCAACCGGTGGAAACAGTGCATCAGGAACAGCAACTGCAGCATTGATTACAGATACAGGTGGCGTCGACGACCGTTCATTCAACCAGTCAGCTTGGGAAGGGTTAGAAGATTGGGGTAAAGAGGAAGGCTTGTCACGTGGAAACGATGGCTTCCAATATTTCCAATCTGCCAATGAATCAGATTATATTCCAAATATCGATCAAGCGTTAAACGCTGGCTTCAAGACAATTTTTGGGATTGGTTTTAAATTGAAACCTGCAATCGAAGAACAAGCAACAAGTAACCCTGAAACAAACTTTGCAATCATTGATGATGTGATCGAAGGAAAAGACAACGTCGTTTCAGCAACATTCAAAGATAACGAGGCTTCTTATCTTGCTGGAGTTGCAGCAGCTTACACAACTGAAACAAATGTGGTTGGATTTATCGGTGGCGTTAAAGGGGAAGTAATCGACCGTTTTGAAGCTGGTTTCAATGCCGGAGTTAAAGCAGGCGCTGAAGCGTTGAATAAAGACATCGAAGTATTGAACCAATACGCAGGTGATTTCTCAGCTCCAGATAAAGGACGTTCAATCGCACAAGGTATGTACGCACAAAACGCTGACATCATTTTCCATGCTTCAGGTGGTACAGGTAACGGTGTCTTCCAAGAAGCAAAATCATTAAATGAATCAGGCGACAAAAAAGTTTGGGTAATCGGTGTTGACCGTGACCAATCTGACGAAGGAAACTACACATTGAATGGTGAAGACAAAAACTTCACATTGACATCAACACTTAAAGGTGTAGGAACAGTTGTAAAAGATTTAGCACAACAATCAGCAGAGGGTGACTTCCCTGGTGGCGAACACACTGTTTATGGTTTGAAAGAAGACGGTGTAGGTATCACTGAAGGCCAACTTTCTGATGAAGCGAAAAAAGCAGTAGATGAAGCAAAAGAAAAAATCATTTCAGGTGACATCGAAGTTCCTGAAACTCCTGAAAGCTAATAAATACCATTTCTATAGCCTTGTTGGACAATTGTTTAACAGGGCTATCGTTTAGTTATCTACTTAATGTTGTTTTTTTATGCAAGTTGCTAGGTATCCCGATTTGGATAAGGGAACAACTTGTAACAAGTAGCTTAGCTCCTTGGATTTTGGTTACTCGATGAGCGACGTTTTGTGAACGATCGTCATCGTCCCTTTTATTTTTTAAACAATGTCGTCTGGATATAAATTGTTAGGATGTGAAAAATGTGGATCAAGAAAATATTGTCATCGAAATGCGAAATATCACGAAACAATTCGGTACTTTCAAAGCAAATGACAACATCAACCTTCAAGTGAAAGCAGGAGAAATCCATGCCTTGCTTGGTGAAAATGGTGCAGGTAAATCAACGTTAATGAATGTTTTATCCGGTCTTTTAGAGCCAACATCAGGTGAGATTTTGATGCACGGCAAAGAAGTAAAAATCACGAGCCCGACGAAAGCCAATCAATTAGGGATCGGAATGGTGCATCAACACTTTATGTTAGTCGATGCATTCACAGTAACAGAAAATATCGTACTAGGTAGTGAGCCAAGTACAGGCGGTATCTTGAACCGTAAGAAAGCCCGGGAAGAAATCAAACGATTATCTGAACAATATGGCTTAGCAGTGAATCCGGATGCGTACGTTCGTGATATTTCTGTCGGTATGGAACAACGTGTGGAGATTTTAAAAACACTCTATCGTGGTGCAGATGTCTTGATTTTTGATGAGCCAACAGCCGTACTGACGCCGCAAGAAATCGATGAATTGATCGTGATCATGAAAGAATTAGTCAAAGAAGGAAAGTCGATCATTTTGATCACACATAAATTAGATGAGATCAAAGCAGTTGCCGATCGTTGTACGGTCATTCGTCGTGGTCAAGGGATTGGAACGGTCAATGTGAAAGATGTTTCTTCGCAACAGTTAGCCGATATGATGGTCGGAAGAACCGTCTCATTCAAAACAATGAAAAAAGAAGCACGTCCACAAGAAGTGGTGCTTTCTGTTGAAAATCTTGTAGTTAAAGAAAACCGCGGATTAGAAGCAGTGAAAGATTTGAGTCTGGAAGTCCGAGCAGGTGAAGTCTTAGGTATTGCTGGAATCGATGGAAATGGACAATCGGAGTTGATTCAAGCGTTAACCGGTTTACGTAAAGTAGAAAGTGGAACGATTCGTTTGAAAGACGAAGAGATCACGAATAAAAAACCACGTAAAATCACCGAATCTGGGCTAGGACATGTGCCAGAAGATCGACATAAATATGGTTTGGTCCTTGATATGACTTTATCTGAAAATATTGCCATGCAAACCTACTATCAAAAACCGTATAGTAAAAATGGTCTGTTGAACTATGGTGTGATGAATGAACATGCTAGAGATTTAATCGATGAGTATGATGTGCGGACAACGAACGAATTAGTACCAGCGAAAGCTTTATCTGGTGGGAACCAACAAAAAGCCATCATTGCTCGCGAGATCGATCGTGACCCTGATCTACTGATCGTTGCGAATCCAACACGTGGATTAGATGTTGGTGCAATCGAGTTTATCCATAAACGTTTGATTGAGCAACGTGATAAGTTCAAAGCAGTTTTATTGATTAGTTTTGAATTAGAAGAAATTTTAAATGTGTCCGATCGTATTGCGGTAATCCATCAAGGAAAAATCGTGGGGATCGTTGATCCAAAAGAAACATCTGAAAACGAGCTAGGTCTATTGATGGCGGGGTATACTTTAGAAGAAGCACGTAGAGAGTTAGAAAAGGTTGGTGACACACATGAATGATCGTAGCGAAAGGTTCCGTAATCTGCTAGTGCCTATATTTTCGGTTATTTTAGGGTTGATTCTAGGTGCTATTTTGATGGTTGCCTTTGGTTACCATCCAATCCAAGGATATTCTTCCATGTTGAATGCTTCGTTAGGTTCACAACGAAGTATCGGTGAAACATTAAGACAAGCAACACCTTTGATTTTTACAGCCTTAGGTTTTTCTGTTGCAAATTCAGCCGGATTCTTTAATATCGGGCTTTCTGGACAAGCACTGTGTGGCTGGATCATAAGCATTTGGACCGCGTTAGCTTTTCCAGATCTACCAAAAATCATTCTCTTGCCAATGTGCGTGATTTTAGGTGCACTTGCTGGGGCAATGGCCGCAGCTATTCCAGGATTGTTACGTGCGTTCTTTGGAACAAGTGAAGTTATCGTAACGATCATGATGAATTATATTTTGCTCTATTTAAGTACGTATACACTTCATGAAATAATGCCTGAATCTTATCGTTCAAGTTTAGACTCTTCAAATATGATCAGTGAGAATGCATCTTTACGTATTCCTTGGCTGACCCAGATGTTTGGAGGCTCTCGTGTGAATGGCGGACTCTTCTTGGCACTGATTGCGTTAGTGGTTGTATGGATAGTCATGAAGAAAACAACCTTAGGCTTTGAGATCCGTTCTGTTGGATTGAATCCATATGCCTCTGAATATGCGGGAATGAGTAGTAAACGAACAATTGTCTTATCTATGGTTATCTCTGGTGGATTAGCCGGACTAGGTGGTGTGGTCGAAGGACTAGGAACATATCAAAACTTCTTCGTACAGACAACCTCATTATCCATCGGGTTTGATGGTATGGCCGTGTCATTATTAGGTTCTGGTTCTGCGATTGGGATTTTGTTATCTGCGCTATTATTCAGTGTCCTAAAAATCGGTGGATTAGGAATGCAGACTGGTGCTGGAGTACCATTTGAAATCGTCAATGTATCGATTGCCTTGATCATCTTCTTCGTGGGGATCAACTTCTTGATTCGTTTCCTTATGGCGAAATTCTTCCAAGGGAAAAAACAAGAGGAAATCGTCGCAACGATTGAAACGAAACCAAATCAACAAAATCAAGAAGGAGGAGAGCTGTAATGTCAACAGTAGAACTGATTTCCTTGATCCTTACATCAACACTTGTTTATTCAACACCGTTGATTTTAACCTCCTTAGGCGGAACGTTTTCTGAACGAAGCGGGATCGTCAACGTTGGGTTAGAAGGCATCATGGTGATGGGGGCGTTTAGTGCGGTCGTCTTCAACTTGACGATGAGTGACACATTAGGCTCAATGACTCCTTGGATTGCTATTTTAGTCGGTGGCGTAGTTGGTGTTCTCTTTTCCTTGATCCATGCAGTCGCAACAATCAGCTTGCGCGCAGACCATATCATCAGCGGAACGGTCATCAATTTGATGGCACCTGCTTTAGGTGTATTTTTGATCAAAGCATGGTATGGTAAAGGACAAACAGACAATATCTCACAAAACTTAGGTTACTTTTCATTTCCTGGATTATCTGAGATTCCAGTGATTGGTCAAATTTTCTTTAGAAATACATTTTTACCAGCGTATTGTGCGATTTTAATTGCTGTTATCGCATGGTTCGTCATCTTCAAAACTAAATTTGGTTTACGTTTACGTTCTGTTGGGGAAAATCCTCAAGCTGCAGATACACTAGGGATCAATGTATATGCGATGCGCTATTCAGGTGTCTTGATTTCTGGTCTTCTTGGAGGCATGGGTGGAGCTGTGTTCGCTCAATCGATCTCTGGGAACTTTTCAGCAGGAACGATTGTCGGTCAAGGGTTCATCTCAATGGCTGCAATGATTTTTGGTAAGTGGAATCCACTAGGTGCGATGGGTGCATCCTTATTCTTTGGTTTTGCACAAAGTTTGAGTATCATCGGCGCGCAATTACCAGTGATTTCTTCAATTCCACCAGTTTTACTACAAATTGCGCCTTATCTATTAACGATTATCGTTTTAGTGGCGTTCTTAGGTAAAGCATCTGGACCAAAAGCCAACGGTAAGAATTATATAAAATCTAAATAATCGTTTAGTGATTAAAAAGGGCGGGTTACGGGAAGTTTTTTTCGGCTCGCCCTTTTTACTTTATAAAGAAAATAAATAGAAAGAAGGAATACTCATGTTTAAACGCGTACATTTGATCGTCATGGATTCAGTCGGAATCGGAGAAGCACCTGATGCTGAAAAATTCGGAGATAAAGGTTCGGATACATTAGGTCATATTGCTAAAGAAGCTGGGTTGACGATACCGAATTTGGAGCAACTTGGATTAGGAACGATTCGTCTTTTAGAAGGGGTCGAAGCAGTGCAAGATCATCAAGGGTATGCGACCAAATTGGAAGAAGTTTCTGTCGGCAAAGATACAATGACAGGACATTGGGAAATCATGGGCTTGAATATCAAAACACCATTTCGTGTTTTTCCAAACGGCTTCCCGGATGAATTATTGAAGAAAATCGAAGAATTCTCTGGACGTAAAATTGTTTGTAACGAACCTTATAGTGGAACAGCAGTCATTGACGACTTTGGTGAACATCAAATGAACACCGGCGACTTGATCGTTTATACGTCAGCTGATCCAGTGTTACAAATTGCTGCACATGAAGAAATTATTCCTTTAGAAGAACTTTATCGGATTTGCGAATATGTTCGTGAAATTACAAAAGATGATCCTTATATGATCGGTCGGATCATTGCCCGTCCATATCTTGGTGAGCCAGGTAACTTTACGCGAACAAGCAACCGTCACGATTACGCATTAGATCCATTTGGACATACGGTTTTAGACTCATTGAAAGAAGCCGGCAAAGATGTTATTGCAGTCGGTAAGATCAATGATATTTTCAATGGCCAAGGCATCACCGATTCTGTTCGTACAAAGAGCAATATGGACGGTGTAGATCAATTATTGAATGTGATGAAACAAGACTTCACTGGGTTGAGTTTTACAAACTTAGTCGATTTTGATGCGTTATACGGTCATCGTCGCGATGTGGTTGGTTATGCGCGTGCTATCGAAGATTTTGATTTGCGTATTCCAGAATTATTAGATGCAATGGCTGACGATGATCTATTATTAATCACCGCTGACCATGGGAATGATCCAACTTTCACTGGTACTGACCATACTCGCGAATACGTGCCATTACTTGCTTATAGTAAACAAATGAGTGGGCAAGGTAGTTTACCACAAGGTTATTATGCGGATATCTCTGCAACGATTGCCGAAAACTTTAACGTAGCAGCAACTGAAAATGGCGAAAGTTTTTTAAAACTATTGAAATAACGACGTGCATCATCCATCAATGAATCATCATTGGCTTTATTATGTAAGATAGAATAATCAAAATTTTATATATAGGAGAAAAACAATGAAATTAAATGAGATGTTACAAGAGACGACTGCGTTTATCAAAAGCAAAGGTGTCGGAACGATCGATTTTGGCATGATCTTAGGTTCAGGTTTAGGTGAATTAGCAGAGGAGATCGAAGAAGCAATCGTGATTCCTTATGATAAGATTCCGTTCTTTCCAACTTCGACAGTCGTTGGACATGCAGGTCAACTTGTTTACGGAACACTTTCAGGCAAAAAAGTATTGGCGATGCAAGGACGTTTCCATTTTTATGAAGGTCATTCGATGCAAACAGTCACTTATCCTGTGCGAGTGATGGCTGCGCTAGGCGCGCATTCAGTTGTTGTGACCAATGCGTGTGGTGGCGTGAATGAATCATTTGCACCAGGTGATTTAATGCTGATCACGGATCATATCAACTTTACAGGTCAAAATCCATTGATTGGGCCTAATGACGAAGAAATGGGGCCTCGTTTCCCTGATATGAGTGAAGCTTATACAAAAGCGTATCGCGAAATGGCAAAAGCAGCAGCGACATTATTGGACGTAGAATTAAAAGAAGGCGTGTATATGGGCTATTCCGGTCCAACGTACGAAACACCAGCTGAGATTCGCATGTCTCGCGTGATGGGTGCAGATGCAGTGGGCATGTCGACTGTACCAGAAGTCATTGTTGCAGCTCATAGCGGATTGAAGGTCTTAGGGATTTCTTGTATCACTAACTTGGCTGCTGGTATGCAAGCAAACTTGAATCACGAAGAAGTCGTTGAAACAACTGAGAGAGTCAAACAAACATTTAAATCATTGATCAAAGAAACACTTTCTTTACTATAAAAAATTGATTGAGAGGTCCGGAAATGAGTGTTCATATTGAAGCAAAACCAGGAGAAATCGCAGACAAGATTTTACTTCCTGGCGATCCACTAAGAGCGAAGTATATTGCAGAAACTTTTTTAGAGAATCCCGTTTGCTATAACCAAGTACGCGGTATGCTTGGTTATACTGGAACGTATAAAGGGGAAAGAGTCTCTGTTCAAGGAACAGGAATGGGTATGCCCTCAGCGATGATCTATGCGCATGAGTTGGTCAATTCCTATGACGTAAAAAAATTGATTCGTGTTGGCACATGCGGTGCCTTGTCAAAAGACGTACACGTTCGTGACTTGGTCTTAGCACAAGGAGCCGCGACAAGTTCTTCTATGATCGAAAAGAATTTCAACGCGTTCCATTTTCCACCAATCTGTGATTTTGACTTGTTGTTGAAAGCATACGAAGTAGCGAAAGAAAAAGGTTTTACTACACACGTTGGCAATGTACTATCAGAAGATTCTTTCTACAAAGACGATTTGACAGAGACATTCAAGTTAGCAGAACTTGGTGTGATGGGCGTGGAAATGGAAGCTGCTGCGTTGTATTATCTAGGTGCAAAATACCAAGTGCAAACATTAGCGATCATGACGGTCAGTGACCATCTGATCACCGGTGAAGAAACAACTGCCAGCGAACGTCAGACAACATTCAATGACATGATTGAAGTAGGATTGGAAACGGCGATTCAAGGGTAGTAATTGTAATGAAAGAATTTGATTAAACGTAAAAGTCATAATAGGGAACTATTTTGGCTTTTACGCTTTTTGCGTAAGTGTTACTGTAGGTTACTAGTAGATAAAAAATACAAATGTTATCTGTACAAGATTTTACTAATAGGTTTCTTTCTCTGCACCTTGCTATACAAAAAAAGGAAGGGGTATAATGAAAATAAGTAATACTTAATGTTTTTAGATAATTGAGAAAAGTAGGATGAAAACAACAAACAGTACTTTTACATAGTAAGTTGATAAATTGGAGGGGAGATATAAGAAGATATTGTTTGTTTAATAAATATAAGCATTATATGTTAGGAATGCGATAAGAAAGAGAATGACAGTGTTTTAACTATCTATGCGATTACTGCTTGCTTTTTCAGGAGACGGTGAGAAGGGGGACAAGATGACTCATCGTTCGATTAATTGGTGGTCAAGATGAAGGTAGATCACATTCGGTTAACTCTAAATAAAAGTATCATTCTAACTGTCTGGATAACCATTTTTTGTATAACAAACTTCGGAATAATAAGAAGTAAGACCATTCTCATATTATTAGAAAATAACCAATTGATTCTAAATCTGATAATGATTTTATTTATTTACTTACTTACTTTGCATGTCCGAATTAAATCGAGCATTACAAGGTCTGAATATGTCAATGATGAAACAAGTAGGATTCACTTTGCTACTTTTGTTAGTGATGAATTTTATATATATGGTACTTGTATTTGGTAGTTTTGAAGTAGTCTCACAAAATTACGATAGTGTTGTTCTATTTTCTGTCATAGTGATTGCCCTAATAAGTGAATAGTTTACCGTTACCTATTTTTGAGTATAACTGATTCTAATTGGTTAAAAATAGTGTATGGGTTGGTTTCAACAGGATTGTTTTTCTATGGGCATAGCTTTACATATAGCGGAAATTTATTAGCAATGGTCCAAATTCTATTTTTGACTTTAGCTACAACATATCTATACGTGAAAACCAACAATATATTACCTGCTATTATGTTACATAGCTTATATAATCTATTTGTCCTCTCGCTATTTATGTGCTAATAAATAGCCCAGCTTAGAAAGAATAGCTAGGCTGGGCTATCAGTAAAACGTCTAATATTATGGATCTTTCGAGTTATTCAGAATGGATTACTGATTGATTCATAACCTAAAAAAGGAAATTTAAAGTATACAAAGACAAATCATAACAAACAAGGTATACAGAACTAATCCGATTCTACTTAATTTTGTCTCCTTACCTTTCTTGATCTTGTAATAGTAATAGCTGTATAGCGAGAAGAGATAGACTACCACTATTAAAATCTTTCCTAAGATCATAGCTTTTGAATTGGACTTTGTGTTAGTGTATTCAAACTTGCAATAGGGAACTCATCTGTAGCTGTGAAGCGACAGCCACCTTTTGATGATCCAACATTGATCCATTTCTTCATATCAGAATTTGCATCTCTAAAGCGAGTACCTAATATTGTAGAGCCAATTAATCCAAGTAATGCGCCTGCTGGTCCTCCAGCCATTGCTCCTCCGAGAACCCCTACAGATTGTAGTAACGTTGCACAGGTTCCATAGTCGTCGCGAAGATTAGCCATGGAAGATTTTGAAGAAGCAAAAGCATTATAAGCCCCTGTTTTAAACATTTCTGAGTAGGAAGCTCTGCCTGAAATATAGACAGTTGATTGCGCCCCATCGTATTTGTTTATTAAGTAAAATGCTTCTTCTTCAGAAAGTGAAGTATTTCCGGTTAATTGTTTTTTTGATTGAATCATTTGATTGAACTCTTGTTCAAACGCTAGCCACGTATCATTTGAAACACGTGTTACAGTAGCTTTTTGTTCTTCTGGAAGCTCGGAAGCATAAGCGGTTAAGGTTGAGGGGAATATGACGGATAAAATACAGAGTAGTCCCAAATTAGCAATAAAATACTTCTTTAACATTTTTTTCATGATCAATTATTCCTTCTTTCCAAAAAAATTATTTATTTTATAATAGTGTTTTTTGTATCAAAGTATGCATTTCTTGTATGTAAAAGTATCCACTATTTTAAAATGCTGAGTTGTTCTATCTCTTGACAACATTAATTGTAGAATAAAAAAATGCTTTTTAAAATAAGCAATGTGAGTTATTTTATTTCTCGTTTTACCTATTTAAAAACGAGTAGGCATGAAATATAATAAAAATAGAGAGTTTTTTTGTAAGCTTTTGTGTTCAATTATTGTGTAATAGAGAACTATCAGGGAGATACAGTTTGGTATAAATATAGTCACTGAATCAACAGAGGAAACTTGAGAAAAAGTTTTCAAGGGAATTTATTGGCTTATCTTCTTAGCTATTCTCCACACCTTATATAAATTACCAATGCTCTTTAGAAATAGCACTGTGTTTTTATTTAGAATTATCGGAGTATTTCATCGATTTAAATCGAAAGGGATGACAGATAGTAATGAAAATTATCTTATTTGATGACCATGAACTTTTTTTACAAAGCCTTGAATTATATTTAAGGAAGTATTTTGATCACTTTGTTACATGTAATCACCGTAAAGATTGTCTTGAAGTAGTCAAGCAAGAAAAACCAGATATTGTGTTGATGGATATTCGGTTAGGTGAGAAAAATGGATTAGAAGAAGGGGAAAAAATACTCAAGTTGTTTCCAGAAACAAAACTAATGTTTCTTTCAGGTAGCACATTGATAAGAAATTATGAAGAAGCAATAAACATGGGGGCAAAAGCATTTGTCAATAAAACAAGTTCAGTGGAAGATCTCGTGACGAAGATTCATCTAGTAAATGGGGGAGATACTATTTTTCCAGAATATGAAAAAATATATGTAAGTTTAACAAAAACGGAAAAAAAAATTTTGCAGTTGGTAGCTCAAGGTAAGAGCCAACAAGAAATTGCTGAAATTATTTATAGTAGTCGACGGACGGTTTCAACTCATATGCAACACATTTTCAACAAGTTAAATGTTCACTCTACCGTTACAGCTGTAGTACGTGGGATTGAGTTAGGAATTATTACAATTGAGATGTAGTTCTTATTTAAAAGTATGAGCATATTTTTTACATAATCATCTTCATCTACTTTATTGAATAGACAATTTCACATTAAGTAGTATATAAGTTTAGATGTCAATCTTACTATTTATTCGTTTAGTTAGATGAGTATTAACAATAAAACATTAAAGAAAGTGGACACTATCGCTTGGGGAATAATGTGGGTAGTGTCTATATTATTTTTTAGTCATTACTTGTATATGAAGAATAAGATTCTTTACCTAGTAACATTGATACTCTGAGCATTAAAGAGCTAAGACTACAGTTTATCCAATGTCTAAAAAAAACAGCCCCTTCATCTCTTACAATAATAGGAGGTGAGGAGGCTGTCATACTTACAATAGAATATCTATTATAAGTAGTATTTTTTGATGACAGTCAAGTCGTCGTTTAATTCATAAACAAGTGGTTGACCTGTTGGGATTTCAAGATCCATGATGTCTTCATCAGAGATTCCTTCGATGTGTTTTGCTAATGCACGCAAAGAGTTACCATGTGCAGCAACTAAGACAGTTTTGTTGTCTAACAAAGCTGGTGCAATTTCGTCTTGCCAGAATGGCAATGCGCGTTCTAAAGTAACTTTCAAGTTTTCTCCACCAGGTACGTCGCGTTTGTCTAACATTGCATAACGACGATCGTTTGCTGCTGAACCTTCATCAGTTGCTTCCATTAATGGAGGAAGAGTGTCGTATGAACGACGCCAGATGTGAACTTGTTCGTCACCATATTTTTCTGCTGTTTCTTTTTTATTTAATCCTTGTAATTTACCATAATGACGTTCGTTCAAGCGCCATGATTTGATTTGTGGTACCCAAAGTTGATCTGAGTATTCTAAAATCAAGTTACAAGTTTTGATGGCACGAGTTAATACAGAAGTATAAGCAACATCAAATTCGATTCCAGCTTCTTTGATTTTACGTCCGCCTTCTTTTGCTTCTTCGATTCCTTCTGGTGCTAGGTTTACATCTGCCCAACCAGTAAATTGGTTCAATGCATTCCATTCGCTAAGACCGTGACGAGAAAAAACTAATTTTGGCATGTTTAACTCTCCTTTAAAATAAGTGTTATTTCTGAAAATTTCAGTTCTGCCTTATTGTACAATGTTTTTCATAAGATTTCCATTGTAAAATGAAAGCTGTTTGTTTAAAAGACCACAGACGAACTAAAAAAAAGGCTGTAAACAAGCGTTATTACAGAGCTTTCACTCAAAAAACTTGTTTGACAACCTTTTTATCTATTAAGTAAAATAATTTCTGTTTGTTTAGTGTGGGTTCTTTCGATCAATTATTGAAATCAACGGGTTTGTACTTGCTAATTAATTGAATAATTGCTGAAGCTCTTTTTCAGGTAGGTTGATATATTTGTAGCAAGTGCCGACTGAAACGCCACATTTTGAAGAAATAAATTGGATCGTTTCTTTCTTTTCATAGTAGAGACGACGAATTTTTTTGATTGTTTTGGCATCGATTTTTGGTCGTCCGCCGATTTTTCCTTTTTTGCGTGCTTCATCTAATCCAATCAGCGTGCGTTCTTTGATCAATGCACACTCCATCTCAGCTAATCCTTCCATCAATTGGAAGTAGACCGTCCCCATAGGTTCGCGAGTATCGATTTTTTCTGTGATGCTGACTAGATGTAACCCACGGTCTTTAAATAATTTCGTGAATTCTGTTAGTTGTCTTGTCGATTTTCCTAGATGATGAAGCTGGCAAATCACTAATGTATCGCCTTGCTCCATTTTTTCGATGACTTTTTCTAAACAAATGGCGTCAGATAAACTGTCTTTTTGACCATACGTTTCGTGAAAAATTTCGTGACAACCAAAATCAGAGAGTTTTTGCATTTGAGCCGTCGAATCGACATCATTAATAGTTGTACGTGCATAACCGATAATCTTCATGGTGATTCCTTTCTAGCAAAGTTTTCTAAGTGTTTGAGACAAGTAAAAATGTAGCATAAAGTAACTGAAAAAGATAGTTTTTTTAGGCATTTTCAACGAATCTCTTTCGCATTATTTTTGAAAGGGAGTATCGAGTACAGACACGCCATTTTCAGAGGCAACGACAACCTTTGAAACCATATTTAAAAACAAGCCGTGTTCGACGACACCGACTAATTGATCCAAATAAGTCGCTAATTTTTCGGGATCTTCGATTCGTTCTAAATGAAGGTCAATAATATAGTGCCCACTATCTGTTACGACGGTCTCACCAGTTTCTGTTTGACGTAATACAGGCTGATAGTTTTTTTCTTTAAAAAGACGCATCAGTTGTTGAGAACCATAGGGGATGACTTCGACAGGGAGTGGAAAGCGCCCAAGTTGATCCACCATTTTTGATCCATCGACGATCCAGATCGTTTGTTTTGAATAAGATGCAACGATCTTTTCAAATAAAAGAGCAGCACCGCCACCTTTGATCCCCTGAAAATCGGCACTGATTTCATCGGCACCATCGATCGTCAAATCGACGACTGGGACTTCATCAATACTTTTCAAAGGGATACCTAAGCTTTCTGCTTGTGCTTTTGTACCGCTAGAAGTAGTGACACCAGTGATTTTCAATCCTTCTTCGCGCATGCGTCGGCCAATTTCTTCTACCATATAATAGGCAGTAGAACCAGTTCCAAGTCCAACGATCATGCCATCTTCAACAAATTCTGCAGCTTTAATGCCTACTAATTGCTTTAAGTTCATTTCTATCCCTCCAGCATTTTTATAGCTCTTTAACTGCTATTTTAGCTTGATTTAATCGAAAAAGATAGAGAGCATAACACAATTTTTATAGGATAGAAAAAAATGTATATGTTTGGTTGACATTCTTTTTTATCCGTGATATTCTAACTAAGGTGCTTTATCTACAGGTCTCTGTTAAGAGACGTGCTGACTGTTTATCAAAGCATATTTGATAAAGATGCATAACTGCATTTATTTTTTATCGCAAAAAAAGAACCACCTGGATGTGTGGAACTAGATGTGAATCGTGGGAAGGAGGAACTAGGAATGCCTACAATTAACCAATTAGTACGTAAACCTCGTAAATCAAAGGTGGAAAAATCTAATTCACCTGCTTTGAACAAAGGATATAACAGCTTTAAGAAAACTCAAACAAACGTGAACTCTCCTCAAAAACGTGGGGTAGCTACACGTGTGGGAACAATGACACCTAAAAAACCGAACTCAGCTTTACGTAAATATGCTCGTGTTCGTTTGTCAAACTTAATTGAAGTTACTGCTTATATCCCAGGGATTGGTCACAATTTACAAGAGCATAGCGTGGTACTATTACGCGGTGGACGTGTAAAAGACTTACCAGGGGTACGTTATCATATCGTTCGTGGTGCACTAGATACTGCTGGTGTGAACGACCGTAAACAAAGCCGTTCTAAATACGGTACGAAAAGACCTAAAGCTTAATTTTAATTATTTACTACAAATGAAAATCGAACCTACTATATAATAGTCGTTCGATCAACTATGAAGAATATTTCGGAAGGAGGAGTTACGGATGCCACGTAAAGGTCCTGTTGCAAAACGTGATGTTTTACCAGATCCTATTTATAACTCAAAATTAGTAACTCGCTTGATCAACCGTGTAATGGTTGACGGAAAACGCGGTGTTGCTGCTAATATTATCTATAATGCCTTTGATTTGATCAAAGAATCTACAGGTAACGATCCATTAGAAGTGTTTGAACAAGCAATGAACAATGTTATGCCTGTTCTTGAAGTTAAAGCACGTCGTGTTGGGGGTTCAAACTATCAAGTACCAGTTGAAGTTCGCCCTGAACGTCGCACGACTTTAGCGCTACGTTGGGTAGTTAACTACGCTCGCTTGCGCGGTGAACACACAATGGAAGAACGCTTAGCGAAAGAAATCATGGACGCTGCAAACAATACTGGAGCTTCTGTTAAAAAACGCGAAGACACACACAAAATGGCAGACGCGAACCGCGCATTTGCTCATTATCGTTGGTAAGATCCTCTCTGTCTGTCGGCTAATCCCACAGCAGAAAGTCAATTTACAATCGATTTAAACAAAGAGAGGAGTAAGAAAATGGCAAGAGAATTTTCGCTAGAAAAAACTCGTAATATTGGTATCATGGCTCACGTTGATGCAGGTAAAACTACAACAACAGAGCGTATCTTGTACTATACTGGTAAAATCCATAAAATCGGTGAAACTCACGAAGGAGCTTCACAGATGGACTGGATGGAACAAGAACAAGAACGTGGTATCACGATTACATCTGCTGCCACTACTGCGCAGTGGAAAGGTTACCGCGTAAATATCATCGATACACCAGGACACGTAGACTTCACAATCGAAGTTCAACGTTCTCTACGTGTATTGGATGGTGCTGTAACTGTACTTGATGCACAATCAGGTGTTGAACCTCAAACTGAAACTGTTTGGCGTCAAGCAACTGAGTACCGAGTACCTCGTATCGTATTCTGTAACAAAATGGATAAAATCGGTGCAGACTTCTTATACTCAGTAAAATCATTGCACGATCGTTTACAAGCGAACGCGCATCCAATCCAATTGCCAATCGGTTCTGAAGATAACTTCACAGGTATCATTGACTTGGTAACGATGAAAGCAGAGATCTACACAAACGATCTAGGCACAGACATCCAAGAAACTGAAATTCCTGAAGAATATGCAGAACAAGCACAAGAATGGCGTGAAAAATTAGTCGAAGCTGTTGCTGAAACAGACGAAGAACTAATGATGAAATATCTTGAAGGTGAAGAAATCACTCAAGAAGAATTGATTGCCGGTATCCGTCGTGCAACAATCAACGTTGAGTTCTTCCCTGTGTTAGCTGGTTCAGCATTCAAGAATAAAGGGGTCCAATTGATGTTGGATGCTGTTCTTGATTACTTGCCATCACCACTTGATATTGAAGCAATCAAAGGTATTGACTCAAAAACAGACGAAGAAACAACTCGTCCTGCAGATGACGAAGCTCCTTTTGCTTCATTAGCATTTAAAGTAATGACTGACCCATTCGTAGGTCGTCTAACTTTCTTCCGTGTCTACTCTGGTGTCCTTGAAAGTGGTTCATACGTATTGAACGCATCAAAAGGCAAAAAAGAGCGTATCGGTCGTATCCTACAAATGCACGCAAACACACGTCAAGAAATCGACAAAGTGTATTCAGGTGATATCGCCGCTGCTGTTGGATTGAAAGATACAACAACAGGGGACACATTGTGTGCATTAGATGCACCAGTTATCCTTGAATCAATCGAATTCCCAGAACCAGTTATCCAAGTCGCTGTTGAGCCTAAATCAAAAGCTGACCAAGATAAAATGGGTGTTGCGTTGCAAAAACTTGCAGAAGAAGATCCTTCATTCCGTGTTGAAACAAACGTTGAAACAGGTGAAACAGTTATCTCAGGTATGGGTGAGTTGCACTTGGACGTATTAGTAGACCGTATGAAACGCGAATTTAAAGTTGAAGCAAACGTTGGTGCGCCTCAAGTTTCTTACCGCGAAACATTCCGTGAAGCAACAAAAGCGGAAGGTAAATTTGTACGTCAGTCTGGTGGTAAAGGTCAATACGGTCACGTATGGGTTGAATTTACACCAAACGAAGAAGGAAAAGGCTTCGAATTCGAAAACGCAATCGTTGGTGGTGTGGTTCCACGTGAATACATCCCAGCAGTTGAAAAAGGATTAGAAGAATCAATGAATAACGGTGTTCTTGCTGGATACCCATTAGTGGATATCAAAGCAAAACTTTACGATGGTTCATACCATGACGTCGATTCAAATGAAACAGCGTTCCGTGTTGCTGCATCAATGGCTCTAAGAGCTGCTGCAAAACACGCACGTCCTGTGATCCTTGAACCAATGATGAAAGTTACGATTACTGTACCAGAAGATTACTTAGGTGATATCATGGGACACGTAACAAGCCGACGCGGACGTGTCGAAGGAATGGAAGCACACGGTAATTCACAAATCGTTAATGCAATCGTTCCATTGGCAGAAATGTTCGGATACGCGACTACATTGCGTTCAGCAACTCAAGGTCGTGGTACATTCATGATGGTATTTGACCACTACGAAGACGTACCGAAATCTGTTCAAGAAGAAATCATTAAGAAAAACGGCGGAAAAGCTGAATAATTTCTTAAAGCAAGGTAGTCTCGTGAAGAGATTTATCTAGAGACTGTATTTTTTATGCAGTTTCGTGTAAAATAACTTTTGATGATACGGGCATGTGATCGGCAATTTTGTCTATCACATACCTATCAGACAAATAAAAATTAAACTGTAATTTTAGGGAGGATATTTTAAAATGGCAAAAGAAAAATTTGACCGTTCGAAACCACACGTTAACATTGGTACTATCGGACACGTTGACCATGGTAAAACAACTTTAACAGCTGCAATCACAACTGTACTATCTAAGAAAAACGGCGGCCAAGCAATGGCTTACGATCAAATCGATGGTGCTCCTGAAGAACGCGAACGCGGAATCACTATCTCAACAGCTCACGTTGAGTACGAAACTGACGCACGTCACTATGCTCACGTTGACTGCCCAGGACACGCGGACTACGTTAAAAACATGATCACTGGTGCTGCTCAAATGGACGGAGCAATCTTAGTTGTTTCTGCTGCTGACGGCCCTATGCCTCAAACTCGTGAACACATCCTATTATCTCGTCAAGTTGGTGTACCATACATCGTTGTATTCTTGAACAAAGTAGATATGGTTGATGACGAAGAATTACTTGAATTAGTTGAAATGGAAGTTCGTGACCTATTAACAGAATACGAATTCCCTGGTGACGATGTTCCTGTAATCGCTGGTTCAGCTTTAAGAGCTTTAGAAGGCGACGCTTCATACGAAGAAAAAATTCTTGAATTGATGGCTGCAGTTGACGAATATATCCCAACTCCAGAACGTGATAACGACAAACCATTCATGATGCCAGTTGAGGACGTATTCTCAATCACTGGTCGTGGTACTGTTGCTACAGGACGTGTTGAACGTGGACAAGTTCGTGTTGGTGACGTTATCGATATCGTTGGTATCGCAGAAGAAACAGCTCAAACAACTGTAACTGGTGTTGAAATGTTCCGTAAATTATTAGACTACGCTGAAGCAGGCGATAACATTGGTGCGTTATTACGTGGTGTTTCACGTGAAGACATCCAACGTGGTCAAGTTTTAGCTAAACCAGGTACAATCACACCTCATACAAAATTCTCTGCAGAAGTATACGTGTTAACTAAAGAAGAAGGTGGACGTCACACTCCATTCTTCACTAACTACCGTCCACAATTCTACTTCCGTACGACTGACGTAACTGGTGTTGTTGAATTACCAGAAGGAACTGAAATGGTTATGCCTGGCGACAACGTAACAATGGAAGTTGAATTAATCCACCCAATCGCTATCGAAAACGGTACTAAATTCTCAATCCGTGAAGGCGGACGTACAGTTGGTGCCGGTGTCGTTACAGAAATCAAAGCTTAATTCATTTTAAGCCTAACAAAGTAACATTTATTCGGACGTTGAAGTTCGAGGTAAGGATCTTGATCCTTTGCCTCGAACTTTTTTTATTTCAGCAAACAATTGATTAGAGGAGAGGCTATGAAAGAGAGGAATATCCAAAAATATTCTTAATATGTAGTGAATTGCCTTTTTCCTCTAAATAGGAGAATGGAAATTGGAAGGAAAAACCACAAATCCTTCTATAAAAAAGAGGAGGATTTCTCTTTTTTTAATTGAATGAAAATTTATGAAAATAAATTGTTTTTTACAGCAAAAAAACCTTGCGTTGTGAATTTAGATATATTATAATGACAAAGGTGCGTTTACCTTAGGTGAATGGCACAGACGAAATCAAAATGATTTTGTCGGCTAAGAAACGAGAGGTTGCGACACGCCCGGACGCTTTGCCACGAACGAGCGTGACGGAAATTTTCGTGGAGCTATGTCTACTTTTCAAAATAGGCGAAGGAGGGAACAAGATGGCAAAACAAAAAATTCGTATCCGTTTAAAAGCGTATGAACACCGTATTTTAGATCAATCAGCGGATAAAATCGTGGAAACTGCAAAAAGAACTGGAGCTGGCGTTTCTGGTCCAATTCCATTACCAACTGAACGCAGTCTTTACACAGTTATTCGTGCGACCCACAAATACAAAGATTCACGCGAACAATTCGAAATGCGTACACACAAACGTCTTATCGACATTGTGAACCCAACACCAAAAACAGTTGATGCTTTAATGAAGCTTGACTTACCATCAGGTGTTAACATCGAAATCAAACTATAAAAACTAAACTAATAATAATGGAGGTGTACTCATGACCAAAGGAATCTTAGGGAAAAAAGTGGGAATGACACAAATCTTCACTGAATCTGGCGAATTAATTCCAGTTACTGTTGTAGAAGCTACGCCAAACGTAGTACTACAAGTAAAAACAATGGAAACTGATGGCTACGAAGCTATTCAAGTTGGTTACCAAGACAAACGTGAAGTTTTATCAAACAAACCTGCGAAAGGTCATGTTGCAAAAGCAAACACGGCTCCTAAGCGCTTCATTCGTGAATTCAAAAATGTTGAGCTAGGAGAATATGAAGTAGGAAAAGAAATTACAGTTGATGTTTTCCAAGCAGGAGACATTATTGATGTAACAGGTACTACGAAAGGTAAAGGATTCCAAGGGGTTATCAAACGTCACGGCCAAAGCCGCGGACCAATGGCTCACGGTTCTCGCTACCATCGTCGTCCTGGGTCAATGGGTCCAGTTGCACCTAACCGTGTATTCAAAAACAAACGTCTTGCTGGCCGTATGGGTGGCAACCGCGTAACTATCCAAAACTTGGAAGTTGTACGTGTAGATGCTGAAAGAAACGTAATCTTGATCAAAGGTAACGTTCCTGGAGCGAAAAAATCATTAATCACTATCAAATCAGCTGTGAAAGCTAAATAATAGTAGGAAGAAAGGAGGAACTAAGGAATGCCGAATGTAGCATTATTCAAACAAGATGGAAGCCAAAACGGTGAAATCACTCTTAACGAAGAAATCTTCGGAATTGAACCAAATGAAAGTGTTGTTTACGACGCAATCGTTATGCAACGCGCATCATTAAGACAAGGAACACATGCGGTTAAAAACCGTAGCGCTGTTCGAGGCGGTGGCCGTAAACCATGGCGTCAAAAAGGAACTGGTCGTGCTCGTCAAGGATCAATCCGTTCACCGCAATGGCGTGGAGGTGGCGTAGTCTTCGGACCAACACCACGTTCTTACAGCTACAAACTTCCTAAAAAAGTTCGTCGTTTAGCAATGAAATCTGTATTATCAGAAAAAGTTGCAGAAAACAACTTGGTAGCAATCGAAGGATTAAGCTTTGATGCACCAAAAACAAAAGAATTCAAAGAAGTTCTTGCTAAATTATCTATTGACTCTAAAGTATTGGTTGTACTAGAACCTGGTAACGACTTTGCAGCTTTATCTGCACGTAACTTATCAAACGTTTCTGTAGTAACTTCTGACAACGTTAGCGTTCTAGATGTTGTATCAAATACAAAAGTTTTAGCAACACAAACTGCTCTTACTCAAATTGAGGAGGTGCTTGCATAATGAACTTACTAGACGTAATCAAACGCCCAGTGATCACTGAGAAATCAATGCTTGCCATGGATGACAAGAAATATACTTTCGAAGTAGACACTCGCGCAAACAAAACTTTAGTAAAACAAGCGGTTGAAGCTGCTTTTGACGTGAAAGTCAAAAACGTGAACATCGTGAACGTACGTGCGAAATTCAAACGTATGGGCAAATATGCAGGATATACAAAAAAACGTCGCAAAGCGATCGTTACATTGACTGAAGATTCAAAAGAAATCCAATTATTCGAAGCTGCTGAATAAGCAACACTCGATAACTGATTAAATTAGGAGGGGAAAACGTGGCGATTAAAAAGTACAAACCTACCACAAATGGCCGTCGTAACATGACAGGTTCTGATTTTGCTGAAATCACAACATCAACACCTGAAAAAACATTGTTACAGCCATTGAAAAACCATGCTGGACGTAATAACAACGGCCGCATCACTGTACGTCATCAAGGTGGCGGACACAAACGTCAATACCGCGTGATCGATTTCAAACGTAACAAAGACAACGTTGTTGCTACTGTTCAAACGATCGAATATGATCCAAACCGTTCAGCTAACATCGCGTTAGTACATTATGAAGATGGAGTGAAAGCTTACATCTTAGCACCAAAAGGACTACAAGTTGGAATGAAACTTGTTTCAGGTCCTGAAGCAGATATCAAAGTCGGAAATGCTCTTCCTTTAGAAAACATTCCAGTTGGTACTGTGATCCACAATATTGAAATGAAACCTGGTAAAGGTGGACAATTGATCCGTTCTGCTGGTACAAGTGCTCAAGTACTTGGTAAAGAAGGCAAATACGTATTGATCCGCTTGAACTCTGGTGAAGTTCGCATGATCTTAGCTGCATGCCGTGCAACAATCGGTTCTGTAGGTAACGAACAACACGAACTTATCAATATTGGTAAAGCTGGCCGCTCTCGTTGGATGCGTAAACGCCCAACTGTACGTGGTAGCGTAATGAACCCTAACGATCACCCACACGGTGGTGGTGAAGGTAAAGCTCCAATCGGACGTAAAGCTCCAGTTTCTCCTTGGGGTCAACCAGCTCTTGGTTACAAAACTCGTAACAAGAAAGCTAAATCAGACAAACTTATCGTTCGTCGTAAAAATAAATAATTACTTTGACCATGTGTCGCACATTTTGAGAGGAGGTTCACCATGGGTCGTAGTTTAAAGAAAGGGCCTTTCGTTGATGAGCATTTAATGAGTAAAGTTGAAGCTCAAGCAGGGGCCGAAAAGAAAAAAGTAATCAAAACTTGGTCTCGTCGTTCGACAATTTTCCCAAGTTTTGTTGGATATACCATCGCAGTATACGATGGACGTAAACACGTACCAGTTTACATCCAAGAAGATATGGTAGGACACAAATTAGGTGAATTCGCACCAACTAGAACTTATCGTGGGCATGTCGCTGACGACAAGAAAACGAGACGCTAATTCGAGGGGAGGATAAAAGCAAATGGCAGAACAAATCACATCAGCTAAAGCAACTGCAAAAACAGTTCGCACTTCACCTCGTAAAGCGCGTCTAGTAATTGACCTTATCAGAGGTAAAAGTGTTGCGGATGCAATTTCAATTTTGAAATTCACACCAAACAAATCTGCTGGGATCATCGAGAAAGTATTGATGTCAGCAATTGCAAATGCAGAAAACAACTTTGACTTAGATGTTGAGAACTTGGTAGTATCTGAAGCATTTGTTAACGAAGGACCAACAATGAAACGTTTCCGTCCACGTGCAAAAGGTTCAGCTTCACCAATCAACAAACGTACAAGTCATATCACGGTAGTCGTATCAGAAAAATAAGGAGGGATAATCTGTGGGTCAAAAAGTACATCCAATTGGAATGCGTGTAGGCATCATCCGCGACTGGGATGCAAAATGGTTTGCTGAAAAAGAGTATGCAGAGTTCTTACACGAAGATTTAAGAATCCGTAAATTTATTTCAACTAGACTTGCTGATGCTGCTGTATCAACAATTGAAATCGAACGCGCAACTGGCCGCGTAAACATTTCAATCCACACAGCTAAACCAGGTATGGTTATTGGTAAAGGCGGATCTGAAGTCGAAAACCTAAGAAAAGAATTAAACAAATTAACTGGTAAAAGAATCCATATCAACATCGTGGAAATCAAAAAACCAGATTTAGATGCTAAATTAGTAGGTGAAGGAATTGCACGTCAATTAGAAAACCGTGTTGCATTCCGTCGCGCTCAAAAACAAGCGATCCAACGTTCAATGCGTTCTGGCGCTAAAGGGATCAAAACTCAAGTATCTGGACGTCTAAACGGTGCGGATATCGCTCGTTCAGAAGGATACTCAGAAGGAACAGTTCCTCTTCACACTTTGCGTGCGGATATTGATTACGCATGGGAAGAAGCAGATACAACATACGGAAAACTAGGAGTTAAAGTGTGGATCTATCGTGGAGAAATTCTTCCAACTAAAAAAAACACTGAGAAAGGAGGGAAATAAACATGTTAGTACCTAAACGTGTAAAACACCGTCGTGAATTCCGCGGAAAAATGCGCGGTGAAGCAAAAGGCGGAAAAGAAGTAGCATTCGGTGAATACGGCTTACAAGCTGTTGAATCACACTGGATCACAAACCGTCAGATCGAAGCTTCTCGTATTGCTATGACTCGTTACATGAAACGTGGCGGGAAAGTATGGATCAAAATTTTCCCTCATAAATCATATACATCTAAAGCGATCGGCGTTCGTATGGGTAAAGGTAAAGGGGCTCCTGAAGGATGGGTTGCACCAGTAAAACGTGGTAAAATCATGTTTGAAATTGCAGGCGTTTCTGAAGAAGTAGCTCGTGAAGCATTACGTTTAGCTTCCCACAAATTACCAATGAAAACTAAGATCGTAAAACGTGAGGAAATGGGTGGTGAATCGAATGAAGGTTAAAGAAATCAGAGAATTAACCACTGCCGAAATGCTTGATCAAGAAAAACAATTAAAAGAAGAATTGTTTAATCTTAGATTCCAATTAGCAACAGGTCAATTAGAAAACACTGCACGTATTAAAGAAGTACGTAAATCGATTGCACGCATCAAAACAGTTTTGCGTGAACAAGCTAAGTAATTATGGAAGGAGGCCATTAAGCGTATGACTGAAGAAAGAAATCAACGCAAAGTTTATCAAGGTCGCGTGGTATCAGACAAAATGGATAAAACAATTACCGTTGCTGTCGAAACAAAGAAAAACCACCCTATCTACGGTAAACGTATGAACTATTCTAAGAAGTACAAAGTACATGATGAAAACAACACAGCAAAAGTTGGCGACATCGTGAGAATTATGGAAACTCGTCCATTATCAGCTACAAAACGTTTCCGTTTGTTGGAAATAGTCGAAGAAGCAGTTATTATCTAATAACACGAGATTTTCCTATATAGATTGAATGCAAAATCTGAAAGGAGGATACACAACGTGATCCAAGCAGAAAGTCGTTTAAGAATCGCTGATAATTCAGGCGCACGTGAAATTTTGACGATCAAAGTCCTTGGCGGATCTGGTCGCAAAACTGCGAATATCGGTGATGTGATCGTTGCTACGGTTAAACAAGCAACGCCAGGTGGGGTTGTCAAAAAAGGTGACGTCGTTAAAGCCGTTATCGTTCGTACAAAATCAGGAGCTCGTCGTGCAGACGGTTCATATATCAAGTTTGATGAAAATGCTGCAGTGATTATTCGTGATGATAAAAGCCCTCGTGGAACACGTATCTTTGGGCCAGTTGCACGTGAACTACGTGAAAACAACTTCATGAAGATCGTTTCTCTAGCACCAGAAGTTTTATAATCTTGAGACACTTAACAAAGGAGGTGCGAAACAGTTATGTTTGTTAAAAAAGGCGATAAAGTTAAAGTGATCACCGGTAAAGACAAAAACAAAGAAGGCGTTGTATTAGCAGCGTTTCCTAAACAGGATAAAGTGGTTGTCGAAGGTGTGAACATGATCAAAAAACACCAAAAACCTTCTCAAGCTGCTCCTCAAGGTGGAATTGTTGAGATGGAAGCGCCACTTCACGTTTCTAACGTGATGGTCATCGACTCTACTGGTGTAGCTGGCCGAGTTGGCTACAAAGAAGTAGACGGAAAAAAAGTCCGTGTTTCTAAAAAAACCGGTGAAGTTTTAGATAAATAAAAAGTTTAAGGAAGGAGGGTCTTACTGAATGAACCGCCTAAAAGAAAAATATCTTAAAGAAGTAACTCCATCATTGATGGAAAAATTTGACTATAGCTCTGTTATGCAAACACCTAAAGTTGAAAAGATCGTCATCAACATGGGTGTTGGTGATGCGGTATCAAACGCTAAAAACTTAGACAAAGCAGTTGAAGAACTAACTTTGATCACTGGACAAAAACCAATGATCACAAAAGCTAAAAAATCAATCGCTGGATTCCGTTTACGTGAAGGAATGCCAATTGGAGCAAAAGTTACCTTACGCGGAGAAAGAATGTACGAATTTTTAGATAAATTAGTATCAGTTTCTCTACCACGTGTACGTGACTTCCATGGTGTAAGTAAAAAAGCCTTTGATGGTCGTGGAAACTACACTTTAGGTATTAAAGAACAATTGATCTTCCCAGAAGTAGATTATGATTTAGTAGATAAAGTACGTGGTATGGACATCGTCATTGTAACGACAGCGAACACAGATGAAGAATCTCGTGAGTTGTTGACACAATTAGGCATGCCATTCCAAAAATAATTAAAGGAGGCGAACTACGTGGCTAAAAAATCAATGATTGCTAAAAACAAACGTCCTGCAAAACACTCAACACAAGCTTACACTCGTTGCGAACGTTGCGGACGTCCACATTCAGTTTATCGTAAGTTCCATCTTTGCCGTATTTGCTTCCGCGAACTTGCCTATAAAGGTCAAATTCCCGGCGTGAAGAAAGCTAGCTGGTAAAAAAGTAAATTCGCATAAGAAGGAGGTAAAAGTTCAATGGTCATGACAGATCCAATTGCAGATTTTCTAACTCGTATCCGTAATGCAAACATGGTTAAACATGAGGCTTTAGAAGTTCCTGCATCAAAAATTAAACGTGACATCGCTGAAATCTTGAAACGTGAAGGTTTCGTCCGTGATGTTGAATATATCGAAGATGACAAGCAAGGCGTGATCCGCGTTTTCCTAAAATTTGGTAAAAGCGGCGAACGTGTTATTACAAACTTAAAACGTATTTCTAAACCAGGCTTACGTGTTTATGTTAAAGCTGGCGAAGTGCCAAAAGTTTTAAATGGCTTAGGTATCGCTATTATTTCGACTTCTGAAGGTGTTGTCACTGATAAAGAAGCTCGTGAGAAAAACATCGGCGGCGAAGTTATCGCTTACGTATGGTAATCAAGTAGAATCTACAAGGAGGTGTCTTTAAGTGAGCCGTATTGGAAATAAGATCGTTGTAATCCCTGAAGGTGTAACTATCACTCAAGATGGAAACAACGTTACAGTTAAAGGACCAAAAGGGGAATTGACTCGTACATTTTCTGCTGATATCAAAATGAATATCGAAGGAAATGAAGTGACATTCACTCGTCCAAATGACAGTAAAGAAATGAAAACTATCCATGGAACAACTCGTGCTAACTTCAACAACATGGTTGTAGGTGTTAGTGAAGGTTTCCAAAAAGGATTAGAATTAATCGGGGTTGGGTACCGTGCGCAAATGCAAGGAACAAAACTTGTATTGAACGTTGGTTACTCACATCCAGTAGAAATCACACCACCAGCTGGCGTGACTGTTGAAGTCCCATCTAACACACAAGTAATTGTGAAGGGTGCGAACAAAGAAGAAGTTGGCGAATTAGCTGCGAACATCCGTGGTACTCGTCCTCCAGAACCTTATAAAGGTAAAGGTATTCGTTATGTTGGCGAATTCGTACGCCGTAAAGAAGGTAAAACTGGTAAATAATCGTTTCGAAAAATTTCATAGAAGCCAGCAGCAGGAAAAAAGGATTTTGCTGAAGTATTTCTTCATTAAGAGAGAGTTTACTTGTGCCGCAGCTTCTATTTTTTCAAAACTGATCATTTCTACTGTCTGACAGTAGAAAAAATAAAAATAAAGAGGTGACAATTGTGATTACAAAACCAGATAAGAACAAAACACGTCAAAAGAGACACCGTCGTGTACGTAACACTATCTCTGGTACTGCTGAGCGCCCACGCTTGAACGTTTTTCGTTCTAACAAAAACATCTACGCGCAACTTATTGATGACGTAGCGGGTGTAACGCTAGCAAGTGCCTCTACCTTGGATAAAGAAATTTCAGGTGGAACAAAAACAGAAGCAGCACAAGCTGTCGGTAAATTAGTTGCTGAACGCGCAACTGAAAAAGGCATTAAAGTCGTAGTCTTTGACCGTGGTGGATACCTTTACCATGGCCGTGTGCAAGCTTTAGCTGAAGCTGCTCGCGAAAATGGACTAGAATTTTAGAAGAAGGAGGAATACCATTCATGGTTTATATCGATCCAAAACATTTGGAATTAGAAGACCGCGTTGTTGCAATTAACCGTGTAACAAAAGTTGTTAAAGGTGGACGTCGTCTACGTTTTGCTGCTTTAGTTGTTGTCGGTGACAAAAACGGACACGTAGGATTTGGTACTGGTAAAGCACAAGAAGTACCTGAAGCGATCCGTAAAGCAATTGAAGATGCGAAGAAAAACTTAGTTGAAGTACCTATGGTTGGTTCAACAATCCCACACGAAGTAATCGGTGCTTTTAGTGGTGGTAGAATCCTAATGAAACCTGCTGTTGAAGGTTCTGGGGTTGCTGCTGGTGGACCAGTTCGTGCCGTATTAGAATTAGCAGGGGTAGCAGATATCACTTCTAAATCTTTAGGCTCAAACACACCAATCAACGTTGTTCGCGCAACTGTTGAAGGTTTGAAACAATTAAAACGTGCTGAAGAAGTTGCAGCTCTACGCGGCAAATCAGTGGAAGAATTAATCGGATAAGGAGGACAAACATAATGGCTGAATTAAAAGTAACTTTAAAACGCAGTATTATCGGACGTCCTCAAAACCAACGCGATACTGTTAAAGCGTTAGGTCTTACAAAGATTAACAGTTCTGTGGTTAAGCCTGCTAATGAAGCAATCAAAGGCATGATCAACACTGTTTCTCACTTAGTGGACGTTGAAGAAGTTTAATTAAACAAATAAAATAAGAACTAGGACAATTAAGGAGGTGCCAAACCTATGAAACTTCATGAATTAAAACCCGCTGAAGGTTCACGCCAAGTACGTAACCGTGTTGGTCGTGGTACTTCTTCAGGTAACGGAAAAACTGCCGGACGTGGTCAAAAAGGACAAAAAGCTCGTTCAGGCGGTGGTGTACGTCTAGGATTCGAAGGGGGACAAACACCATTGTTCCGTCGTTTACCAAAACGTGGATTTACAAATGTTAACCGTAAGGACTACGCAGTCGTTAATTTAGATGTCTTGAATCGCTTTGAAGACGGAGCTGAAGTAACTCCTGTTGCTTTAGTAGAAGCTGGAATCGTGAAAAACGAAAAAGCTGGAATCAAAGTTTTAGCTAACGGAGAATTGAACAAAAAGTTAACTGTGAAAGCAGCTAAATTCTCAAAAGCAGCACAAGAAGCAATCGAAGCGGCTGGTGGCTCTGTTGAGGTGATCTAATGCTTAAACTATTAAAAGACGCTTTTAAGGTCAAAGATATTAGATCGAAAATCCTTTTTACTGTATTTGTTCTCTTTGTTTTTCGTTTAGGGGCACATATCACTGTTCCCGGCGTAAATGCAAGCTCATTACAAGACCTATCTAGCTTACCGTTTTTCAACATGTTGAACTTGGTAAGTGGTAGTGCAATGCAAAACTTCTCGATCTTTTCGATGGGGGTTTCGCCTTACATTACTGCTTCGATCGTTATCCAATTATTACAAATGGATATCGTGCCACGTTTTGTGGAATGGTCGAAACAAGGTGAAGTTGGTCGTAAAAAGTTGAATCAGGCAACAAGATATTTGACGTTAGTATTGGCATTTATCCAATCTGTCGGTATCACAGCAGGATTTAACCAATACGCTCAATTAGGTTTTGTCAACAATCCAAATGTCTCTACTTATGTAACGATCGGTTTGATCTTAACTGCAGGAACGATGTTTGTTACTTGGTTGGGTGAACAAATCACTGAAAAAGGTATCGGTAACGGTGTGTCAATGATCATCTTTGCAGGGATCATTTCGAGATTACCGGAAAGTGTACGTGAAATTTATGAAGATTACTTCGTAAATATCAATTCTTCCGATATCTGGAGATCTGCAATTTTCGTTGCCATCTTACTAGTTGCGGTTCTAGCAATCGTGACATTCGTAACATTTTTCCAACAAGCTGAACGTAAGATCCCGATTCAGTACACAAAACGTATAGCAGGTGCGCCAACAAGTAGTTATCTACCGTTGAAAGTAAATGCTGCTGGGGTAATTCCGGTTATCTTTGCAAGTTCATTTATTGCGACACCAAATGCTGTGTTACAAGCGTTAAGTGGCCGATTCGGATCTGAAAATTGGTATAAAATAATGATGGAGATCTTTAACTATAATACGGTGCCTGGCGCAACGATTTATACGGTATTGATCGTCGCATTTACATTCTTCTATGCCTTTGTTCAAGTAAACCCTGAGAAATTAGCGGAGAACTTACAAAAGCAAGGAAGCTATATACCAAGTGTACGCCCTGGTAAGGGAACTGAAGAGTATGTCTCAAGCTTATTGATGCGATTAAGTACAGTCGGAGCACTATTCCTTGGTTTAGTGGCGTTATTACCAATCATTGCACAAATGATTTGGGATCTGCCACAATCAATCGGGTTAGGTGGTACAAGTCTGTTGATCGTGATCGGTGTGGCTTTAGAAACTGCGAAACAGTTAGAAGGCTTAATGCTGAAACGTAAATATGTTGGCTTTATTGAGTAAGAAAGCGTGTTGAGGTTTTTCCTCAACACACGTTCTCACATTTATTAGGAGGGAAAGCAATGAACCTCATTTTAATGGGGCTGCCAGGTGCAGGTAAAGGAACACAAGCTGAAAAAATCATTGACGCTTATGGGATTCCTCACATCTCAACAGGAGATATGTTTCGTGCAGCTATCAAAAATGAAACAGCTCTTGGCTTGGAAGCAAAGTCTTATATGGATAAAGGTGCATTAGTTCCTGATGAAGTAACAAATGGAATCGTAAAAGAGCGTTTAGCAGAACCCGATACAGAGAAAGGCTTCTTATTAGATGGCTTTCCTCGTACAATCGAGCAAGCAGAAGCTCTAAATGCAATGTTAAAAGATTTAAATAAACAAATTGATGCTGTCATCGATATCCACGTGGGTGAAGAAGTTTTGGTTGAGCGTTTAGCAGGCCGCTTCATTTGCCGTAACTGTGGAGCAACTTACCATAAAATTTTCAACCCTACAAAAGTTGAAGACACATGTGATCGTTGTGGTGGGCATGAATTCTATCAAAGAGAAGATGATAAACCTGAGACGGTTAAAAATCGTCTGGCTATCAACATCAAAAATAGTGAACCAATCTTGGCTTATTATAAAGAACAAGGTTTGCTACACACTATCGATGGTGATCGTGAAATCGATGCTGTATTTACTGATGTCCAAAAAATCATTGAAAAATAGCACGATTGCCCGTAGCCGACTTGCATTAAGCAGTTACTCTTGTCAAGTTCAATAAATTATGATAGAATATGTCAGTCCGACTTCTAGAGAATCCTCTAGATGATCCATTTTGAGAATTTTGAGGTGGGAACTGCAGTTTCCGCCATTTTATCGTGTGAAAATGCGAAACAAGTACAAGGAGGTACTGTGCGTGGCAAAAGAAGATATGATTGAAGTCGAAGGTACAGTCGTCGAAACTTTGCCGAATGCAATGTTTAAAGTTGAACTAGAAAACGGACACCAAGTTCTTGCTACTGTTTCAGGTAAAATTCGTATGCACTACATTCGTATTCTACCTGGTGACAAAGTGACGGTTGAATTGTCTCCATATGATTTAAACCGTGGCCGTATTACTTATCGCTTTAAATAATTGTACTCCGTAAAACTACAGGAGGTATTATCATGAAAGTAAGACCATCAGTAAAACCAATGTGTGAACATTGTAAAGTAATTCGTCGTAAAGGACGCGTTATGGTGATTTGCCCAGCAAATCCAAAACATAAACAACGTCAAGGATAAATGGAGGTGCACTAAATATGGCTCGTATTGCAGGAGTAGATATTCCTCGTGATAAACGTGTAGTAGTTTCACTTACTTATATCTATGGTATTGGTAACACTACTGCGAAACAAATCTTAGCTAATGCTGGCGTATCTGAAGATGTTCGCGTTCGTGAATTAACGAATGAACAAACAGATGCTATCCGTGCAGAAGTAGATAAATTAAAAGTTGAAGGGGATCTTCGTCGTGAAGTGAACTTAAACATCAAACGCTTGATGGAAATCGGTTCTTACCGTGGAATCCGTCACCGTCGTGGATTGCCTGTTCGTGGACAAAACACGAAAAACAATGCACGTACTCGTAAAGGCCCAGCTCGCGCTATCGCTGGCAAGAAAAAATAATTCTTAAGTGAAGGAGGTTAAATCTTCATGGTAGCAAAAAAAGTGAATCGTAAACGCCGTGTGAAAAAGAATATAGAAGCTGGGATTGCACATATCCACTCTACATTCAACAACACAATCATCATGATCACTGATACTCACGGAAATGCTTTAGCGTGGTCATCAGCTGGTTCATTAGGTTTCAAAGGAAGCAAAAAATCAACTCCTTTTGCCGCTCAAATGGCAGCAGAAACAGCTACAAAAGCAGCAATGGAACACGGATTAAAAACTGTTGAAGTAACAGTTAAGGGACCTGGTTCTGGACGTGAAGCAGCAATTCGTTCATTACAAGCAACAGGTTTAGAAGTGACTGCAATTCGTGACGTGACTCCAGTTCCTCATAATGGTGCCCGCCCTCCAAAACGCCGTCGTGTTTAATGAGTGCCTCTCATTTTGAGTTCTATTAGTAACGTCATTGAACAAGACACTTTTCGTTTTGAAAGGGGTAAAGATAAGAATGATTGAGTTCGAAAAACCAAGAATCGCAAAAATTGATGAAGAAAAAGATTATGGCAAGTTCATCGTTGAACCTCTTGAAAGAGGGTATGGGACTACTTTAGGGAATTCCCTACGTCGTATTTTATTATCTTCTTTGCCAGGTGCTGCCATCACTAATATTCAAATCGATGGTGTACTGCATGAATTCTCTACCATCAAAGGTGTTAGAGAAGACGTCACTCAAATCATCTTGAACATTAAAGGTTTAGCACTGAAAATGTATGGTCAAGAAGAAAAAACCCTTGAGATCGATATTACCGGACCTGCTACAGTAACTGCTGGCGATATTATCGTTGATAGTGAGGTAGAAATTCTTAACAAAGATATGTACATCTGCAGTGTATCTGAAGGTGCTACGTTCCATGCTCGCCTAACGGTGAAACCAGGACGTGGTTATGTTCAAGCAGATGAAAACAAAAAAGAAGATATGCCAATTGGTGTTCTTCCAGTCGATTCAATCTACACGCCTGTACGTCGTGTCAACTACCAAGTAGAAAACACACGTGTTGGACATCGTGAAGATTTTGATAAATTGACAATGGAGATCTGGACAGATGGTTCAATCGAACCATTGGAAGCAATGAGTTTATCTGCAAAAATCATGACTGAACATTTAGACATCTTTGTCAACCTAACTGATGAAGCGAAAAACGCTGAAATCATGGTCGAAAAAGAAGAAACACAAAAAGAAAAAATGTTAGAAATGACGATTGAAGAATTAGACTTATCTGTTCGCTCTTATAATTGCTTAAAACGTGCAGGAATCAATACTGTACAAGAACTTACGAATAAATCTGAGCCAGAAATGATCAAAGTCCGTAACTTAGGACGTAAATCATTGGAAGAAGTTAAAGCAAAATTGCATGACTTAGGTTTAGGTTTACGTAAAGAAGATTAAACCTTTTACGAAGGAGGGAAACCAACGTGAGTTATCGTAAACTAGGACGCACATCTAGCCAACGTAAAGCGATGTTGCGTGATTTAACAACTGACTTATTAATTAATGAACGTATTGTGACTACAGAAGCTCGTGCGAAAGAAGTTCGCTCAACTGCTGAAAAAATGATCACTTTAGGCAAACGTGGAGACTTACATGCACGTCGTCAAGCTGCGGCTTTCGTACGTAATGAAGTTGCTAGCGTGCGTGAAGAAAATGAGGAAATCGTTATCGAATCAGCTTTACAAAAGTTATTCAACGATATTGCACCTCGTTATGCTGAACGTCAAGGTGGCTACACTCGTATCTTGAAGACAGAACCAAGACGCGGAGACGGAGCACCAATGGTTGTCTTAGAACTTGTCTAAAATCACACTAATAACATCACTTTATGGATGATTCTTTTAGAGTGTTATGATGTTGGAAGTTACTTATTCCGAGTCTAGCTCAGCGCTGCTCCCCAAGCGATTCGTTTGGGGAGTATGCACTCATCATAAAGTGTTTTTTTGTACCTTCAATTAACTGTCAAGACAGTCTTGAAGGTATAAAAAAACATTTTAAAAATCAGAAATGATTGAAAACTAAGCAGTTTTTTGATAGGGTTAATAGGAACTTTAGGATGAAGAGGGAGTACTTATGGAGCCGATTATTGAATTAGGAAAGATTAATTACAAATACCAACCAGAAGATTTACGACCAGCATTGAAAGATGTTTCTTTCACGATCAATAAAGGAGAATGGATCGCGATTATCGGGCACAATGGTTCTGGTAAATCAACGCTTGCAAAAACGATCAATGGCTTACTCCTTCCTGAGTCTGGGACGGTCAAAGTTGGTAATCAAATACTAAATGAAGAGAATATATGGACGATCCGCCAAAAAGTCGGCATGGTCTTTCAAAATCCGGACAATCAATTTGTTGGATCAACAGTAGAGGATGATGTGGCCTTTGGTTTAGAGAATCAAGGAATTCCTCGAGAAGAAATGATCGTTCGAGTGAAAGATGCTCTTGAAAAAGTTCGAATGTCTGATTTTGCGACAAGAGAACCGGTTCGTCTTTCCGGTGGACAGAAACAACGTGTGGCGATTGCCGGTGTTGTAGCCCTCCGACCAGAAATCATCATCTTGGATGAAGCAACAAGTATGTTAGATCCTGAAGGTCGTGAAGAAGTCATCACAACGATCAAAGAAATCAAAGAGGAAAGTCAACTGACCGTTATTTCAATCACGCATGATATTGATGAAGCAGCTAATGCAAATCGTATTTTCGTGATGAAAGAAGGCGAACTAGTGAATGAAGGAACACCGAAGGAGATTTTCTCTGCCGGACCTGAACTAATCAATCTAGGGTTAGATTTGCCTTTTCCTGAAAAACTAAAAAGTGCCTTGAAAGAACGTGGCATTGAAGTGCCTAAAGAATACATGACAGAAGAAAGGATGGTGGATTGGTTATGGACATCCGTTTTGAAAAAGTAAACTTTACGTACCAACCGAACACACCATTCGAGCAACGAGCTTTATTTGATATTGACTTGTTGATCAAAGAAAACAGCTACACTGCATTAGTGGGTCATACTGGAAGTGGGAAATCCACCTTGCTTCAGCATTTGAATGCGTTGATCAAACCGACGGAAGGAACCGTCCAAATCGGCGATCGTCAGATCAAACCCGATACAGATAATAAAAATTTGAAACCGATTCGAAAAAAAGTCGGTATTGTTTTTCAATTTCCAGAGGCACAGTTGTTTGAAGAAACGGTCGCAAGAGATATTGCGTTTGGCCCAAAAAACTTTGGTGTAAGTGAGGAAGAGGCGACTCTACTGGCAAAGGAAACCTTAGAACAAGTCGGCTTAGATGAGACGTATTTAGAACGCTCGCCTTTCGAGCTGTCAGGTGGTCAAATGCGACGTGTAGCGATTGCCGGTGTTCTAGCTATGAAACCCGAAGTTCTCGTCTTAGATGAGCCAACAGCTGGGTTAGATCCACAAGGAAGAAAAGAAATGATGGATATGTTCTGGCGTTTGCATAAAGAACAGCAAATCACGATTGTATTAGTCACCCATTTGATGGATGATGTGGCAAACTATGCCGATTTTGTTTATGTATTGGAGAAAGGTCGCATTGTTAAGTGCGGAGAACCAAAAGAAGTCTTCCAACATCTTGAATGGTTAAAAGAACGGCAGTTAGGGGTACCAACAGCCACTGAGTTTGCAGAGGAACTACGTGTAAAAGGCATCCATTTTGATGAATTGCCGATTACTGCAGACGCATTAGCGGACCAATTGGTCAAACTGGTGGGAGGTACTGCTCATGATGAATAAATTGATTTTTGGTCGTTATATGCCTGGAGACTCACTTATCCATCGGTTAGATCCACGTGCAAAGTTATTGGCAAGTTTCTATTTTATCGGCATTATCTTCTTAGCCAATAACTGGCAGACATATGCCTTATTAGCGGCGTTTACCTTATTTGCTGTTTTCTTGTCAAAAGTAGATATCAAATTCTTTATTCGAGGTATCCGTCCATTGATCTGGTTGATCCTATTCACTGTAGGCTTACAAGTACTGTTTACAAGTGGTGGAGAAACGTATTGGAGTTGGGGGATTTTCAATATCACTCAATTTGGTGTCATGAACGGACTATTTATTTTTTGTCGGTTTGTTTTGATCATCTTTATGTCCACTTTATTGACACTGACAACGCCGCCTTTAGAATTATCCGATGCGATCGAATATTTGTTACGACCATTGAAAGTTGTTCGCTTTCCAGTACATGAAGTATCGTTGATGCTTTCGATCGCTTTACGTTTTGTGCCGACATTGATGGACGAAACCGAAAAAATCATGAATGCACAGCGCGCGCGTGGTGTTGACTTTGGCGAAGGAAGTCTAGTGCAAAAAATGAAAGCGGTGATTCCTTTACTGATTCCGCTATTTGTCAGCAGTTTCAATCGTGCGGAAGATCTAGCTACAGCGATGGAAGCAAGAGGCTACCAAGGTGGGGAAGGTCGGACAAAATACCGTATCCTTCACTGGCACTTACAAGATACTATTGTTATGGTTGCTTTTGGGCTTATGACCACCGTACTAGTGTTTATCCGTAGCTAAACTTATCAAAGATGAATGAGAACAGGGGAAGATGAATGGTACGCTATAAAGCAATCATTGCCTATGATGGTACCCAGTTCAATGGTTTTCAGAAACAACCTAACGGACGAACGGTCCAAGAAGAACTGGAAAAAACCTTAAAGAAGATGGCAAATGGAAAAGAAATCACGATTTTTGGATCTGGACGGACAGATGCAGGGGTTCATGCAATCGGTCAAGTCATCCACTTTGATTATCCAGAAGAGCGACCTTTGGAACGTATGCGTTTTGGGTTAGATACGCAGTCGCCAGAAGATATTGCTGTAAAAAGTGTGGAGATTGTGCCAGAAACTTTTCACGCACGCTATCTAGTGAAAGAAAAAACCTATCAATTCAAAGTAGATATCGGAAAACCACGTAGTCCCTTCCGTAGACATTATGCAAGCTATTTTCCTTATCCAATAGATGTAGCAAAGATTGAACGAGCATTGCCTGATTTACTTGGTACGCATGATTTCACTTCGTTTTGTGCTTCTGGAAGTTCCATTGAAGATAAAGTACGGACTATCTATGAAGCCAGTTTACAGGTCAATGAAGCAGGCGATGAGTTGACGTTTACGTTTCGTGGTGATGGCTTCCTTTATAAAATGATTCGCATTTTAGTTGGAACGTTGTTAAAAATAGGCAACGATCGTTTGCCAGAAGATTGTCTGCCGGAAATCATTGCAAAAAAAGACCGCAATGCAGCAGGTCCGACTGCTCATCCGGAAGGGTTATACCTATACGAAGTAAAATATGAATAGCATACAAGAAAAAAGCGTTTCGGCAATCACCGAAACGCTTTTTTTATCTTACGCGACGACGTTCACGTCTTGGACGGTGATCATCGTTTTCGTTTATAGGATCAATAACGCCGCGAAACGGCTGACGTTTACGAAGGTACCATAGATACAAGATAAACAAGGCAATACATCCAATAAAGAGAAGTAAGCCAGGAATGAATCCTTTTGGCATGTAACTAAAAGTAATCGTATGTTCACCTTCAGGAACTTCCACCATCAAAAAGGCATCTTGGAATTTCTTCACAGGAACTTTTTCGCCATCGATTTTAGCGGTCCAACCACCATCATAAGGGATAGTCGTGGCTATCATCGTTTTTTCAGTGGCGGTTACTTTTCCTGTAGCTGTTCGACCGGTAGTAGTCATTTCTACACCGTTATTTCTGATTTGGTTGATTGCGGCTTGATACGCTACGACATCAAGTCCGACCACTTGTGGTTCCATAAAGCTGACTTCTTTGGTCCCATAGAAGCTTGCAGTGAAGGTAACTGTTGTGTCTTGTGGGTAATAACCTAAATCATAATATTGGCCAGTAATGTTAATTTGAGATTTTCTAGATACGCCATTGACGGTAATAGTTGCTGTAGAGCTTTCTAACTGTGCGAAATTCGTTGGAAACAGGCTGAGATATGCTTGGGTATTCGCAGGTACTTGGACTTCCCAAGTCAATTCTTTTGGTTGATTATTCGCTGTTTCACTATAAGTGACCCCATTTGTCGTTGTTGTGATCTTCGTGTTCTGTTGACTTTTTAGGGTTGGTTTGTAAAACGTAAAGAATGATTGATTCAACCCAGAAAGAGCATTCATCAAATTTGTTTGACTAGTTAGATTATCACCTATCGGCTGTTCGATCTTATTGATCGTCAAAGGTGCTTTAAAGGCTAATGGCACAGCATTACTATTTTCGTACAAAGTATAGTTGTCCGTTTGTTCGACGGATTGGAAGCCGTATTTATTAAAGCTACTGTCGTTTTTAGCAATATTGTATTTGATTCCCGTAAATCCATCCATCAACAAGGTGTTATTATTGTAGCGAATGTTCAAATTTGTTCCTCTAGAACGGAAGCCTAAAGTATCCAAGTAAGAGGAAGAGTTACGATTTCTGATTGAGGAGAACATACTGATTCCACTATAACCATAATTGATCGAATCATTCGGTGAAACAGGATCAAGGTTTTCTAATCGATAAAACGTATCGGAATCCTTTTTCGAGGCATCAACTAACGTTTTGATTTCAGGATAAGGTTCGGTATACAAACTTCTTGAGGCATAATTCCAATCATCGAGAATGCCATGGATCATACTGTTGGTATTGACTGCGGCTTCTGCTGTCATCAATAGTAACAGAAGAATACTCAAACGTTTCAGATCAAATGGGTGTTGTTGGAATAAACCAATCGTCAATGCGTAGAGCGCTAAAAAGACTAACGTCAAAACAAAGGATGTGAGCGTGACATACGTGTAACTGCCATCTGGTTTGATTCCCCATGCTGTAGCAAAAGCAGTAGCTAGTACAATGATGACGCCTAGCAATCGCTTCTGATCCTTCTCCTGTAGCTGTTCCCAACTATGAGCCGCTAACAAGAGTACGAGAAATGAAAAGAGATAGGCATAACGGAATAAGAACATATTTGGTGCGTGCATCCCATGCCAGAATAAATTCAAAGGAACGAAATAGAAGCTAGCAATCAAGATCGCGAATAGCCCACCGAACAACAACTTATTTTTCAAGGGGAATTTGCGACTGACAAAATACAAGAGGCATAATGCTAAAGGAAACAACCCAGCATAGATAAATGGGATCGATCCATATTTCGTCGTGTCATAAACACCCACCATGTTTTTCATCAATAAATCTAAATAAGAAGTTGCTTCCGTCTTCAATGAAGTGATCTGCGTCAACGCTTCGCCATTGGCACGTAGATCGAGAATGGCAGGCAGGATGATCACCATCGATGCACCTCCTGCTAATAAAGAGGTGATCCCATAAGGTAAAATCGTTCCTTTGTACCTCCGCCAATTCGTCAGTAGTCGTGTAACAAAGTATAAAAAGGAGAAGACCCCGACCATGAAGCCCATATAAAAACTGGATAAGAACAAAAGCAAGTAACTAACAAACAATAAAATAGGTTTCTTTTGGTCCATCACACGATGGATACCTAAAATGATCAGAGGAAGATAGACGAAGGTGTCTAACCACATGATGATCTCTGAATGGGCAGTGATAAATGAAATCGACGCATAACTGACACTTAATGCGACTTGCCCCCAATGTGGAATGCGATAGGTACGCGCTAGAAACCAGAAGGATAAACCTGCTGAACCAACCTTTAGTAAGGTGATGAGATACAAGGCATCTGGCATCAATTGATTCGGGAACAATAAAACGAGTGGTGTGAAAAGTCCACCTAAATAATAAGAAATCAATGATAGATAATTTAAGCCAAGTGAGGCATTCCACGTGTAAAAAATGCTTTGTTTCCCTAACAACATATTACGGAAGCTTGCATGAAAGTTTGAAAATTGTGAGAAAGCATCACTAGCCAAGATGCTCCGATCACTTCCTGGATAAATACCGATACTTAAATAAACCAATAAAAGAATCAGCAAAGGGATAAAGAAGCTAGCAGCTGCATAGCGGCCGTTTTCTTTTAAGAATTTTTTCAATGTTGTTTTCATTACAATTCAGTCACCAAATTTCTATTTGAAGTTATCATTAGTTTATCACATTCATGATTTTACTTGCTGAAAATACAACCAAATTCATAAAAAAATTACATTTGAAATTAAATAACATTTGTGAGTTTAAATTACATTTACATTAAGAAAATAACACAAAATAAGAAAACACTTTCTACTTTAAAATAAAGTGTTGACAGGCGTTTGCAAATACGTTATGTTTTATTTGTAACAATTATAAAAAAACATATACCTATCACTATCTGAGGGATAGTGGCACATAAAAGAAGACTTAAAACAATTATCTGGGTGATTGATTGTTTTAAGCCTTTTTTATTTTTTCTTCTTAAGTTTCATGTAGTTGAGGAAATGTCTCTCATTTGATAATGATTCGCAAAAAATAAAAACCGTTCATTTTGTTGAACGGTTCAAATCATTTCATTCAATTATACGCGTTCAACTTTTCCTGATTTCAACGCACGAGTTGACACCCAAACTTTTTTAGGTTTGCCGTCAATCAATACGCGAACTTTTTGTAAGTTAGGTTTAACTGTACGTTTTGTTGAGTTCATCGCATGTGAACGGTTGTTTCCACTTTTTGTCTTGCGACCTGTAAAGTAACAAACTTTTGCCATGTAAATTTCCTCCTTTGCCTTGATTTGGAGCAATAGTAAATTCAGCTCATACCAGAATAACATATCATATGGCGTAGGAATTTGCAAGCATATTTTCATAGAATTGATTGACATTTTCAGTGATTAATTGTAACGTGAACAAAGTCTTTTCCTAATTTTTTTCAATGGTTTTTGAGTACTTTAAGGGAACAACCTTTTATTTCGGTTGACGCTATGATAAAATGTGATAGTAGAAAAATGGGAATATTTTACCCGTTAAGGAGGCTCATTCATGGCTGTAAAAATTCAAACGTCAGCTGGAACCATTGAAATTACCAATGATGTCATCGCAACAGTTGTTGGTGGTGCCGCAACAGATGTATTTGGTGTTGTAGGAATGGCTAGCAAGAATCAAATCAAAGATAATATCACTGAAATTTTGCGTAAAGAAAATTACTCAAGAGGAGTAGTTGTCCGCCAAGAAGCTAATGGGATCGCAGTAGATGTTTATACAATCATTAGTTATGGCACAAAAATTTCAGAAGTTTCTCGTAATGTCCAAGAAAAAGTGAAATATAACTTGGAGACTTTACTAGGTGTTACAGCCAATTCAGTAAATGTCTTCGTGCAAGGTGTTCGTGTACTGCCAGACTAGGCAGGAGACTTGCTGACTGTTCAGCAGTCGATCTGAAGGAGGATTATCTAGGTGAGTGTAACAGAAATTAGTGCAAGCCAATTCCAGGAAATGGTTCAGTCCGGTGCGAATCGGCTACAAAAAAATGCAGAATACGTCAATTCCCTAAATGTATTCCCGGTTCCCGATGGAGATACCGGTACCAATATGAATTTATCAATGACAAGTGGTGCAAAAGCCGTTGTTGATTCTACCTCTGAAAAGGTAGGAGAATTAGCAGCGCTGTTATCTAAAGGTTTATTGATGGGGGCAAGAGGAAACTCTGGGGTTATTTTATCTCAGTTGTTCCGTGGTTTTTCAAAACAAATCCCTGATGTGACTGTTTTGACAGCAACAGATTTAGCTGCAGCTTTTACTCATGGGGTCGAAACAGCTTATAAAGCAGTAATGAAACCTGTCGAAGGAACGATCCTGACAGTCGCAAGAGAAGCTGCCAAAGCTGGTGAGAAAAAAGCAAAATCAACAGATGATGTGATCGAAGTCATGACTGCGGTCGTTAAAGGTGGGAAACGTGCGTTAGCAAAAACACCTGATTTATTGCCTGTATTAAAAGAAGTAGGCGTTGTTGATAGTGGCGGTCAAGGACTATTATTCGTATACGAAGGTTTTTTAACTGCGTTGAATGGTGAATACCAAGCAGACGAGGTCTATGAACCATCTCCTGCTCAAATGGACGATATGGTAAATGCAGAGCATCATCGTAGTGTGCAAGGTCAGTTAGCAACTGAGGATATCCATTATGGTTACTGTACAGAAATCATGGTGAAGATCGGTGAAGGTCCAACTGTAGATAGTACATTTGATTATGAAGAGTTTCGTAACTATCTAGATGGCCTTGGGGATTCCCTGTTAGTGGTCAATGACGATGAAATCATCAAAGTACACGTTCATACAGAAAACCCTGGGGAAGTCATGAATTACGGACAGAAATTTGGTTCCCTAGTGAAAGTCAAAGTGGACAACATGCGTTTGCAACATGAAACGATCTTAGAACATGACCAAGCCCCTTCAGCGCCGGTCGCACAAACGAAGCCTCGTGTACCTTACGGGATCGTTGCCATCGCAGCCGGAAAAGGTGTGCAAGAGTTATTTGAAAGTCTAGGAGCAAACTACGTGATCAGTGGTGGACAGACGATGAATCCAAGTACGGAAGATATCGTGAAAGCGATCAATGAAGTGAATGCAGATAAAGTCATCATCTTACCGAATAACAAAAATATCTTTATGGCAGCTGATCAAGCGGCTGAAGTGGCTGAACTTCCAGTTGCTGTTGTTCCATCAAAAACAGTCTCTCAAGGATTGACAGCGATGTTGTCCTTCAATGAACAAGCAACGTTAGAAGAAAATAAAGAAACGATGACAGATGTGCTTTCAAGTGTTGTCAGTGGTCAAGTGACACATGCTATCCGCGACACGATGATCGACGGAGTGAAAATCACAGAAGGTGATTTCTTAGGGATGATCGATGGGAAAATCGTGATCTCTAATCCAGACATCTTAGCGACATCACTTGCTACATTAGAGCAAATGATCAACGAGGATACTGAGATCGTCACGATATTAACCGGAGAAGACGGGTCTGCAGAGCAAGCACAAGCATTTGCGGCTCAACTGAGCGACAAATATCCTGAGTTAGAAATCGAGATCCATCAAGGAGATCAACCTGTCTATCCTTATTTATTTTCTGCTGAATAATACAGCCTGAAGCCGATAGATAAAGCAGAAAATCATTTGAAAGGATCTTCGGTCAACGATTTGCAAATCGTTGACCAAGTTCCTTTTTTTGTTAAAGGAGGGAAATCTTATGCGTTCGTTAGCTGATCCAGTCACAGTGCTGGCAGGTGTTGGTCAAAAAAGAGCGGATAGCTTGGCTAGTCTAGGCATCCATACAATCGAAGACTTATTAACTTACTATCCTTTTCGTTATGAAGATATCCAAGAAAGAAATCTAAACGAAATCCAAGACCAAGAAAAAGTTACATTAAAAGGGTTAGTTGTCTCTCCGCCAGTAATGAGTCGTTTTGGCTACAAAAAAAGCCGTCTGCAGTTTCGAATGATGCAAGAACATGAAGTATTCAATGTTTCTTTCTTCAATCAGCCCTATTTGAAAGATAAAGTCATTTTATCTGAAGAAATCGCAGTTTATGGGAAATGGGATGCGAAACGTAAAGCACTAAATGGGATGAAGATCCTTGGTTCGCAAAGTCCAGATGATTTCTCTCCGATCTATCATGTCAACAAATCCATTCGCCAAACGACACTGGTCGATCTGATCCGTCGAGGGTTTAGTGAGTATGGTGATTTGATTGAAGAAAATTTACCACTATCTTTAATTGAAAAATACCGTTTGCTTGATCGTCCAACTGCTGTAAGAAGTATGCATTTTCCGCAAAATCATGAGGAAAATCATCAAGCCAAACGACGGATTGTTTTTGAAGAATTCTTTTTTTTCCAGATGCAGTTACAAGGACTGAAAAAAGCCGAAAAGTCTGAAAAGAATGGCTTAGAGATCCTTTATGATGTGGAACGATTAAAACAATTTACGAAAAAGTTGCCGTTTGAATTAACGACGGCACAAAAACGTGTCACTAATGAAATTTGCCGTGATCTCCGTAATCCACACCATATGCAGCGTTTGTTGCAAGGGGATGTGGGAAGTGGAAAGACCGTTGTTGCTGCGATTGCTTTATATGCGACAGTGACTGCTGGCTTTCAAGGAGCGTTGATGGTCCCAACAGAAATATTGGCGCAACAACATGTGGAAAGTTTATCCCAATTATTTGACCCAAATGAAGTGACCGTTGCGTTATTGACCGGATCAACGAAAGCAAAAGAACGTCGCGAGCTATTAGAACGGTTAGAAAATGGGGAAATCGATATCGTTGTGGGAACACATGCACTGATTCAAGAAGGTGTCGCATTCCAAAATCTGGGTTTAGTGATCACCGATGAGCAACATCGTTTTGGCGTGAACCAACGAAAAGTATTGCGTGAGAAGGGTTGGCGTCCAGATGTGTTGTTTATGACTGCCACCCCTATCCCTCGAACTTTAGCAATTACAGCATACGGCGAAATGGATGTATCTGTAATCGACGAGCTTCCCGCTGGACGGATTCCGATCGAAACAAGATGGGTCCGAACACCTCAATTAGATAGCGTGCTAGAATGGACCTATAAAGAATTGCGCAGAGGGCATCAAATGTATGTGATTTGTCCATTGATTGAGGAGTCCGAAGCGTTAGATGTGAAAAATGCAGTGGAAATTTACGAAAAACTTCGTGAGTTATTTGCACCAGAATATGAAGTTGGCTTGTTGCATGGTAAAATGAAGAATCAAGAAAAAGATCAGATCATGGAAACATTCAAAGAAAATCAACTCCAGATCTTAGTGTCAACCACAGTGATCGAGGTCGGTGTCAATGTGCCGAATGCAACGGTCATGTTGATCATGGATGCGGATCGTTTTGGATTAGCTCAGCTGCATCAGTTGCGTGGGCGTGTCGGTCGAGGAAGTGAGGCTTCTTATTGTATCCTCGTGGCAAATCCGAAAAATGAACTGGGTGTCGAACGAATGAAAATCATGACAGAGACCACGAATGGCTTTATCTTGAGTGAAAAGGATTTAGAATTACGAGGGCCTGGAGAGGTATTTGGCTTCCGTCAATCCGGCTTGCCAGAATTTGCGATCGCAGATCTAGTAACAGATGGGAATGTCTTAGAGGTTGCCCGTGAAGAAGCTGCGGCAATCTGGCAAATCAAAGACTGGCAGTTATTACCTGAATATCAACCATTAACAGCCAAGTTGCAATTAGGCGAACAAGATAATCGTTATTTTGATTAACAGATTATCAATACTTTCAAAATGATGACAAGGAGTGGAAATAATAATGAGAATTGCAGTAGATGCAATGGGCGGAGATCACGCACCACAAGCCATTGTGGAAGGAATCGCTCTAGCACAAAAAGATTTCCCTGAGTTGGAATTTGTTCTTTACGGTAAAGAATCAGAGATCAAAAAATATTTGACAGACGAAAAAAATATCACAATCGTCCATACTGACGAAAAAATCAATAGTGATGACGAACCAGTTAAAGCGATCCGTCGCAAGAAAACTGCTTCAATGGTTTTAGCTGCCCAAGCAGTTAAAAATGGGGAAGCAGATGCGATTTTTTCAGCAGGAAATACAGGAGCCTTACTAGCAGCTGGCTTGTTTATTGTTGGACGCATCAAAAACATCGAACGCCCTGGACTAATGTCCACATTGCCAGTTATTGGCAAAGAAGGCGAAGGGTTTGATATGCTAGATTTAGGTGCAAATGCAGAAAACAAACCAGAGCATCTTTTACAATATGGTATTTTAGGGTCATTTTATGCAAGAAAAGTTCGTGGTATCGGACGACCTCGTGTCGCATTGCTCAATAATGGGACGGAAGAGACTAAGGGCAGTGAATTGACAAAACAAGCCTTTGAACTTTTGCAAAATGAAACAAGCTTGAACTTCATTGGCAATGTGGAAGCGCGTGACTTACTAAATGGTGTGGCAGACGTCGTAGTAACCGATGGTTTTACCGGAAATGCAGTGTTGAAATCCATTGAAGGCACAGCGATGAATATGATGACCTTATTGAAATCTGCCATCTTGAATGAAGGCATCAAAGGTAAAATGGGTGCATTACTGCTAAAAGACGGTTTGCGCTCTTTGAAATCTGAAATGGACTATTCAAAACATGGAGGAGCTGTTTTATTTGGATTGAAAGCACCAGTTATCAAAACGCATGGTGCAACTGGACCAGATGCAGTTCGCTATACGATCCGTCAAATCTATACAATGCTTGAAACCAATGTTGTAGGACAACTGGTGGAGCAATTTGAGAAAAAAGAGGACTAAATTTTCTACGAATTGACAAGCTGATGGAGAAAAAAGGGTGGACATTCCAAAAAATTGTCAGTAAAATTAGCTATGGTGAAGAAAACGTAGTAGTTCTAAGAATTGTGGGGGTGAAAAAATTGACGCGCGAAGAAGTATTTAATAAGGTAGCTAAAATCATTTCAAATCACTTTGAAATGGATACAGACAAAGTGACAGATGAATTGAACATTAAAGATGATCTGAAAGCTGATTCAATTAGTATCATGGAATTTGTTCTTGAACTGGAAGATGAATTCGGTACAGAGATCTCTGATGAAGATGCTGAACAAATCGAAACAGTCGGCGGTGCCGTGGATTATATCAGCAAACACTTGAAATAAATTGAATAAATACACATCAACTGATGAATGAATTGGCAAAAGCCAATTTCAACTCAAAGCCAAGAAGTCAGAAATAGTTTAGCTATTTCATGGTTTCTTGGCTTTTTCAGTCATAATTATTTAAAAAAAAGAGTTTTTTTAAAGAGAAGAAATATGTCACAACATTCGATAGAAAGAGGTAGTTTCACAACATATCTATTTCGTATGTATTGTATAATTATGCTTTTATAAAATAGGACACCTCTTAGGTTAAAACTGTTTTTTATATAAAAAGTGATTTTTGCAGATTTTTATAATGATTCTTAATTTATAAAAATAGTAGGATAAAGAGAAGGTTAGCCACATACCTCATTTTTTTTTAATCTTCTTTAGGAGCTGACATAGCTACGTAAGATTTTTCAGACAATTCTGGCAACAGTGTGAAATAATCTTGCAATATAAAACGGTTTTCTATATAATTATTAATAATTAATTACACACTCCTTAGAATGCTACTTATTTAATTTTTTTTGCTAAGTTGTTATTCAGTGTAGGATTATTTTTTTTATTAAAAACTTCCATCGAGGGAGCAGAGAGGGGTATTCGATTGTCAGATAACCAATTATTAGATGTTCAGAACCTACACACAGGCTTCCGTCTAAAAGATGAATACTACGATGCAGTAGACGACGTTTCTTTTACTTTAGATAAAAACGAGATCTTAGCCATCGTTGGTGAGTCTGGTTGCGGGAAAAGTACGTTAGCTACAACGATTATGGGATTATTAGATCCTAACAATACAAAGATCACAGGGGAGATCATGTACAATGATTTAAATTTAATTGAATTAAATGAAACATTGTATAACAAGATCCGCGGAAATGATATTGGGATGATTTTTCAAGATCCATTATCTGCACTAAACCCTTTGATGAGAATTGAAGACCAAATCAAAGAAGGTTTGTCTTACCATACAAAAATGACTGCTGAGCAAAGACAAGCACGTGCATTAGAATTACTAGAACAAGTAGGGATTCCGAATCCTGCACGAGTTGGACGTCAGTATCCTCATGAGTTGTCAGGTGGGATGAGACAGCGGGTGATCATCGCGATTGCGATTGCATGTAAGCCACCGATCATTATCGCGGATGAACCAACGACTGCCTTGGACGTAACGATCCAAGCACAGATCCTTGACTTACTGAAAGATTTACAAGAAGAAACTAAAACTGGGATCATCTTGATCACACATGATTTAGGTGTCGTAGCTGAAATGGCGGATCGTGTTGCTGTGATGTATGGTGGACAATTTGTTGAAGTTGCAGGAGTCAAAGAGTTATTTGAAAATCCAAAACACCCATATACACAATCATTGCTAAATTCGATTCCACAAGAAGGAAATCACGAGGCAGAGTTACATGTGATTGAAGGCGTAGTCCCTTCATTAAAAAATATGCCACGAACAGGTTGCCGATTTGCGCCACGGATTCCTTGGATCCCAGCAAGCGCTCACGAAGAAAATCCAGTCTTGCATGAAATCGCACCGAATCATATGGTACGTTGCTCATGTTATAAACATTTCCACTTTAGAGACGAAAAAGGAGAGGTGTAGATGTCAGAATTAATTACAATCAAAGATTTGAAAGTTCACTATCCTATTCGCAGTGGGTTTTTCAACCGAGTAACAGACCATGTCTATGCAGTAGACGGTGTCGATTTTATTATTGAAAAAGGAAAAACATACGGACTAGTTGGAGAATCAGGTTCTGGGAAGTCCACAACCGGAAAAGCGGTTGTCGGCCTAGAAAAAGTGACTTCTGGCCAAATCATGTATGAAGGAAAAGACGTCACGAAAAGAAGTAACCGCAAAAAAATCGGCTACAACAAAGACGTCCAAATGATCTTTCAAGATTCAATGTCTAGTTTAAATCCTAAAAAACGAGTACTGGACATTATCGCTGAGCCGATCCGTAACTTTGAACGCTTGAGCGATCAGGAAGAAAAGAAAAAAGTCAAAGGCTTATTGGACATCGTTGGGATGCCAGAAGATGCGTTATACAAATATCCTCATGAATTTTCTGGTGGACAAAGACAGCGTTTAGGGGTTGCCCGAGCAGTAGCAACGAATCCTAAATTGATTGTTGCTGATGAACCTGTATCTGCCCTAGACTTATCTGTTCAGGCACAAGTATTGAACTTTATGAAACGCATCCAACAAGAATTTGGTTTGAGCTATTTATTCATCTCTCATGACTTGGGTGTCGTAAAACACATGTGTGACAACATCGCGATCATGTACAAAGGTCGATTTGTTGAAATCGGTACACGAGAAGATATCTATAATGATCCGCGCCACATCTATACAAAACGCTTACTATCTGCGATTCCACGAATTGATGTAGACAATCGGGAAATACAAAAACAAAACCGACGAAATGTTGAACGTGAGTATATCGAACATCAAAAAGATTACTACGATACAGCAGGGCGAGTGTATGATTTACGTACACTAACCACTACACACAAAGTAGCGTTGAAAGATGGAGGTGCTAGCTAATGTGGAAAACGATTCTACGAAGAGTTCTTTTGATGATCCCACAAGTGATCATTCTTAGTGTGTTGATCTTTATGCTAGCGCAAGCCATGCCTGGAGATCCGTTTACAGGATTGATCAACCCAAACCAAGATCCAGCTGTGATCGAGCAGATGCGTCAGGCAGCGGGCTTGAATGATCCTTGGTATGAACAATATTTCCGTTGGGTCGGAAATGCCTTACAAGGTGATTTTGGACAAAGTTTCTTGTATAAGCGTTCGGTTTCCTCTTTGATTGGAGAACGAATCGTCAATACTTTATATTTATCTATTTTAACTGTTATTATTACGTACTTGATTGCTGTACCACTAGGTATGTTAGCTGGTCGATACCAAAATTCGATTTTGGACAAAGCTGTTGTTATTTATAACTTCTTCAGTTTTGCTGTTCCATTATTCATTTTCGGATTGATCATGTTGTTTGTTTTTGGCTATCGTTTAGGTTGGTTCCCAACAAGTGGTTCTCAGACTTTAGGTTTCCAGGGAGGATTTTTCGCTCAATGGATGGATCGATTGCAATACATTTTATTACCATCGATCACACAGGCCTTTTTAGCCACAGCAGTAACGATCCAGTATTTACGAAGTGAAGTCATTGATTCGAAATCCTTAGACTTTGTACGTACAGCTCGTTCCAAAGGGGTGCCGACAAACAAAGTATTCAGTCGTCACATTTTCCGTAATGCAGCATTGCCGATGGCATCTCAAATGGGGTATGAAATCACTTCATTGATTGCTGGTTCTGTCGTTATCGAAAAAATCTTTGGTTATCCTGGTGTCGGAAAATTGTTTATTGACTCAATCGGTCAACGTGATTATACCGTAATCACAGCCTTAGTCTTGATTTTAGGAATCGCAACGCTCGTCGGAACACTGCTGTCAGATATTATCATGAGCATTGTTGATCCGCGTATACGAATCCAATAAAAAAATCAAACAGAAGGGAGAATCGATCATGAGTGATAAAAACAAAGAAGTTGCGCAAGAAAGTATCCCACCAATGGGTATACGAATGATTGCACGAGAATTCAAAAAAGATAAAGTAGCCATTTTTTCACTGGCTTTGTTAGTTGTTTTACTATTAGTTATTTTTATCGGGGCGATCTTTATTGACCAAGATAAAGTAATGTTTGTTAGTATTTTTGATAAGTATGCTGAACCTGGCGCCATCTCTTCTCAAGGATCAAAATTCCTTTTAGGAGCAGATGAAGGTGGACGTGATGTCTTCGGTCAATTGATCATCGGAGCAAGAAACTCTGTGATGATCGGTTTTGCGATTACGATCATTACGTCGATCATCGGAGTAGGACTTGGAATTCTTTCAGGGTTTTATGGTGGGATCATTGATAACGTATTGATGCGTATTGTTGATTTTATTATGATTTTACCGATCATGTTGATCATTATCGTGTTTGTTTCGATCATTTCGCGCTATAACGTTTGGTCATTTATTTTTATCATGAGTGCATTTTATTGGGTTGCTAAAGCCCGATTATTCAGAAGTAAGACGTTATCAGAAGCTAGACGTGATTATGTCAGTGCTTCAAAAACGATGGGAACAAGTGATTTCAAAATCATGTTCCGTGAAATCATGCCAAATCTTAGTTCATTGATCATCACCAACTTAACAATGAACTTTGCGGCAAATATTGGGATCGAGACCACTTTGACTTTCTTAGGCTTTGGATTGCCAGCTAATGTACCTAGTTTAGGAACATTGATCGGTTATGCAAGTAATGGTGAAGTTTTAGTGAATCGACAATGGATTTGGTTACCCGCGTCAATTCTAATTTTAGTGTTGATGTTGAGTATAAACTACGTTGGACAAGCATTTAAGCGCTCTGCAGATGCGCGACAACGTTTAGGATAAGAGAAGTGAAGGGGGAAAATAGGATATGAAGAAAACGATTTTTGGATTTGTCACACTGCTATCTGTGGGAGCATTAGCAGCGTGTGGAAATGGCGGCGGAACTAGCTCGTCAGGTAATAATTCAGCAGATAATGGGGATAAAAGTGAATTGACTTTCCCATTAGCTACAACGAATAATGATGAAGCAATCGAAGATGGACAGCTAGATGTGGCAGTAGCAACAGATAGTCAGTTCAAAGGATTATTCCAATGGGAATTTTATCAAGATGCCTTTGATGCAGCGTTTATGGCGCCTTCACATGAACCATTGTTTACAAATGATGATAACTTCACGATTACAAACGATGGAGCAGCCTCATTAGAATTAGATGAAGATGCAAAAACAGCAACAATCACACTTAAAGACAACGTAAAATGGTCTGATGGTGTCGATGTCACAGCAGATGATGTTATTTTCCCTTATGAAATCATCGGAAACTCTGAATACACTGGTATCCGTTACGATGATACATTCCGTAACATCGTTGGTATGGAAGAATATAACAGCGGTAGTGCAGATACGATTTCTGGAATTACAAAAGTAGATGATAAAACTGTTAAAATCGAATATAAAGAAATGAACCCAAGCATGCTTCAAGCAGGTGGTGGAATTTGGACATATGCAGCACCAAAACACACACTTGAAGGAATTGCTATCAAAGACATGGAATCAAGTGATCAAGTTCGTAAGAACCCTGTGACATTTGGTCCTTACTATATGAGTAACATCGTTGCTGGTGAATCAGTAGAATTCTTACCAAATGAATACTACTGGAATGGTACGCCACAATTGAAGAAAATCACAATGAAATCATTACCAACAGCAAGTGCAACAGAAGCATTAACTTCAAAATTATATGACATGATTTTCCAAATGCCAACAGATACGTATGACACATACAAAGATATCGCTGGTTATACGAATCTAGGACGTCAGCAAACTTCATACACTTACTTAGGTTTCAAACTAGGTAAATGGGATGCTGAAAGTGGAAGTGTAGAATATGATCCAAACTCAAAAATGGCTGACAAAGCATTACGTCAAGCAATGGGCTATGCTTTAGACAATGCGGCAGTAGGTGAACGTTTCTATGCTGGTTTAAGAAGCAATGCAACTTCATTGATTCCACCAGTATTTGAAAGTTTCCACGATGCAGATCTAAAAGGCTTCACTCAAGATCTTGATAAAGCCAACAAATTATTGGATGATGCAGGATATAAAGATGTTGATGGCGATGGTATCCGTGAAGACAAAGATGGTAACAAGTTGACAATCAACTTTGCGTCAATGGCAGGTGGCGAAACAGCACAACCATTAGCAGATTACTACGTACAACAATGGAAAGAGATTGGTTTAGATGTTCAATATACAACAGGTCGTCTGATCGAATTCAACTCATTCTATGATCGTTTGGAAAATGATGATCCAGAAATCGATATCTACCAAGCAGCTTGGAGTACAGGAACAGATCCAAATCCAAGTGGACTATGGGGTGCAAATGCAGCGTTCAACTACACTCGTTTTGAGTCAGAAGAAAACACAAAATTGATCAATGATATCAATTCAAGTGCAGCATTTGATGCAGATTACCAAAAAGAAGCTTACAAAAAATGGCAAGAATACGCATTTGAAGAAGCTTTTGCTATTCCAACATTGTTCCGTAACGAAGTATTACCAGTAAACGACCGCGTCAAAGATTGGAACTGGGCATATGATGCTGTCAATCCATGGGCTGTTGTATCTGTAACTTCCGATTCACGTTCATAATCAACAAATGATAAAACCGAATCAGTTCGAGATAGGATTCTCCTATTCTCGGCTGGCTCGGTTTTTTTTAATAAGTAGGTCTGTGAAAGTTTTGTCACCATCAATCATTAATACATAACGAATAAACTATGGATGTTTTTTAATTAGGGAAAAAAAGGAAATGTTTGTTTTTAAGCATGAAAAATATATAATAAATATGAAAATAAATAAATTTAAAGAGAGTAGAGGGTATGTTTCATATATATACTTACTTTATCGACATTTTGAAATACTAAATCAAAAATAAAACATACAAAGGAGAATTTTATGAAAAACAAAAAATTAGTTGTTAGTGTTATTGGAACTGTTGCTGCTATAGGAGTATTTGTCTCAATCGATCAAGTAAGTGCGTCAGAAATGAATGAACCTTTGATTATATCAAGCTATGCAAATATATTTGATATGGATATTGTGCAAGAACAAGCAGTAATGATTCAGCCGAAAATCACAATGGATACATTTTATGGCGGAGTAACCGGTATTCCTGGATTTGGTACAGTATGGGGAGAATTTACGCCATCTAGTAGAAGAGTCACAGTTCAGGCGAAGGGAACAAAAACTGTTAATGTCACAGGAGGACCTAGAGTAGAAGTAAGAGCAGAAGCTCCACGTGCATTTACGGGAAATACCTCTGGATGGTGGTGGGCATAGAGATTTAAGAACCTAAGACAAATTTTTTATACAGTATTACCCGAGCTATATAGAGATTACTGCTACGGTCAGGTTGTTACTAGAAGTCAACAATCTCTTCAGTGATATCTCAAATACAGTTCGGGTATTTAAATATTTGAAAACATATTTTAGGTCCTTTTTTTCTTTCATTATGAAAAAAATCTATCGAGGGTTATTTATAGTTACAGTGTTAAGTTTCCTTTATGCCATTTCTTTTATCGGAAATGAAGGAATCAAGAGTGCTATCCCAAATGCTCATTCGGGCATTGTGATTGAAGAAGTGAGTGGGACGATTGAGGAAATCAATCAAAAAATTTCTGCTTATGCAAAAAAACATCAAATTGCTATACATAAACTGGTTTTTAGAATTGGCGCTTCTGGTGAGACGACAAAGGAAATTTATACCTTTGACAAGGTGGAACGTTCGGAATACTTTTTTCCACCTATAAAATCGGATGTTGCCACCTATTTTTATGATTACACAGAGATGCAACATCAAGATGCGCTGGGTACTTATATTGTAACAGAAGCCCCTCCATCTGGAATGATTGCTGATTTTCATGATCAAGGAATCAAATTGGAGATTGAGGAGATAAAATGGTTCCAGTTATTGACAGCGGGTTTATTAATGAGTATTGGACAACTCTTCTTTATTCTATTTTTCTTTGTGATCTTAGCTTTACTGTTTTACAAAGCTTCTCTTCGTAAGAAAATTGGTGTGATTGAGATGTTAGGACATCGTTGGCTGATAGTGTCCTTCAAGGATAGTTTCATTGATAGTGCGATTTTTACTCTCTTGATGGTTGCTTTTTCTTGGTGGTTTCCACAATTACAGTTTCTTTATCGACCGATTTTTTTGGGGGGGCATTTAATGATTTGGGTTCTTCAATTATTTACGAGTGGGATTATTTTTTCGTTCGGTACGATTTCAGATAAAATAAAAGGAAGGAAACCTTACCGATTATTATTTAGTTTGAACCTTTTATTAAAGATCATCATCTTCACGTTTGTTACGGTGCAAGCCAGTACATTATCAAATAAAGTAATGGAGACGCGTGAACTTGAACAACAGCTCTCCCAATGGACAAGAATTCCTGACTATTATCAGTTAGCATTTAGTAGAGACACAAGTCTACTTGTAGACCCGGCAAAAAGTAAAGACGTGCGAAAGAAAGCACAAGCGTTGATCAATTCACGGTTACTTCCCTTGTTGGAAAAATCAGAACAGTCAGGTGGGATTTTTCTAAGAGACAATGAACTTGGTCATAGTAGTCCGACACTAAATTATATTGAAAATGACGCTTTTTGGTTAAGTAATCATCATGCCGTACAAGAATTGGCTATCAAGGATGCTGAAGGTCAATCGATACACTCATTAGATGATTCTTTTTTCTATCTGCTCATCCCTGAAAATAAGCGAATGTATACAGAAATGATCATTCAAGAAGCAGAGAATGAACTTGATTTTTATCAAAATTCTTTTGAGTACGAGACGAAAGCATATGAGGGGGAATTAAAAGTTCTCTATACGCAAGCAAACCAAGTCCTTTTTAACTATAACTTCCAACCCTATGAAAAAAATTTTTCTTCCAATCCAATTATCGTTTCCATGTCATTGCCATTGATCCAACCAAATATTGAAATATGGATACAGGATATTTCAAATGGGACTTACTTGTTTCGAGACCCTCAACTTGTCCAAGCATTTATTAAAGAAAATCATATGGAACATGATTTTTATGGATTGATTGCTGTAAAAGAAAGCATCAATCAATCTCTTATGGGTGTGAAACGTGAATATTATACAACCCTTAGTATTTTGTTCTTGATCCTTATTGGTTTTGTTTTTATTCAAGTTTATTTGAGTTTACTGTATGTGGAAATGAATAAGAAAAAACTGTTTCTCAAATATATTGCTGGTTGGGCTCTGCTACAGAGGCATCACAGATATTATAAAATAATATTAACCATTTCTACCGTTGTTGCGTTGATCTTACTACTCATCAATCATGCTTGGTGGCAGATTTTAATTCTATTACTATTATTTGAATTATGTATACTTTTATTCACTACGTATTTATCAGAAAAAAGAAAACGTCTGGAGGTGATCAAATATGATTGAAGCCAAAGAAATCACTAAAAAGTACAAAGGAAAAGTGATTTTTGAAAACGTATCTTTACATGTAGAGACTGGTTCAATAACTGTGATTACTGGAAGCAGTGGTGTAGGGAAAACGACGTTACTGAATTGCTTAGGACAACTGGAGCCCATAGATTCTGGTGAAATATGGATAGACAATCAATTCCTTCACCGTAAAAGTAAAAAACGTTTCTTTCGTGAGTATGCAGGATTTTTATTTCAGAACTTTGCATTGATCGATAATGAAACGGTCAAGCAAAATTTACAGTTAGTAGTAAAAAAAGAGGAAAAAATGATTGCTGCGCTCCGCAAGTTCCAAATGGAAGATTCATTGCACCAAAAAGTATTTCGTTTAAGCGGTGGTGAGCAACAACGAGTAGCTTTAGCTCGCTTGTTTTTGCAAATCCCTAAAATCGTTTTTGCAGATGAGCCCACTGCCTCTTTGGATAAAGGAAATCGGCAACTTGTGATCGAAGCATTGAAAGAATTGAATGAGCAAGGAGTGACGATCGTCTTAGTCACCCATGATTTAGATTTGGCAGAACAACTAGGTGGGCAAGTTGATATGAATGAACTGATAAATAGAAGGAAGTTAGTGTAGGTATAAGCATATAATGAATTGCGATACAGCCAATAAAAATCAAGGGAAAATATTAACGATCGTCTTTTTACACTTGTTTAGTGAGGAAGGATTTCCTGAGTTTCGCTCGATTTCCATCACATATTGTAAAGCTAACTTAGAGAACTTCTTCTCGGAGATTAACCAGCGAATGACTTAATGGCATAAGCTGAATTGTAAAAAAATAGGATTCAAAATTAGGGAAAGATAGTCCAATTAAGTATCGATTAACGGATAAATTTTACAAGTATTCATAATAAAATACGACGATCTCACTCTGATAGAAAAAGAGATGAGATCGTCGCTTAAGTTTCTATTGATCTTTTGAGAGGGAGTGGTTTAGTATTGTACTGTTTAAAAAATTTTGTGTCATAGTTTATCTGTTCTCTAAGGTTGTGCTACTTTAGCTAAGATAAATAGTAGCTAAAAATGATTCTTTTCTTTTATTGTTTTTATTGCTTCAATCAACTCAGTCTCGATTTTACTTTTTGAGCGTAGCAAGCCAATTATTTCATTTAACTGTGCAACGATTTTTATTATACCGACAAAAACAACAACAAAAGTAAAACTAGATATTGAAAAAATTGTAATCACCAGCTTGCATTATATTTTGACGACCATAATTCGTCAGTTAACGTCACTCGAACGGTTCCGGCATTTCCGTGACTAGACACAAGACCACGGGCGCTCGCCGTTTTTCTAACTAATTCACCTGCAATTAAGTTACAAATAGCAACAATCACTGCACCAGCAACTGTAATTCCACATGTAACAGCAAGAGCATCTAATATGGCACTATACAATACACTACCTCCAGCTCCCATGACAAGTCTATCATAGAAATTATAGACAGACGTTTTACCAGTGCTAGTATTATAGTACATATTCCAGCCACCATTTTGCAGTTTGCCACCTACGCCTGCTACTGCACGAGAACTATAACTAGCACCATCAAACTCTTTCAGCAAATCATTGATGTTGTTCTTTACATCTTTGACTGTCATATTCATTACTTTCTTTTCAAAAGCAGTAGCAACGCTATTTTGAGTTGATGGTGTATTAGGTAGAGAACTAGAATATCTTAACTGTGCATCGTTCATTAATTCAGCAATTGTTTTGTCTTCAAATTTTTTTACTTGGACCACTTTTTGATTCTCACTATCTGATGCGTAAACAACAGAACTTAGTGAAGGAACTAATGGTGTTGCTAATGTTACTATTGCTATAGAGGTAGTTAAGAGCACTTGGAATTTGTTTATTTTCATACTATTCGACCTTCCATTATATGTAATTTTTTGATATTACGGATAGATTTTGAAAAAATTTTGTTCAACTGCTACAAATTGACAACTTCCCAACCAAATAATATCATTAAAGATGAAATCATTTTTCCTCCTATTTATAGTAGATTTAAAGCTTTTATCTTCCGATTATTGTAGGGAAACTTTACGAACCTTTGTTCTTTTTATTAATGTTTTCTCAAGTAATGTTCCTTATTTGGATTAGGTCAATTTCTAGTTTATCAAGATATGTGATTACCAAATAAATATGATTATCAGTGTTATAGATTAGATGCTTACTGCGTTATTATTTAGTGTATTACTAAATGTGATAATGTATCTTAGTTGTATAATAAGGTTATTTGATAGTTTGTACCAAAGTTAGTCAAAAATAAGTAGAAAATTTGGTGATTTTATATGGAACATGGGGAATTGATTAAAAAATTAAGAACCGATAGAAAAATAACGCGAAGAGATTTGAGCGAAGGGGTACATTCGATAAGCGCATTACAGCGGTTTGAAAATGATACCGCTAGAATTGACATAGATACCATTTGGCAATACTTGGAAAGAATGAATATCCAAATAGATGACTACTATTTGGAGTATTATAACTATCAATTAAGTAAAAAAGAGCACTTACGAAAAAAATTTAGGAGTGCAATTATTTCTGAGTATCATGCAAAAGAGTATCTAGACAACTTACAAGAAGAATATAAAAAAAGTAACGACATTTTTTTTCTGTATCTAATTGTTCAAATAAAAGCAGTTGCTGAAAAATTACCAAATTATAAACTTGGTAAGATAGATGAAAATGAATCAAAAAAAATTTTGGATTATTTGAGCAGGATAGAGGAGTGGGGATATTTCGAATTAGCAATGTATACTAATTGTTTAGGACTCTTTAAAAAGGAATACCGATTATTTCAATATAAGGATGTGCTCAATCAGTTTAGGAAATTTAAAGGTATACCTAAATATCAACATGCATTAATAAAATTTATTATAAATTCAATCATTTTAGAATTTTCTGATAAAAATTACGATAGAATTTTGGATTTGTTAGGAATTTTGTATGATGAAACAAAGGACTCAGATTACTTAAAAGGAAGAATTTATTGGAAATTTTTTTTCCGATTGTATCAGTCTGTCGTTGGGGATTTGGAATTTGATGGCTCGATAGCTATTGAGATGCTAAGGCTGCTTGGATATGAAGAAGAGGCAGTAAACTTTTTGGATATTGAAAGAACAATCTTGGACGATCATACATAAATTAGTTTGTCGAGTTAACAAGATGCATTAATCAGATCAGATATACTTTCACACCTATAAAATCTGATGTTGTTCCTTATTTTTTAAGATTACATAGAAATGAAAAAGAACAAGATTTGTTCAGTGCTTATATTGTAATGAAAGTACTCCTATTAAAATATTTGGACATTGTTTAAATATACGTGTGCTAAATTATACTGACTGAATAATCGCTGATTCCAACTACAATTAATATAACTTTAAACAGGCATTTTCTGTTTTTTGGAAAGTGCTTTTTTTGTTCTTTGATAAGTAATTAGCTGGATTTAGGAACATTACAAGGTTTAGTATACTTTTATGAAAAAGAATCTTCAACAAGGTTTATAAAGCTTTTCATACCTTTTGTCTCAACCATTTCATATTTTATAAAAAACCAGTATAATAAGGAAGTATTGAAAAAATAGCCATAAAGGAATGTGGGAAATGGACAATCAGCTAACAAAAGAATTGAAAGAAAAGTATAGCATCGTTTTTCACGATTTAAACTTACTTGAACAAGCTTTTACCCATTCATCCTATGTGAATGAGCATCGCAATTTGCAACTATCCGACAACGAACGTCTTGAGTTTTTAGGAGATGCTGTATTAGAGTTGATGGTTTCTGAATATCTGTATCGTTTGTATCCAGATATCCCAGAAGGAAAATTGACCAAAACTCGTGCAGCTATCGTACGTGAAGATAGTTTGTCCAAATTTGCCAAGGAATGTCGTTTTGATCAGTACATCCTGTTAGGAAAAGGTGAGGAGAACTCAGGCGGACGAACCCGTCCAGCGCTTCTTTGTGATCTGTTTGAAGCCTTTTTAGGAGCGTTGTACCTTGATCAAGGATTTGACGCAGCACATGCGTTTATTGAAACGGTGATTTTTCCGAAGGTGCGTGCCGGTGCTTTTTCCCATGAGATGGATCATAAAACAAGATTACAAGAAGTATTGCAAAAAGCTGGAGACGTGTTGATTGAATATCGTTTGATCAATGAAGAAGGTCCAGCACACGAACGTATTTTTTGGATCGAAGTATACGTGGATGATCGGTTGATTGGAACTGGACAAGGAAAATCGAAAAAACTAGCAGAACAAGCTGCTGCTGAGAATGCTTTAGCAGCACTAAGTAAGTGAGGGAAAGACTTCGTGTATTTAAAACGCATTGAAATAGCCGGCTTTAAATCATTTGCAGATAAAACAATCATTGAGTTTGAAAATAGTGTCACAGCGGTCGTTGGACCAAACGGTAGCGGAAAAAGTAATATTACTGAGGCTATCCGTTGGGTACTAGGAGAACAGTCTGCAAAAAGCCTTCGTGGTGGGAAAATGCCGGATATTATTTTTGCCGGTTCTGATTCCCGTAAACAATTGAATGTCGCTGAAGTAACCGTCGTATTAGACAACTCTGATCATTACTTGCCACTAGAGTATAGTGAGATCAGTGTAACACGTCGTTACCGTCGGACAGGTGAAAGCGACTTTTTCATCAATAAACAACCTTGTCGTTTGAAAGACATCCAAGAATTATTTATGGATTCTGGCTTAGGGAAAGAATCATTTTCGATCATCTCTCAAGGAAAAGTCGAAGCGATTTTTAGTAGTAAGCCAGAAGACCGACGAGGGATTTTTGAAGAAGCAGCTGGAGTCTTGAAATACAAACAGCGCAAGAAAAAGGCGGAGCAAAAGCTTTTTGAAACAGAGGATAATCTAAGCCGTGTCCAAGATATCATCTATGAACTTGAAGAGCAATTAACTCCTTTGGCCGCCCAGAGTGAGGCTGCGAAGGAGTTTTTACGATTAAAAGAAACATTGACTAACACAGATATCTCTTTGATGATTGCTGAAATCAAAGCGGCAAAAAAAGAGTGGGATGAACGACAACTACAATTAGATCAGTTCAACCAATCACTAACATCCTTAACGACACAGATCCAAACAAAGGAACAGTTATTAGCCGACAAACGCAAACAAAATAACCAGGCCGACCGTATGATCGAAAAAAATCAACAAACGTTATTAGCGTTGTCAGAAAAATTAAAGCAAACAGAAGGACAAAAAGAAGTATTACTTGAGCGAACGAAGCATACCCAAAAGAGCTCAAAAGAATACCAAGCTTCTTTAACTGAAGTGCAAGAAAAAGTGGCTCATTTTGAAGAATTACAAGCGACTTTGACCCAAGAAGTCAGTCAAAAAGAAGCAGAGATCCAACAGGCTGAAAAAGCACTGATGAGTACGCAACAAGAATTGGAAAAATACCAAAAATCAACCAAAGAATTGTTGGCAGAATTACGCGATCAGTATGTCGATCTGATGCAAGAACAAGCAACTGTCGGCAATGAATTGAAGTACTTGGAGCGTCAATATGTTCAAGAGACATCTAAAAGTCAGCAAACACTAGCCAAACAATCGGAAGTGGAAGCGAATGTTGCGGAAATGTCCGCCAAGCAAATCGAGTTGACAGAGCGACATGAAAAGCTACAGCAAGCATTGAATGAGGTCAAAGCGTCACTTGAAGTTGTGCAAACAAAAGGAAAACAAGCACAAGAGCGCTTGGCAAAAGAACAGCCCAAAATGTATCAACTGATGAACCAAGTCCAACAATTACGGGCACGTCAGAAAAGTTTACAAGAAATCCAAGAAAATTACTTTGGCTTCTATCAAGGTGTTCGTTTGATCTTGCAACAAAAGCAACGCCTCTCTGGGATCGTTGGTGCGGTTGCTGAATTGATCGATGTTCCAGCTGATTATACATTGGCAATCGAAACAGCTTTGGGTGGTTCAGCGCAACATGTCATTGTTGAAAATGAAGGCGATGCACGTCAAGCGATCACTTATTTGAAACAACAAAAAGGCGGACGAGCAACGTTTCTACCATTAACGACAATCAAACCTCGTCAATTACCTGCACATATTTTTGCACAAGCGCAAACAGTTGACGGGTTTATCGGGATCGCTAGCGAACAAGTGACTTATCCCGAACAGATCCAGACAATCGTTCACAATCTATTAGGGACGATTCTATTAGCAAAAGACTTAGCAAGTGCCAATGCCATTGCCCAACAGATTCGTTACCAGTATCGTGTGGTCTCACTAGAAGGTGATGTCATGAATGCCGGTGGTTCAATGACTGGTGGGGCGACGAAGCGAGGCAATCAAGGAAGTTTATTTGCACAAAATCAAGAATTAAAACAATTGACGAGTGAGTTTCAACAAGCGGATCAGGAGTTGCAAAGTCAAGAAAAGAAAGTCCAAGCATTGCAACAAGAAGTCACGGTTTTGGCAGAAGAACAAGAACTTCTGCGGACACAAGGGGAACAGTTACGCTTTGAAGAACAAGAAGTAGCAAATCAACGACAAAATGTGGCCAACGAACTCACTCGTTTTGAAAAAGAACAGCAAATCTCAAGTTATGAAACGCGTGAACTGCAACAATTCATGGAGAATTACCAAAAACAACAGGCAGAGCTTTTGGCAAAACAGCAAGAACTAGAAGTACAACGCCAAGAGATCGATGCTGAAATCAGTTCATTGAGTCAAGAAAGTGACAAGATGGAAGAACGTCGCGCGCAGATCCAGGAAAAACAAGCACAGGAGCAAGCCTCATTAGCCGTATTGAAAGAGCAATACAATCACTTACAGATCCAACTACGTGGCGCACGCGTACAAAAAAATGAGGCATTAGCCAAACAAGAAGGACTAGAACAACAACTGCATGCATTGACTGCGGACTTCTCTGATCACGAACTGACAGAAGAAAGTTTAGATCAACGAATTGCTGATTTAGCGACAGAAAGAGATCGCTTAAAAGCTTCTCTAGAAGACGCCAAACAGTCACGTGAAGAAATGCAAACGACTATCGATGCGTTGGATGCCGACCTATTAGCTGAAAACCGTAAACAAAAAGAACTTTTGACAGAGCAGTCACAGTTAGAGGTCCAAAAGAATCGTGCGGAAATGATTTTGGACAATCATCTGAATTACCTGCAAACGGAGTATCAGATGAATTATGAAAAAGCCTGTGAATTTTATGAAGAAACAACGGATGTAGCGAACAGCCGGGTAGAAGTTGCTTCGTTGAAACAACAAATCGATCGTTTAGGCCCAGTAAATCTAAACGCCATTGAGCAGTATGAGCAAGTGAATGAACGTCATACCTTTTTGGCTGCGCAACGGGATGACTTATTATCGGCTAAGGATCAATTATTTGAAACAATGGATGAAATGGATGATGAGGTACGGACTCGTTTCAAAGAAGTTTTTGAAGCAATCCGCCAAGAATTCAAAATCGTTTTCCCAAATATGTTTGGTGGCGGTCGCGCAGAGCTTGTGTTGACTGATCCGACTGATTTGTTGCAGACAGGGATTGAAATCGAAGTTCAGCCTCCAGGTAAAAAACTACAAAGTTTAAGTTTACTTTCAGGAGGAGAACGTGCATTGACTGCGATTGCGTTGCTCTTTTCGATTATTCGTGTCTGCCCTGTACCGTTTTGTATCCTTGATGAGGTCGAAGCTGCGCTAGATGAAGCCAATGTCAAACGCTTTGGTCGCTATCTCAGCGAGTTCCAAGACGATATACAGTTTATTGTAGTGACGCATCGTAAAGGGACGATGGTTGCTGCGAATGTCTTATACGGTGTGACCATGCAAGAGTCTGGGGTTTCAAAAATCGTCTCTGTCCGTATGGAAGACATCAATGAAGAAGGAAGAATGAGTGAAACGAAAGTGTAGGGGACGAAATGATCAAATTAATCGCTATCGATTTAGACGGAACACTATTGAACGAAGAAAAGAAAATCTCATCTGAGAATAAACAAGCTTTGGCTCAAGCAAAAGCACAAGGGGTAAAAATCGTTTTATGCACGGGGCGTCCGTTAGCAGCGATGGCTCACTATTTACAAGAATTAGGTTTAGTCGAAGAAGGCGATTATAGCATTACCTTCAACGGTGGCTTAGTCCAGAAAAATGATACTGGTGAAATCATCGAGAAAAAAGCGATGTCTGTGTCTGATATCCATCGTCTTTATGCGTTGGCACAAGAACTAGACTTACCGTTAGACGTCTTATCAGATAATGTCGTCTTGCAATTACCTAGTGCGCCTCAAAAGCAATCGATGTACAATGTATTAAACAACTTATTGCAATTCCAACCAGCAGTACTAGCTGATATCACAGATGAGTTTGTGTTGAACAAAGCAGTCATTGCCTATGAGCAAGAAGAACTAGATGCAAAAATCAAGGAGATTCCAAGCGCTTATTATGAGTCGTATGAAATTATCAAAACGCGCAATGTTTTATTAGAATTTATGCCAAAAGGTGTCACTAAGGCATATGGTATTTCTTTATTAGCAAAAGATTTAGGACTTGAACGTAGTGAGATCATGGCAATCGGAGATGAGGAAAATGATCTACCGATGATCGAATACGCAGGACTTGGTGTAGCCATGGAAAATGCGGTGCCTTTTGTCAAAGAAGCCGCTGATCATGTCACGGCAAGTAACATCGAACATGGGGTAGCAAAAGCGATCCAACAATTTGTTTTAGTGTAAAGGAGGTATACTATGGGATTTTTTGATAAGATCAAACGAGCCTTTACTGGTGAAGAAGCACCAGAAGAAGTAGAAGTACAAGAGAAATATGATAAGGGTCTAGAAAAGACCCGTAAAACGTTCGGTGAACGAATGAATGAACTGTTTGCGAATTTCCGTACGGTCGATGAAGATTTCTTCGAAGAATTGGAAGAAACATTGATCGGTGCAGATGTCGGCTTTGAAACAGCCATCAAGATCACTGAAGCGTTACGCCAAGAAGTGAAGCTAAGAAATGCCAAGAAACCAGCTGAGATCCAAAATGCGATCATCGAAAAATTAGTTGAGCTTTATGAGCAAGAAGGCATCGATGAAGTCAATACATTGAACCTCCAAGAAGAAGGATTGACAGTGATCCTCTTTGTTGGTGTCAATGGTGTAGGAAAGACGACGAGTATCGGTAAATTAGCACATCAATACAAAACGGAAGGCAAAAAGGTATTGTTAGCCGCAGCAGATACCTTCCGTGCGGGTGCGATCGATCAGTTAGTCGTTTGGGGAGAACGTGCAGAAGTTGAAGTGGTTCGAGGCAAAGCTGGTGGCGATCCTGCGGCAGTCGTTTACGATGCCATCGAAAAAGCCAAAGAACAACAAGCAGATATTTTACTTGTTGATACAGCTGGACGTCTGCAAAACAAAGTCAATTTGATGAACGAATTAGAGAAGATCAAACGTGTGATCCAACGAGAATTACCAGAAGCACCACATGAGATCTTACTTGTGTTAGATGCGACGACAGGGCAAAATGCCATGGTCCAAGCGAAACAGTTCAAAGAAACCTCTGATGTGACAGGGCTAGTTTTAACAAAATTAGACGGTACAGCTAAAGGTGGAATCGTCTTAGCCATTCGTAATGAATTGCACCTGCCGGTCAAACTTGTTGGTTTGGGTGAAGGCATCGATGATTTAGAAGCTTTTGATCCAAATGACTTTGTCATCGGTCTATTTAAAGGCTTATTGAAAGAAGAATAAACAGTATATGAGCATAAGTTCATCTAAAGAGCTTGTAACAAAGGTGTTCAACTTCAAGAAATAAAAAAGAAGCCACGGGAATCGTTCTTTAAATTTCCGTGGTTTTCCCTTTATTTTTGAAGAGGTTCCATTTGTTTCAGGCTCTTTTTTCTCCTTCCAATGGACTAGCGATATTCAAGGAACAATATTTCGAGTATAAACCAAAAATGAACCAGCGATTTTTTTGACTGTGTCCTGTCTGGCTATGTGCTATCTTATTGTTCAGTTTGGAGTCATTTTCCTACAATATCAGCTGTTTTTTTAAAAAAACACTCCTTTTTTCTCATTTTCAAACAATTTCATTCTTTTTCTTGGCGGTTTTTACTATAATGAAACATATGAATTGGAGGACATTTAACCATGAACTATAAAGAATTATTACTGCATCCTCGTTCACTACCATTCATTAGTCAAGCCCGTTTTGGGGTTGAACGTGAAGGGCAACGTGTGAACTTCTCTGGAAAGTTGGCAACAACCGATCATCCTGAGGTTTTTGGGGATCGTACGTATCATCCATACATCCAGACAGATTTTAGTGAAACTCAAGTCGAATTGATTACTCCGGTCACGGATTCTATCAACGAACTTTTTAAATACTTGGAAGCAATCTACGACGTTGCTTCACGCTCAATGGCAGATGATGAAATGATCTGGCCTTTAAGTATGCCTCCGGCTTTACCTGAAAAAGACGAAGAGATCATGATTGCGAAGCTTTCTAATTTTGAAGATGTCTTGTATCGTCGTTATTTAGCAAAGGAATATGGCAAACGCAAGCAAATGGTCAGTGGCATCCATTTCAACTTTGAGTTTGGTGATGATCTTTTACAATCCTTGTTTGTACAACAAACAGAGTTTACCGACTTTGCAGCATTTAAAACAGAATTATATTTTAAAACAGCACAGAACTTCTTGCGTTATCGTTGGTTGATCACTTATTTGTTTGGGGCGTCACCTCTAAGTGAAGATCACTATTTTGTCGGCAAGCCAGCACCAGCAGAACCGGTACGCAGTATTCGTAATAGTTCCTATGGTTATACGAACCATCCGAATGTCAAAGTATCCTATGCGTCAATGCAACAATATTTAACCGATATTGAAAAAATGGTGGAAGAAGGCAAGTTATCCGAAGAAAAAGAATTCTATGCACCGATCCGTTTTCGTGGTGGAAAACGTGTAGCTGATTTAGCAAAATCAGGTATTCGCTATATTGAACTGAGAAATATTGATTTAAATCCTTACGCACGTGTAGGGATCAGTCAATCACAAGTTCAGTTTTTACAATCGTTCTTAATGTATATGCTATGGATGGAACATGACGTAGCAGTCGATGCATGGGTCGAAGAAGGCGAGCAGCGAAATGAACACGTGTCGTTAGAAAACCCTATGGATCAAACTGCTTTTTATGATGAAGGAATGCTGCTTCTTCAAGGCATGAAAGAGATGCTTGTAGCTTTAGGACAATCCGAATGCCTACCATTGATCGATGACATGATCGCACAATTGGATGAACCACGTGAAACATTGGCAGGCAAGATTTATCAGCAAGCACAACAAACAAGCCAGCATGACTTTGCTTATACTTTAGGAAAACAGTATGAAGAAGAAAGTCATGAACGTTCGTATCAATTAGCGGGATTTCGTGACATGGAGCTGTCGACACAGATTCTGATGTTTGATGCGATCCAAAAGGGCATCGAAGTAAAGGTCATAGATGAATCAGATCAATTTTTACGTCTACAGCATCAAGAGCATATCGAATATGTAAAAAATGCCAATATGACAAGTAAAGACAGCTACATTGTGCCATTGATCATGGAAAATAAAACAGTCACTAAAAAAGTGCTAAAAGAGGCCGGATTCCGTGTACCTGAAGGAGCCGAATTTACTTCAATCGAAGAGGCTTTGAACGCTTATCCACGATTTGCAGAACAAGCCTTTGTTATTAAACCTAAATCGACCAATTATGGGTTAGGGATCACGATCTTCAAAGAAGGAGCATCTTTAGAAGATTACCAGGCTGGTTTAGCAATCGCTTTTCGTGAAGATACTTCTATACTGGTTGAAGCATTCATGCCTGGAACAGAATATCGCTTCTTTGTGATCGATGGGCAAGTAAAAGCGATCTTACTTCGTGTTCCTGCCAATGTTGTGGGTGACGGAAAACGGACGGTGGAAGAACTTGTCGCTGAAAAAAACCTAGATCCATTAAGAGGCAGTCACCATCGTGCACCATTGGAATTGATCCAGTTAGGTGAACTTGAGCAGTTGATGTTAAAAGAGCAAGGACTAACCATCCATTCTGTACCTGAAAAAGATCAAATCGTGTATTTACGCGAAAATTCCAATATCAGCACAGGTGGCGATTCAATCGACGTAACAGATGAATTTTCAGACGCGTATAAACAAATTGCCCAACAAGCAGTGGAAGCCCTAGGAGCGAAAATCAGCGGCATCGATTTGATCATTCCTGATAAAGATATCGATCCTCAAACAGATGACCAAGCCTATGGCATCATTGAAGCAAACTTCAATCCAGCGATGCACATGCACGTTTACCCATTTGCTGGCCAAGGCAGAAGACTGACAATGAATGTCTTAGAGCTGTTGTATCCTGAAGTGATCAACAGACAAGAAGAGACTAAATAAATCATGAACCTGTAGGACAAAAAAATCATCCACATCACTAGATTTATCTAGTTTGTGAATGATTTTTTGTTTTGCCACAGGTACATACGAACGCTGACAAATTTTGATTAGAAACTCAAAGAATCGAGTGAACTTTTAGAAATTATTTGAATAATCGGTCCCAAAAGCTTTTTTTCTTTGGTTGTTCTTCTTCTTGTTTCGTTGGATATTTTTCTTCTACGTCAATAACGGGCTCATTCACCGCTTCTTTGGCCGCAATCAGTAGACCAATACTTTGCGGATCTTCAGAAACATGATCGTTTACAACCGTGAATTTCGTTTGATTTTTCGTTGCCAATTGGATGTATTGATTCTGGATATCCAGGGGTAAGGTCCCGTTTATCAGAATAAATGCTTCTGGTCGTTTCTCTAGTTCTTGTAGGAACTTTTCTTTATTTGTCGGCTCATTCATTTCAGCAACGGTCATACTGAGGTAGCAACGTTCACGAAAGGTACCTAGGTATTTATGCTGTTCTTCTGGGTTGACCAAGGGCGTGCCATACATTCCTTTGTCCAAATGATTTTTCAATTCATCTGATGCCATCCAATTTCCTCCTTTGTTGTTTTAAGTCATTATAACATAGAGGTTGTGACAGAAGCATTTTGACCTGATCAGTAAGCTAGAAAATTGAAAAATAGTTTTTCATATTTTGTCATTTTCTAGCTTAGTGTTGAAGGTTAGCTTTTGGATCACCGTGTAACCAGGTTGTGAGAAAGTCGTTTAGCTCCAAGCATTAAGGCAGAAATTGAGAAATAGCTTCCCACATTTTTAAGGTCAGAAACAAAAATGAATTTTATTTTTGTATCGTACACGTATTCTAAAATTTATAGGGATTGCTCTTATTTCATTAAAAAACGGTTGCTTTTGTTCAATGCTTCACTTAGAATAAGAATGAGAATCATTCTCAGTTAGCGAGGTAAAGGGAAATGCGCGTGGGTCGCTTGATGGTTTTGTTAGTTATTTTAAGTATATGTTCGCTATTTATTGGCGTGTCTCGAGTGGAATTCATGGAGATTATCCGATTTGAAGGACAGAGTATGCAATTGTTGTTGGCGACACGTTTTCCGCGAACGATCTGTTTAGTACTGGTAGGGGCAACGAGTAGTATTTGTGGGTTGATCATGCAACATCTGACTCAAAATAAATTTGTTTCACCAACGACAGCTGGCACGATGGATAGTGCGAGATTGGGTATCTTAGTGGTGATGCTCTTTTTACCGAATGCTTCTTTGTGGATTCGTTCAGCAACTGCATTTTTATTTGCGTTTGCAGGTACGCTCTTATTTTTATCTTTTGCACGATTTTTTCCACAAAAAAATCAGCTGATGTTACCATTGATCGGCGTGATGCTAGGAAATATTATCGGCTCTGCTGCAACATTTTTCGCCTATCAGTTTCAGTTAGTACAAAATATGTCTTCATGGCTACAAGGAAATTTTGCAACAGTCATACGGGGAAATTATGAATTATTGTATGTAACGATTCCTTTATTACTTATCTTATCTTTTTTTGCCTATCAATTTACGATCGTAGGCTTAGGTGAATCGTTCGCAGTGAATTTAGGGATGAATTATCGCAACATGCAACTACTAGGGATTGGCCTTGTTTCTTTAGCCAGTGCGATCACTTTGATCATGGTTGGGACGATTCCTTTCTTGGGAGTGATCATTCCAAATATCACAGCAAAGCTCTATGGGGATCAGGTACATAAAACGTTAGGAATTACCGCCATTTTTGGTAGTATCTTTTTGCTTATCTGTGACATGATCGCTCGTCTTGTGATTTTTCCTTATGAAATCCCAGTCAGCGTCATCGTAGGGATCATCGGTGGTTTGATTTTCCTTTACTTGTTAGTAAGGGGGCGCAAACATGGGTAAAAAGATCACTGGTCTATTTTTTATTTTGTCTCTACTCGTGATTGGCGTGACAATCGGCTATTTGACTATCAACACGTATGGAAATTGGGCTTTTGCATGGGCCTTACGAAGCAAAAAAATCATGGCGTTCATTTTAGTGGCACTCGCGACAAGCAGTGCGACCGTTAGTTTCCAAACGATTACCCAAAATCAATTTTTGACACCTTCTGTGTTAGGACTCGATTCCCTCTATGTACTTGTTCAAACCCTCCTCTTTTTCTTGATTGGTGGGGTGACGATGCTTCAGCAAACAGGCACAGCCTTTTTCTTAGTCAACGTGGCATTGATGGTTGGCTTAAGCCAGTTATTGTTTTTCTTTTTATTACGAAAAGAAGCCCCTAACTTATTCTTATTATTGATGACGGGGATGATTTTAGGGACACTTTTCAATAGTATCAGTACGTTTTTACAAGTGGTGATGGACCCGAATGAATATGATTTGTTGCAAGGGAAGTTATTTGCTAGTTTCGGTAATGTCCAGACCGCCTACCTCCTACCTGCTGCATTGTTGATTGGCTGTTGTTGGGTGTTCCTTTTTTATAAAAGACATTTTCTGGATGTCTTTCATCTAGGGAAGGATCAAGTAACGAACCTTGGGATTGAGACAGAGCGTTTTCAATTTTCTATTCTTTGTTGTGTCAGCTTGTTGACAGGAACAGCCACTGCTTTGGTGGGACCAATCACCTTTCTTGGATTTATTGTCGCAAACGTCAGCTATCGTTTGTTTGCAACGTATCGTCATGGTGTTTTGCTACTAGGAAGTTTTTTGATTGCTTTCTTGTTTTTGACTGGGGGACAATTGATCGTTGAGCAAGTGTTTGGGTGGAACACGACGGTCAGTGTGGTTGTAGAGTTCACAGGGGGTATTTACTTTATTACAAAATTGATTCGAGAAAGGAAGGAACTGGGATGATCAATTTGAATAGTGTCGAGAAGTCTTACCAAGGAAAAACGGTCGTCGAGGCCTTGCAATTGGAAATCTCGGATCAACAATTGACAGCCTTCATCGGTCCAAACGGCGCAGGAAAGTCAACCGTTCTTTCTATGATCAGTCGTTTGATTCCTAAAGATGCAGGTGAGATCTACTTGGATCACAATGAAGTAAAAGCTTGGAAGTCCAAAGAGATGGCAAAAAAACTAGCTATTTTGAAACAATCTAATGAGATCAGTATGAAAATCACAGTCGAGGAGCTTGTATCGTTCGGGCGTTTTCCTTATTCGAAAGGAAAGCTGACAACGAAAGACCATCAGATCATCGAAGAATCACTCCAGCATCTAGGGTTGGAAGAACTGAAGGACCAAACGATCGACACGCTTTCTGGGGGTCAGTTGCAACGAGCGTATATTGCGATGGTTCTTGCGCAAGATACTGATTACATTTTGCTGGATGAACCACTCAATAATCTCGATATGAATTTTGCGGTACAAATCATGCAAATTTTAAAGCGCCTTGTACAAGAATTAGGAAAAACGATCATCATTGTGTTACACGATATCAACTTTGCAGCGAGTTACGCAGATGAAATCGTCGCAATGAAACAAGGGAAGTTATTTAGACAAGGCAAAACGAACGATATTATTAAAAAAGAAGTACTAGATCAATTATACGAAATGGACATTCGAATCTGTGAAATCGAAGGACGCAGATTTTGTCTTTATTTCTAAAAACTACGAAGGAGCGTCAAAATGAAGAAAATAGTTTTAGGATTTTTAGTCATAGCATCATTAGGATTAGCAGCATGTGGAAATAACGAAGCACAAACGAGTGAAACAAAAGCATCAAGTACTGTCACAACGGATACAATGTTGACAGTCAAAGATAGCAATGGTGAGTCTGTAGAAGTGCAACAAAACCCTGAGAAAGTTGTAGTGTTCGACAATGGATCATTAGATACGCTTGATGCATTAGGTGTTGGAGACAAAGTCATAGGAGCGGCAACTAAAAATTTACCTGCTTACTTAGAAAAATATCAAGAAGTTGAATCTGCTGGAGGAATCAAAGAACCAGATTTGGAAAAAATCAATGAGATGCAACCAGATTTGATTATTATTTCCGGTCGTCAAAGTGATTATCAGGAACAGTTGAGCCAAATTGCCCCAACACTATATTTAGCAATGGATGCAGAAAAGCCATGGGAATCGATGCAAGAAAATGTGACAACATTGGCAAAGATTTTTGATAAAGAAAAAGAAGCAGAAGAAAAATTAACAGATTTAACGAAACAAATCGATGAAGTGAAAGAGAAAGCCAGCGCGCTTGATCAAACAGCTTTAGTTACTTTAGTGAATGAAGGGCAACTTTCAGCATATGGTTCAGGTTCACGTTTCGGACTCGTTCATGATTTATTTGGCTTTAAACAAGCCGATGATCAAATCGAGGCGTCTACACATGGTCAAAGTGTTTCTTATGAATATGTTTTAGAGAAGAATCCAGGGATTTTATTTGTGATTGATCGTACCAAAGCAATTGGTGGAGATACAAGCAACGATAACGTAGCTGCCAATGAATTAGTGGCACAAACAGATGCCGGTAAAAATGATCAAGTAATTTCATTGCAACCAGATGTATGGTATTTGAGTGGTGGTGGACTTGAATCAATGAACTTGATGATTGAAGATGTCAATCAAGCGCTAAAATAATTTTTCAATGAATAACTAAGAAAATGAGCCTGGTACATCAGTCATCTTGCATCCTACAACTGAATAAACGGTGTTCCAGAAGTAGCACCTTCAAAAAATAAGCCGAGAAACCCAAAATTTGAAAAACAATTTTCGGGTTTCTCGGCTTATTTCTCGGAGCTAGGCACTTCTATCACAACCTCTGATTCAATGGGTGATTGTTTGATCGTTAGGAAAATCTAGTGTAAGGGTAAATTCATTATCGACTTCATAAGGATCGATTCGTGGGGTTGTATCATGGAAAAAGTGAGCAAGCCATTGTCGGAACATAAGATCGCCTCCTTTGATTTGATTAAAGGATACAAGGCGAACCTTAGAGAAAGCTTAAAGCATAGAATCAAGCATGTGTTTCGGCTAATGCTTGATAATTGACGATCTTGACTTGACGATAAAAGTCAGCTGGCAGTTTTGACCAACGTTTCAAAAGTTGATAAAAATAACTATCTTCCGCTTTGATTTTGTACTCACTTAAAATCAATCCGAAGTAGTTTGGTTTTTTCTTTGCTAATTTGTGATAGATCGACAATGCTTTTTCTTTGTCTTCATCAACAAATAGTGTTTTGACTTCAATATAAGATCCTTCAATGTTCTGCGTTTCTTCAATAAAGTAAATGCTTTTTATATACTCTGTCATAAGTAAGACCTCCAGCGCTTGTTTAGTTGTTAAGATAACAATAGCTAAAATTTGTTAATAAATCGTGAACAAATAATTATTCTTTTTCAGCAATTGTTTAAGTTTTTTCGCTTATCTATAGTTAATCTGTTATTTTAAGGAGATATTAAGTTTTGTCTTGCTTCTTTCCGTGAATTTCGATACAGTAATTTAAACTAAAGAAAAAAGTAGGGGATGCACATGGAATTATTGATCAATCGAAACTTAGTGTTTGCAGAAAATCGTGTCATAGAAACGGAACGTCTGATTTTAAGACCAATCACATTGGAAGACGTAGAAGATATATTTGAATATGCCCATGATGTAGAAACGACCCGCTTTGTTTTCCCTCGACATCAGTCGATCGAAGATACAAAAATCAGTGTTGCGAATTTTTTTATGGCATCACCGCTTGGAAAATATGCTATTGAATGGAAAGAAAACCGCAAGATGATTGGTACGATCGATTTGCGGATACAAGAAGGCGATGATACGGCTGAATTAGGTTACGCTTTAAATAAAAAGTATTGGGGAAAAGGAATCATGCCGGAAGCTGGAAAAGCGCTTCTGAAATTGGGCTTTGAAAAAATGGATCTCGTAAGGATCTTTGCTTATCATAATACGAAAAATAGTAAATCGGGACGAGTGATGGACAAGTTAGGAATGAGAGAAGAAGCTGTGATTCCTGATGCAAAACGAGAAAAAGGAGAAATTATTTCAATCGTTCTTAAAGGAATTACCAAAAAAGCTTGGTTGGAAGGTCACCCAAAAACAAGTTAGTTGCAACTTCGTACAAAAATCATTAAGCTAAAATTGAGGTGATTAAGATGGAATTTATCGTATCAAAAGAAGCGGAAGAACTGCTTCGTGGAAAAGTGAATGACAATGAACAATTATTGCTAGATGTAGAAGACGGAGATGGACCATTTGCGAATAGCCGGATCACTTGCCAAATCGATACTTCTTTTCGTCTGATTATTGTAGAAAAAGAAACATCGGCAGATCTAAGCTTATATTCTGAAGTAGTCGATACCCAAATGGGACCAATCAAAATCAAGAAAAGCGCACTCGTTTATTTGGATAATCCGACGACGTTAGCAGTAGAACCAACTTACAAGAGTCTGCAACTGAAAGGACCAGGAGGAATTATCAAAAATAACCTCCAAATCGTCACATCAACTATCTAAGATTTAGAAGGAAAAAGAATGGGAAATTTAGCGATCATCAGTGACTTACATGTGGACATCAATCAATTTGGCGAAGCTGAATTAATGCTCTTATGGGAAGTCTTACAACAAAAAAAGATTACTCGGCTTCATTTGGCTGGGGATACCGCCAATAAAGTCGATCGTTGTGTCGCAGTCGCTGAATTTTTTGCAGAGCGACTACCAACGACTTTCCATTTTGGCAATCATGAGTTAGCCGATGTTACTGGCGAAGCAATGATCAGTCATTTTCCAGACGTCCATTTTTTGAATGAGCGCTATATTCCATTAAATGAGAAAACCGTGTTATTAGGCATCAACGGTTGGTATGATTACCAATTCTCAGAAGAAAAAGACGTGAAGAAAATCGTTCGGATGAAGCGTTTGTACTGGTATGACCGCTTGATTGAGCGAGATGGAACGGATCTAGAAGTGAATGATCGAGTAGTAGAAGCAACACGATCATTATTGGATACGCTACACAAAAAGAAAATGAATGTGATCTTATCAACACATTTTGTCCCAAAACAAGAATTCATTGTTTACCAAAACGCGCCTTATGAACGTTGGAACCAACTCAATGCGTTCTTAGGTTCAGCTTCATTTGGAAAACTACTCGATCAATACGATAATCTTCAACAAGTCGTCTTTGGGCATACACATCGACGGTTTGAGGATAAAGTACTCCAAGGAACGACGTATAGTTGTCGGCCGTTTGGCTATTATTACGAATGGCAATTGACACGAGATTTTATCGATGAATATCAATTGATTGATCGTTACAATCCAATGAAATTACGCGTATTATTACGAACGCATCGTCCAGAATTTAAAGAATACCAGTTACAACATTTAAAAAAAGAGTTTGAACAAGCAGTAACAGTGATTGCTTACTGAAAATTTGAAGACCACCAAGTATCGATTTAGATGACACTTGGTGGTTTTTCATATATTTTTTGGTTTTACTTCATCGATCGTGTAATCTAGCGTTACATCAGATAATAAGCTGCCAACTTCTTTTTTCAATTCACTTGTCTAAATGGATTCTTAATCGTTTTTTTGTCTTACTTGTGTCCATAATGATTAAATTCTCTCTTTGATGTACAAACTACGACCCTATCCTACCCTTATTTAGGGGGATATACGATAAGAATATTCTTTGTTACTCTATAGTAGAAACTGCTCCGAAGCGAATGGTTATACACTTCGGTTTTTTGTATTGATTTATCTAACCGAGATTTTATTCTTATTTTTGATAAAGATAAAACTTATCATGCCAATCACGAAGAGTACCAAGCCAAAAAGTAAAGTATGAGTGATGCCGATTGGCTAAGGTGCCACCTGTCCTTGATTAAAAAAAAGTATTGAAGATATCCGATAAACAAAGAAACTGGCATCAAGATGATTTAAAGGATATTAAGCCAATCAGAGGATGATTTTAGTTTTGAAATCAATAAAAAACGGAAATCTAAGGAATTGCTTCCAAAGATTTCCGTTTTTATAGTACTCATTAATTTTATGCCATAAATAATGCTTTGTAGACAAATACTGCTACAACACCGGCACAAATTGGTGCAATAACTGGAACCCAAGCGTAATCCCATTGTGAAGAACCTTTATGTTTCAATGGTAACAACGCATGAACCAAACGAGGTGCAAAGTCACGTGCTGGGTTCAATCCAGGGCCTGTAGGACCACCTAGTGAAGCGACCAATGTCCAAACTAAGAAACCAAGAGCTAAGTGAGCTGTTCCTAAGTTATCTTGGAAGAAAGGTGCTTTTGTGATACCTAACGCGCCAAAGAATAAAACGAATGAACCGAAGAATTCGTTGACGAAACCATTGAATTTAGAACCAACACTGTTGATAGTTGAGAAAGTTCCTAAGACATGGTTTACATCTTCAGTTTGATCATAGTAAGGTTTATAACAAGCGACCACGATCAATTGTCCAAGAGCTGCTCCAAGTAATTGTGCAACGATATAAGGCACGACTTCTGCCCAAGGGAATAAACCATTAGAGGCTAAAGCGATCGTAAATGCCGGATTGATATGATTTCCGCTAATGCCACCAAAAATCATTGCTGGCATCATCACACCAAAACCATAACCAACAGCAATCAGCATCCAGTCACTGCCATATCCTTTTGTTCCTTTTAAATCTACGTTTGCGACAGCACCATTACCTAAAACGATCAATAATGCTGTACCAAGTAGTTCCGCCGCTAGACGGGTCATAAGTGAATAATCCATAATACCCTCCATTAATTTATTGAAATATAAAAAAGAAACAACAACACAGCGGGTGAAGTGTTCCGTAAGAGGTGTACTTCTGTTGTCGTGATAAGTGCAAAATAAAAAACGACTTCTTTATAGAAAGAAATCCGAGCAACAGTCGACACATTGATAAAACCCTATGACACAAAACACCAACCCTAACTATAAATATATCAAAAATAAATAGTGAATTTTATCAAATATTGTTGCTATCAACAAACATTTTTTGAAAATTTCAGAAAAAATGAAACTGAAATGGAACGAATAATCGCACTATGCACGATGAGTGAATCGTCTACAAAAAGAAGGGGATTACTGTAATTGAATGCCTCCTTAGCTTGTCTGTTTTGGTGTTTCAATAAGGATTATATGCTACAATGAGGAAAATAGTCGATAAGGGGTGAAGTCGTTGTATTTGTCTTCTGAGTACTTAAAACGTTTTGACAAAGACTTATATTACAAGGTGCTCTTACTCGAAAGCTTTGAGGATCAGGTAGGGCACACAGCGGCACAACTTGCACAAAAGGTTCAACTAGACGCACGAAGTGTAACCAGATATTTAGTTGAATTGATCAAAAATTATCAATTATTCAGTGGAAAAGAGCAATCTTTATTTACGAAGAATCATCGATCGGGTTATCATTTCTATGATTCTCTGGATCCTATTGAACGTGAACGCTTTTTGATTTACCTCGTGCAAAGTACGCTTAAATACCAGCTATTGCACGACATTTTTTTTGAAGAATTTCATACGCTCTATCAATTCTCACAAAAGCATTATATTAGTGAGTCAACTGCTCATCGGAAAATCAATGATTGGAAAGAACAATTTTCGAGGTATGGTATCCAACTCAAAAGAGGAAGCTATATTGCGTGTGGGGAAGAAGAAATCATTCGATTATACCTACATATGACTTTTTGGCAGTTATTTCGTGGTAAAGTTTGGCCCTTCGAAACTATTCCACAACAGGACGTCAAACAAATTGCTGACCAGATTTTACAGTTTTTTGATGTTCGGTTGAATGAGATCAAGAAACGGCGATTAGAGTATATGTTAGGTGCATTTTTCTTACGTAAATCACAAAAACATTTCGTGGTTTTAAATAATAAAAAACGACAGTTGATTGAAAAAAATCCACTCTTTGAAGCATTCAGTCAGTGGATGGCGCCTTTTTTTCCAAACTATTTCCAAGGGAAAGAAGAATTAGGTGCACTATTTCTAGTGCTGATGACCAGAGAAGAATACTATCAATCGTCAGGAATCCGTAAGCAGATTTTTGCTTTTCACCGAAAACAACAAACCGCTCCTTTTATAGCTCTATTAGAAATGAAGAATGCGTTAGCAGCATACTGTGAAGAAAAGCAGTTGACCGAGGAATCATTCACCAAAGAAGCAGAGAACTATTTGCTAAGTAGTCATCTGTTCGCGTACTTATTTCCTCATGCGAAGGAAATGGTTGATGGGGAAGGTAGCAATTTTTCTAGACACTTCGTTAGTGAAAATGAGTCATTGAAACAATGGTTGCTGAATTTTTTCAATCGTGCAACACAACGTGCAGACGAGTGGGTCTATGAGAATGCGACTTTCTTGATGCGAAGGTATCTAACCGTGTTAAAAACGATGCGTGTTTTTGATCGACAATTACCAAAAGTCACTATTTTACTGATGACAGACTTTCCTCTTTTTGAAGAAGAATTACTAAAAGAAAACCTAAGGTACTTTTTCAGAGAGGAGTATCAGTTGTACTTTTTACCAGCGGATTATCGAGGAAGAGAGGTCGATCTATTACTATCCACAAGCAAGATCCATCGCAAACCTTGGGCGGATCTAGACTATTTCATCGTCACAGATGAACTTGAACTCTCGGATTATATCCGTTTATTTGATAAAATCAAAGAAATCCAAATAAAGAAAGAGAGAAAAAATCATGACATTTGAAGAAGTATTGCCACAGTTAAAAACAGGTGCAAAGGTTATTAGAAAAGGTTGGAGTGGATTTGAATTATATGTTGTTCTAGTATCCGATGATGAATTTGATGGTTGTCCAGTAACGCCTTATTTTCTGATCAAAACGAGCGACGAAGGATTTTCTAGCTTTGCGCCAACCGTTTGCGATATTCTAGCAGAAGATTGGATGATCGTTGAATGACGAATCATTATCCGGACTTAGCGAGTCAAGTCGTCTTTGTGACAGGTGCCGCTCAAGGAATCGGTGCTGCACAAGCAGAAGCTTTTTTAAATCAAGGAGCGAAAGTATTTGGTGTGGATTTGAAATTAGGTAAGATGGAAGAACTAGCCATAAAATATCCTACGCATTTTATCTCATTTCTCGGTGATATTTCACAAAAAGAAGTGATTGAACAAGCGGTCACTACGTGTCATGAAAAAGTCGGCGATATTTCAATCTTATTGAATACCGCAGGGATTCTTGATGGCTACAAGCCTTTATTAGACACAGACGAAACACTTTGGGATCGGATCTATGAGGTCAACGTAAGAAGTCTCTTTCGATTAACAAAACAAGTGTTGCCTGATATGCTCGAACAGCAAACGGGAACGATCATCAATATGGCCTCCATTGCAGGTATGGTGGCTGGCGGTGGTGGGATCGCGTATACGAGTGCCAAACATGCCATTATTGGGTTCACAAAGCAATTAGCCCTTGATTATGCTGCGCAAGGGATCCGTGTAAAAGCCATCGCACCAGGCGCCATCCAAACACCGATGAATGCAGCTGATTTTGCAGGTGACGGAGAGATGGCCAAATGGGTCGCAGAAGAAACGCCTGTTAAGCGTTGGGCACAGCCGGAAGAAGTGGCAGAATTGACGTTATTTCTTGCGACGCCTCAAGCGAGTTATATCCATGGAGCAATCGTTCCAATCGATGGTGGATGGTTGCTTAAATAGCTGAAAGAAGAATAAGTGGGGGAAACGTATGAAAGTGATCGATTGGTTGATGCCTCTTGGAATGGTTAGTGTAGTTGCTTATTTTGTACATGTGTTTCTTGGGCAATACCTTTGGGAATCATATGATCCAATCACGACAGACATCAGTTCTTTAACCGCCGTTGGTGCGCCAAATGCGAATTTATTGAATATGATCCTGCTTATCTATGGTATAGGCTTTTTACTGTTTGTCATTGGAATGGTCGTGAACGCCTTTGAAAAGTATCATGGGATGACTCGGATCGGTTATCTGATTTTTCTTGTGATGGCAAGCACTACAGTGGTAGGCTATAAACTATTTCCATTGACAGGCGATAAGGCGGATATGAATTCCCAAAATACGATGCATATTGTTGTGACGATCATTGTCGTATTTACTACTATATCGTCTTTATTCCTTATTGGATTTGGTTATCTTAAACAAGAAAAACTACGTACGTTAGGAAAAATATGTATTGCTACCGCCATATTGATCACTTTTTTTGGCGCATTGAATCCAATTGGAATGGCACAAGGATGGAATATTTTAGGGTTGACGGAGCGAATGGTGATCTTCCCACTGCAAGCCTTTGTTTTCTTTCTGTCCTTCATCTATACGACGAATAATAAGCTGATAGTGAAAAATGAAATGGTATAACTGGATGATTATAGAAGTGTCTGGCTATGAGAATAAGCGATATCCGCCAAAAAATAGTTGCTCTATTTAGCGGATATCGCTTATTTTTAAAGTTTTTCTTTTTTTATCCTATTAATTTTTTAAACTAATTTTTGAATGTTGAATCGTAATCTTTTTCTTAAAGTAGTGCCAACATAAGCTGCTCCCGTACTTTTGAGCAACTCTGGTAACAAGAAGGGGAAGAACCCACTCAATAGAGCAGTTTGAATAGACAAATGACTACTAAACGATAACCAAAGAGTTCCTACAGATAAAGCAAGAAGAGAGCCAAATAGATTGGCACACCAAGCATGGAAAAAGCGAGAATTAGTCTTCTCAATCCACCAACCAATTACGAAAGACTGAAGAATAAAACCAAAAAGGTAGCCACCAGATGGTCCGAATAAGATGCCCATTCCCCCAGTCATGCCAGAAAAGACGGGAAGTCCGATCAAGCCTAATAAGAGGTACATACAAACTGCGAGAGTACCAGCACGTTTCCCAAGAAACGTGGCGGTCAAGCCAATCGCAAAAGTCTGACCAGTAAGTGGAATCAATCCTAATGGAATAACAAATTGTGAGAGAACTGCAATGATTGCAGCAAATTCGGCAACGAGTATAAGTTCTTTTAATGATTTTGTCATCCGTTCTCCTTTCGTTAACCTTATTTATTTTTGTAGTTAACGAAATTATAGAGGAAGAGAAAATAAATGTAAAGTCTCTTTATGATATATTTTGAAAAAGCACATAAGAAGTAAGAGTACAAAAATATTTCCAAATGTGAGAAAAAGTATGAATAGCAAGTGTTTTGATACGTGATATAATTTTTATATAACATAATCAACTATATTTTGGCACATAGAAAAATGAGGATGATCATTCATGATCTTTCTACAGATAGGTGCCCAACCTAGTCAATGAACTGGTTTGTTGGTTGAAACGGCCAGTGAACATTCATCGATTTGCCATGGGTAACAAAAAGCTGTTTGACGAATGAATGTGCCAATAATCAGCAACTGTGAAAGTGACAAGTTAACATGTCTATCCACCATTGATAAAGGGAGAAATTAAGCAGTTGCTTGCTTAAAGGAGACATTTCATTGGAAAAACAATGATGCGAGACAGTTTATGAAATTTGAAGCATCACACTGTAGAGGACATGTTCTTTTCCTCGTCTAAATCAAGTGGGAAGTGGCAGTTAAAAGCTGTATCTTCAGAGAACAATTGAGAATATCAAAAACTTCGCTGTTTTATCACCCAAGTAGCGAATACAAATTGATTTCTCTTGCTATTGTTCGAGTCATGGATGCACCTGAACCTGCTAAAGCCAACATAAAAAGATAACACTCGACTCAACGAAATACGTACGTTGTTTTGAGGTCTATCTTTTTATGTGTGTCCGAGCGAAGAAAAGACACGGGGACATTATTTCTTATTACTTGGAGCTAATCGGATTTTTTGCAACCTTGATAAACGGTGTTCAAAAAGCAACACTTCGGACATAAGCCAAAAAAATCAAAAATGAAACAGCCATTTTCGATTTTTCTGGCTTATGCCTTAGTGTTGAGCGCTTCTTTCGCAACCTAAAAAAAACCAGCTATCCAAAAGATAGCCGGTTTTTTTGTACCAAAGTTTTTTGAATTATAGGCTTTGGTTGTAGTATTCAACGACAAGTGCTTCGTCGATTTCTGGGTACAATTCGTCACGTTCTGGTAAACGAGTCAATGAACCTTCTAATTTTTCAGCGTCAAAGCTTACGAATGCTGGACGTCCAACAGTTGCTTCAACTGCTTCTTTTACAGTTGAGATGTTTTGTGATTTTTCACGAACTGAAATCACTTGACCAACTGCAACGTGGTATGAAGGGATATCAACACGTTTGCCATCAACCATGATATGACCATGGTTAACTAATTGACGTGCTTGACGACGAGTAGTTGCAAGACCTAAACGATAAACAACATTGTCTAAACGTTGTTCTAGTAAGATCATGAAGTTAACCCCGTGTTTACCTTCTTTGATTTTGCTTGCTTTAACGAACAAGTTACGGAATTGACGTTCGTTCATACCGTACATATGACGTAATTTTTGTTTTTCAGTTAATTGCATACCGTATTCTGATTGTTTGCCACGGCTGTTTGGTCCATGTTGACCTGGAGCGTAAGGGCGACGTGCTAATTCTTTTCCTGTGCCAGATAATGAAATACCTAGGCGACGAGAAATTTTCCATGATGGTCCTGTATAACGAGACATTAAAATTTCCTCCAATAGATAACTATATTTTTTGGAGTAAAATAATCCGTTAAAAAATTCATAATCGTATAGTTTGTTCTTCAATCTTCACCTTTGCAGCCGCGGTTACACAATTGAACCCGAAGCGGGGCAACAAACTAGGGACGAGTTATTATTTTTCTGCTGCATTATTTTACACGAACTACAGTATAAGCGATATGACCTATCAATGTCAAGAGAATAAGTAGCAAAAAAGCTTTACAAACCCCAGTTCTGTCTATAGAATAAGAGGGTATATGCCAAAAGCATGAAAATAATTGAACAAATCTTAAAGGAGAAAAGAGATGAACCCAGTATCACCGTTGTTTGAAAAGATTGAGGCATCAATCGAAAAGAAAGTTGATTTGATCGGAAATAGTTACGCCCGGTATGCCGTGCGTGCTTTATTAGCCAGTTTGTTCTTGACACTTGGAACTGCTGTTGCTTTTTCGATTGCGATCAAAGGTGAGCATATTGCTCATGGATTTGGAAAGATACTTTATGCGTTTATGTTTAGTTGGTCGTTAGTCATGATTTTATACATGAATGCTGAACTTGGTACCTCAAATATGCTTTATATGTCGGTCGGGGTCCAACGTAAGCGGTTAAAATTAGGTCTAGCTGCAAAAATTCTGTTTACTTGTATTTTATTTAACTTGATTGGTGGGGTATTATTTGGCTTTTTAATTTCCTTGACAACACCATTCCAAGATCTGCCCATGGATAATTATATGTTAGAGTCGATTGCAGTCAAATTGACGAAACCGACAACAACTATTTTGGTGGAGGCAATGTTTGCCAACATTGTAGTAAATACAGCGGTATTGATTAGTATGCGAATGAAAGATGATGCAGGGAAAGTCTTAGCGATTGTTTTCATTATTTTCATTTTTGCTTTTTTAGGCTATGAACACGTTATTGCCAACTTCCCGGCATTTACATTAGCTTATTTTGTTTCAGGTGGGCAGATGGATGCGATGACTGTTGGTAATGTGATCCACAATCTATCCTTTGCGTTGATTGGGAATTACGTTGGTGGTGGTTTAGTCATTGGTTTAGGTTATGCATGGTTGAATCAATCAAAATCATCCTATGTTGACTAGTTCGTTCCTTTAAAAATCGAAGGAGGCCATCCCTTGGAGACAATTGTTTTCCCGAATAATAAAGAAAAAGCTCAGCAGATGGAAGCTTACATGAAGCATCATTTCCGATTTGCAGGAGTTCCTAAGCCAGAAAGAGCGTTACTACAAAAGGCTCTTTTAAAAGAAAGCCAGAAGATACCTATTTCAGACTTACTTTTATTAGTAAAAGATTATTATATGCAGGAAGAACGTGAGTATCAGTATTTAGCGATCGATTTAGTCCAAAAGAACGTCAAACGTCTTTCTTTTGATAACTTAGTATGGTTACTTGAGCTTGTCTCACAGAAGGAATGGTGGGACAGTATCGATTCTTGGCAAAAAGTCTACAGCACGTGGGGAAAACTTCACCAAGAAGTTGAGGCGGTTTTCAAATTATTTGAAGGTCAAGAAGACTTTTGGTTAAGACGAATTGCGATCACCTTGCAACTAGGGTTTAAAGAACAGACAGATGTCGCTCTACTCGAACGAGCGATTGATGCAGATCGTTCAACAAAGGAATTTTTTATTCAAAAGGCTATTGGTTGGGCGTTGCGGGACTATAGCAAAACAAATCCACTTTGGGTAAAAGAACAATTGACAAAAGAATTAAGCAAGCTTGCAACGAGAGAAGCAAGTAAGTATTTATAGAGAGGCGAGATAGAATGACACGCAAATTAATTGCTTTTGATATCGACGGCACGTTGTTAGATTCCAACAAACAGGCGTTGGATAGTACAAGGGAAGCCTTGGAAAAACTACGTAAAGATGGACATTTAGTGACGATTGCTACAGGGCGTAGTCGCTTTCACGCACAAGAAGTTATCCGTGATCTAGCATTTAGCAATTATATTCTATGTAACGGTGCAGCCGGATTTTTGGATCATGAACAAGTCTATAAAAATTTGCTGGATCAAGAACAATTACACAAATTTATTCAAGAAGCACAAGAAAAGGCTATTGATACCGCATTTGTTAGTTTAGATTCAATCAAACGCTTTTCATCTAATCGTATCGATATGATGGAAGATGCGATGCATTCATTTGGTGCACACTTACCAGAATTGGACGAATACTTTGTTGAAAAACAGGATGTGTATCAAGCGTTAGCTTTCTTTGATCACTCTTATGACCAACAATTCAGCGCTTACGATCGTATCCGTTTTGTTCGCTGGCACGAAAATAGTGTCGATGTGGTGCCACACGATGGTTCCAAAGCGGTAACGATCATGAACCTAGCCAATCGAGTAGGGATTGCGCCAGAAGACGTCATCAGTTTTGGTGACGGACAAAATGATCGCGAAATGCTTCGTATGTCTGGCATTGGGGTGGCAATGGGGAATGCCGTACCAGAAGTCCAAGCGGAAGCAAAAATGGTGACAGATACGAATGATCAAGATGGTATTTGGAAGGCATTGAAAGAGTTAGCTTTGATTTAGGTCATAAACATCATACAACAATAATTTTAGTTAAAAAGAGGGCATGCAACAGGATTTTTCTGATGGAATGCCCTCTCTTCTTATGGTTTTTGTATGATACATAAACGATACGCCATCATCGTACACGTCGTTTTGGTTTTGAAATTGCTGTTTTGGTTCATGTTCTTCATAGGTTTAGCCCTGTCTATTGTTTACTTAGTAAAAAGAATTAAAAAATAAATTTTGATCAATTTACATAGTTAGAGAATAAAGTTATAAAAAGCTGATGCTAGTTAGTTCAAAATACCCTTTCTTGATATTCTAGAAAAGAGCTTCTTTTACAACCTCTTTCCTTTCTTTACTAAAACACTTATAATATAAGATACGTTAGAAGAGAAGAGGAAATCGTGTGCGGGTATTGTTTATTGGTGATGTAGTAGGTGCGATGGGTAGAGAAATGATCACAGAATATCTCCCTCGCTTGAAGAAAAAATATCGTCCACAAATGACGATCGTGAATGGTGAGAATGCGGCTTCAGGTCGTGGGATCACAGAGAAAATCTATAAAAAGTTTCTGCAAGATGGCGTAGATGTCGTGACGATGGGGAATCATACGTGGGACAATCGTGATATTTTTGAATTTATCGATGATGCGAAAAAAATGGTTCGTCCAGCAAATTTTCCAGAAGGAACGCCTGGGCAAGGAATCGTTTTTGTCAAAGTCAATCAATTGGAACTGGCGGTCATCAATATGCAAGCTCGTTCATTTATGGTTGATTTAGATGATCCATTTCGTAAAATGACCGAGTTAGTCGAAGAAGCTCGGAAAAGAACACCGATCATTTTTGTTGATTTTCATGGAGAAACGACGAGTGAAAAACAAGCAATGGGCTGGTTTTTAGATGGAAAAGTATCTGCTGTAGTCGGTACACACACGCACGTTCAAACGAACGATGCGCGAATCTTGCCACAAGGAACGGCGTATTTGACGGATGTCGGTATGACGGGTCCATATGATGGAATTTTAGGGATGCGCCGTGAACCAGTGATTGAAAAATTTTTAACGGCTTTACCAAAGCGTTTTGAAGTGGTGGAACAAGGTCGAGGGCTTTTAAGTGGTTGTATCTTGGACATCGACGACCAGACGGGACAGGCAAAAGATATCCAATTGATCCAAATCAACGATGACCGCCCTTACAGAGAATAGAAAGCGAGAGGGAATGTGCAGGACAAAACGACGATCCAATTAGAAGTCGACCAATTGGCGACTCTTTTAAAGAAGAATGAAACGATCACACGTTATCAGGAATTGGAACATAAAGTGAAACATAGTCGTTACTTGAATCAACAAACAGAAGCATTGAAGCAAGCGCAAAAAGATGCCGCACAATATGCGCATTATGGACAAAAAGAAGCAGAAAAAGAAGCGATCAAACGGATCGAAGTCTTGACGCAATCTATCGACGAATATCCTTTAGTGATCGCTTACCGCCGTCAATTGATGGAAGCAAATGAGTTATTGCAACACTTGACTCAAATGATCCAAAATGAAATCAATGAGTATGTAGAGGAGGAGCATAATGCCTCAAAAAACTAAGAACACTCCAATGATGGAACAATATCTAAGCATCAAGGCACAATACCAAGATGCTTTTTTGTTCTATCGTCTCGGAGATTTTTATGAATTATTTTATGAAGATGCTGTCAAAGCAGCACAAATCTTAGAACTGACATTAACTAGTCGAAATCGTAATGCGGATGATCCAATTCCGATGTGTGGGGTACCGCATCATTCTGCACAAGGATATATCGACAGTTTGATCGAAAAAGGATACAAAGTAGCGATTTGTGAACAAGTCGAAGATCCAAAGACGACCAAAGGCATGGTCAAACGAGAAGTCGTGCAATTAGTGACTCCTGGAACAGTGATGGATAGTAAAGGATTATCAGCCAAAGACAACAACTTTCTGACGGCAGTAGTTAATCAAGGTTCCGCTTTTGGGTTTGCTTATGCTGATTTGAGTACAGGTGAATTAAAAACAGCCCGCTTACTTGATGAAGAAGCTGTCTTGAACGAAACTTCCGCGTTACAAACAAAAGAATTGATTCTAGGAACAGAGATCAGTGAAACGTTATATGAACAACTAAGCACAAGACTTGGCTTAGTCTTCTCAAAACAAGAAAGTATAGAAGAAAATGCAGAATTCAATTTTCTAACGAGTGAGTTGACGGATGAATTAGAAAAGGAAGCGACTGGAAAGTTACTTACTTATTTAGCAGTCACCCAAAAAAGAAGTTTGGCACATATCCAAAAAGCGGTCGAATACCAACCAGATCATTTCTTGAAGATGGATTATTATTCTAAATTCAATTTAGAATTAAGCCAGTCGATCCGTACTGGAAAAAAACATGGCACGCTTCTGTGGTTATTAGATGAAACCAAAACAGCAATGGGGGGACGTTTGCTAAAACAATGGCTTGATCGTCCGCTGATCCAATCCCATCAAATCAATGCTCGGCAAGAAATGGTGGCATCGCTGATCAATAGTTATTTTGAACGTCTTGATTTACAGAGTGCGTTGACGAAAGTCTATGATTTAGAACGTTTAGCTGGACGTGTCGCATTTGGTAACGTCAATGGTCGAGATTTGATCCAGTTAAAAACATCATTGCAGCAAGTACCGATGATTCGCGGGTTGATTGAAGGCATCGATCAAGGACAATGGTCAGAGTTATTAACAGATATGCAGCCAATGGATTCATTAGTGGAACTGATCGAACAAGCGATCCAAGAGGATGCACCTTTACAAATCACTGAAGGAAACGTCATCAAAGATGGCTTCAATGAACAGCTAGACACCTATCGTTCTGCGATGAGAAATGGCAAACAGTGGTTAGCAGAATTAGAAGCGCGCGAACGCCAAAGTACAGGGATCAAAAATTTAAAAGTTGGGTTTAATCGAGTGTTTGGTTACTATATTGAAATCACGAAAGCGAATTTGATGAATGCTGAACTGGAAAAATATGAACGTAAACAAACCTTAGCCAATGCAGAACGATTTATCACACCTGAATTAAAAGAATTAGAAACACAGATTCTAGAAGCGGAAGAAAAATCAGTAGATCTAGAATACCAACTCTTTTTAGCTGTTAGAGAAGAAGTGAAAAAAGCAATCCAGCCATTGCAAACCTTAGCAAAATCATTGAGTACTGTAGACGTCTTACAAAGTTTTGCAACGATCAGTGAACGTTATCAATATGTTCGTCCAGAATTAACGAACAAAAAAACATTGGTGATCGAAGAAGGACGTCATCCGGTGGTAGAAAAAGTATTAGGACATCAAGAATACATTCCAAATAGTGTGATCATGTCGGAAGAAGAAATGATCTTGTTGATCACTGGGCCAAATATGTCTGGTAAAAGTACGTATATGCGACAGTTGGCATTGACGGTATTGATGGCACAGATGGGCTGTTTTGTTCCGGCGCAAAAAGCAGTGCTGCCGATTTTTGATCGAATCTTTACTCGAATCGGTGCAAGTGATGATTTGATTGCAGGACAAAGTACCTTTATGGTAGAAATGATGGAAGCCAACCAAGCGTTGCGCCATGCGACACCGAACAGTTTGATTTTATTTGATGAACTCGGTCGAGGAACAGCCACTTACGATGGTATGGCATTAGCACAAGCTATCATTGAGTATATCCATCAACATGTTGAAGCCAAGACATTGTTTTCTACGCACTATCATGAGTTGACAGTGCTTGATACGGAATTGCCGCAATTGAAAAATGTCCATGTTGGTGCAGTCGAAAAAGATGGCGATGTGGTATTTTTACACAAGATGATGGACGGTCCAGCAGATAAAAGCTACGGGATCCATGTAGCTAAGATTGCGGGTCTACCAGATGAATTATTGTCACGTGCCTCTGCGATCTTAGCCTTTTTAGAATCAGGAGAAACGACACACCATGTCTCGGCACTTGAAGCATCTGTCACGAAAAAAAGCGACTATCCAATGACACAAACAACTCAACCAAGCCAGCAGGTCAATGAAGAGAGTCAACAACTATCTTTATTTGGTGAAGCAACGGAAGCTGAAACACAAATCATTGCTGCATTGAAACAGTTGAACCTACTAGAAATGACGCCAATGGATGCGTTGAATAAATTGTACGAACTGCAAAAACAATTATAGGAAGAAGGTGCTGATCGATGGCGAAGATCCAAGAATTATCCGAACGCTTGGCCAATCAAATCGCCGCAGGAGAAGTCGTTGAACGACCTGCTTCTGTGGTGAAAGAACTTGTTGAAAATGCCATTGATGCCCATAGCTCTCAAATCGATATTCTCGTAGAAGAAGCCGGTTTACGAAAAATCCAAATCATCGATAACGGTGAAGGAATCTTAGCAGAAGACGTTGAAAATGCGTTCAAACGTCACGCGACGAGTAAAATCCATAACCGTGATGACTTGTTCCGCATTCGGACATTAGGGTTCCGAGGGGAAGCTCTTCCTAGTATTGCTTCTGTCTCTGAATTGACGATCGAGACAGCCAATCAAGATGAAACACAAGGGACCTATCTTGAATTAAAAGGTGGGGAAGTGTTGACACATCGCCCTGCTCCATTGAGACAAGGTACGAAAATCACAGTGAGCAATTTGTTTTTTAACACGCCTGCACGGTTAAAATACGTCAAGACATTACAAACGGAATTGGCAAATATAGGCGATATCGTCAATCGACTAGCATTGAGCCATCCCGACATCGCTTTTCGCTTAGTCCATGATGGCAACAAGATGTTAGCAACAGCTGGTAACGGAGATTTGAAACAAACGATTGCCGGAATCTATGGTTTGGCGACAGCGAAAAAAATGTTGAAGGTTGAAGCAAAAGATCTAGATTTTGAAGTTTCTGGTTACATTTCTTTACCAGAAGTCACTCGTGCGAGTCGTAATTATCTTTCAACGATCATCAATGGTCGTTTTATCAAGAACTTTTCCTTGAACAAAGCAATCGTGGCAGGTTATGGTTCTAAACTGATGGTTGGTCGTTTTCCAATCGCTGTTTTAGAAGTCAAAATGGACCCGTTGCTTGTCGATGTGAATGTTCATCCAACGAAGCAAGAAGTTCGTCTATCGAAGGAAAAAGAATTGACTGAATTGATTGCACAAGCGATTCAACAAGCACTAAGTCAAGAAAATCTGATTCCTAGTGCAGCAGACAATTTACGTTTCAAGAAAAAAATCGCCGATCAACCTAAAACGGAACAAATCGAAATCGATCTTTCTTATGCGTTTGAGGAACCACCAAAGAAACCCCAAAGTTTAAATTTCGATCGCCAGACAGGTACATTTTACGTTGAAGAAAATCCACAAAAATCAACCTATCCTGTTGATAAGTCTGTGGAAAATGTTGAAAACTCTTCTGTTTTTTCTGAAGATACACTGAATTATCCAGAAAAAGAGGAAAAAACGGTGGATAACTCTGGTGAAAGTGTTGATAACTTTGTAGAAAAACTAGTGGATAACTTTCAACAAAATCATTTATCCACTGTTGATAACTACTCAGTACAAGAAGAACGAACAGCATCAGTAGAAGAGAAAAGCATAGAGGAAGAACCAAGATTTGAGCAAGAAGAAACCAAGTTGCATCCCGAGTTTGACATGAGTCAAGATAGCCGAATGTTGGAGAAAGCAATCAGTAAAGTCGAGCAGGAAGTACCAACACAACGCTTCCCACATCTTGAATATTTTGGCCAAATGCATGGAACCTATTTATTTGCTCAAAGCAATGAAGGCTTATACATCATTGACCAACATGCTGCGCAAGAGCGGATCAAATATGAATATTTCCGTGAAAAAATCGGCGATGTTTCAGATGATTTGCAAGAATTACTCGTGCCTTTTGTTTTAGACTATCCTAATAGTGATGCAATCAAGCTAAAAGAGAAGAAAGAACTATTGGAAGAGGCAGGCATTTATCTGGAAGAATTTGGTCAGAATAGTTTTATCGTGCGAGCGCATCCGACATGGTATCCAAGTGGGGAAGAAGAATCGATCATTCAAGGGATGATCGACATGTTATTGACAACGGGTGAAGTAAGTGTGAAGAAATTCAGAGAAGCCACAGCAATCATGATGAGCTGTAAACGCTCGATCAAAGCGAATCACTACTTGAACGAAGCACAAGCGAGGGTCTTATTAAAAGACTTAGCAAAATGTGAGAATCCATTCAACTGCCCTCATGGTCGTCCGGTATTGATCCACTTTACGAATTCCGACATGGAACGAATGTTTAAACGAATCCAAGATCCGCATTGATCCGCGAGATTCGGAAAGGAAGTTTTTGATGAAAATAGTATTGGCTTCACAGTCGCCTAGAAGAAAAGAATTACTCGGAAGATTAGTGCCAGCATTTTCGATCCAACCGGCAGATATTGATGAAACGCCTAAGCTAAAAGAAGACCCAGTTGCTTATGTCCAACGAATGGCAGCAGAAAAAGCAGCTGCTGTACAAAATAATGAAGAAACGTTAGTCATTGCTAGTGATACTACCGTAGTTCTAGGAAACGAAATCCTTGGTAAACCGGAGGATGATGAAGGGGCAAAACGGATGTTACGCAAATTCAGTGGTACGACACACGACGTCTACACAGCCGTCGTAATAACTGATGGGACTCAAGAAGAGTGCATCCTTTCCCAAGCATCAGTCACTTTTTAGGAATTGACCGATGAAGAGATCGAGCGCTATCTAGCAACTGGCGATCACCGTGATAAAGCTGGGGCGTACGGCATTCAAAGTTACGCAGGGGCTTTCGTAGAGTCGATTTCTGGCGATTACTATAGTATTGTCGGCTTTCCGATTGGCGCAGTCAATCAGGCGTTGAAAAAATGGCCAGATCTTTTGTCCTAAAATCGTGGACAACTGTATCTAGGTGAATAAAATCAAAAACACATGATCCGAGTAGCAAGAAACGAATCATGTGTTTTTTCTGGTTACATTAGTTCATGACCTAGAGTCAAGCGTATCTGCTAGAAGCTATAAAAAAACATGGTAAACTTAATCTAGTTGAAGGGAGTGGACGAAGTGATTACAACGGATAAGTTTTATCATGGTGAAACGAAAAAAGCGCCGTTCTTTGAAGGTTGGTATTTTAAGCATCAAATCGGCGATGAAGTCTACGCATTTATTCCGGGTTACTCCATTGGAGAACAAGGAGAAAAGTGCCCGTTTATCCAAGTGATCAATCATGAGTCTTCGGAAGTCTTTCATTTTGATCGTGAAGTCTTCATGGCAAGCGAAGATCGTTTATTTGTGAAAATCGGTGAGAATACATTTAGTGAGGAAGGAATCACACTAGCTTTACGTAGCCCCTCATTGACGATTGAAGGAACGATTTCTTATGGAGAGTTTACTCCGTTAAAAAGGAGTCGCTATGCCCCGAGTATCATGGGACCTTTCTCTTATTTATCTTTTATGGAATGCTATCACGGAATTTTAAGCATGAAGCATTCGTTAGAAGGAACGTTGAGTTGGAACGGTCAATTGATTGATTTTACAAATGGAATCGGATATTTAGAAAAGGACTGGGGAAGTTCCTTTCCCGCAACCTATTTATGGGTCCAATGCAATCAGTTTAGCGATTCGGATGCTCGCTTTTTCTTTTCCGCAGCAGAGATCCCGTTTTTAGGTTTTCGTTTTTTAGGAATCATTTCGATTTTGCAAGTCGGTGGGGAAGAATATCGCTTATCCACGTATGATGGAGCTAAAATTTCGGAGATTTTCCGTGAAGAGGAGCATCTGATCATTCGAATACAGCAAAAAAATATTGAACTAGAAATGCAAGTGTTAGCAAAAGAAGGGCATGCGTTGATGGCGCCACAACAAGGTCAAATGAGTCGGATCATCCGTGAAAAAGCGAGTACAGAGATGACCTTGATTGTCCGAGAAAACAAGCAAGAAATCTTTCATCAAAAGGGGAAGGCTGCTGGTTTTGAAGAAGTGGGCAATCTCCATGGGCACGAGTATTAAGGATCTTGATCATATAAAAGTTATAGCGCACCTTCAAAAATAAGCCTGAACCTCCAGAAATTAGAACAATTTCCGGAGGTTCAGGCTTATTTTTCGGAGCGATGTGATTTTATCACATTCGACTTATTCGACAATTGATTTATATTCACTGTAACCAGCAGCATCCATTTCTTCATAAGGGATAAACTTCAAGGCAGCAGAGTTGATGCAATAGCGTAAGCCACCTTTATCTGCGGGTCCATCATTAAAAACATGTCCAAGATGGGAGTCGGCTTCATTACTTCTTACTTCGACTCGGTGCATCCCGTGAGAAAAATCCGCTTTTTCTTTGACGTCTTTTCTGCTGATGGGTTGGCTGAAAGCTGGCCAGCCACAGCCTGCATCATATTTCTCTGCAGAACTGAAAAGCGGTTCGCCACTGACAATATCGACATAGATCCCTTTTTCATAAAAATCGTCGTATTCTCCAGTAAATGGACGTTCTGTGGCGTTTTCTTGTGTCACTGCATAAGAAATCGGAGATAATGTTTCTTTTAAGTCCTCTTTGTTTGTGTCGGTTGGTTTACTCATTGATACAGCCCCCTTTGTCTCCTAATCATACTGCCATCTGAAATAGAAGCAAACAATCTGCTTTAAGTAGGGAGGATAGCCTAGCAATTTAGCGGAAATTTAACGAACAGGTTTTACTTGCTACCTAATTACGTTGAGCTACTGGGCTTTTTCACAACCTTGATAAACGGTGTTCGAAAAGCTGACCTTCAACATTAAGCTAAAAAATTTGAAAAATATGAGAAGCTATTTTTCAATTTCCTATCTTACTGTTCAGGTCAGGACGCTTTTCTTACAACCTTGATAAACGGTGTTCAAGAAGCAACACTTCGGTCACAAGCCAAAAAAATCAAAAATGAAACAGCCATTTTCGATTTTTCTGTCTTCTGCCTTAGTGTTAATCGCTTCTTTCACAACCTAGATAAACGGTGTTCGAAAGCCAACTCCTTCAATAGTAAGTCAAAACGTGAAAAAATATGAGAAGCTATTTTCTCACGTTCCGTCTTACTACTCGGAGCTGAACGGCTTTCTCACAACCTTCTTCTTCGTGCAAATTCCACGAACCGGAATTTGTCGAGGCGGTGGATCGATTCAGTGTATTCGAAGCATTCAGTATTTTCTAAATAAACGAGGCCACGGACAATTACGACATAAGGATCGTCATGGAGGTCCATCGACTCTGAAATACTGGCATCGATTGGTTCGACAGTGATTTCTTTTTGGGCATAGGCAATGGAGAGATCTAGCTCATTTTCAAAGTATTCATAAATCGAATTGGCTGCTTGTTCCTTGGTTAAAGTAGGTACGGTTTCTTTTAATAAATAATCCCGATCTAAAATCACGACTTCGCCATTGATTTTTCTTTGGCGGACTAAATGCCAGACAGGTGTATTGACTGCCCAGCCAGTTACTTTGTGTAATTCGTTGTCGACTACAGTTTCTTCAAGTGTTTTTACGATCGTTTCACTCGGGATATGTTGATTTTCTTGGAGTTCCTTATAACTTGTTAGTCCAGCAATCGGGAAATCAAAACGATTTCGGTCTAAAACGATCGATCCTTTTCCTTGTTTCTTTTGAATATATCCTTCTGTCGTCAATAGATTAAGTGCTTTACGAATTGTTTCCCGTGAAACACCATAAATTTTGATCAATTGATTTTCACTGGGTAGTAAAGTATGAGGAGGATACTCTTTGTCTAAGATTTTCTTTTCTAAGTCTAAAAAAATTTCATTGAATTTGTTCATCGTTCCTCTGCTACTCAAAATATAGACAAAAATACCTATATCGAGATTTCTCTACCACTCACGTAGGTAGAATTACTGTTTCACCGAACGCCGCCTCGTCACTTCGACACTACTACGGTTTGTCTCGTTCTCCACAGTCGTTGATTCCCGACTAAGCCATCGGTACATATACAAAGTTGCGTGCTTATGCAATCACATTGTATTCCTTCACATCTTTCAAATTCATGCTTGCGTTATAATCTCTATCTGCTACGTACCCACAGTTCTCACAACGATAGGTACGCTCTGATAGCTTTAAAGCTACTTTCTTATGCCCACATTCATGACATAATTTCGAGCTAGGATAGAATCGATCGGCCAGTCTTAACTCAATAGTAGAGACTTTACATTTGTCTGCTAATTTTTTACGAAAAGCATAGAAAGATTGCTCTCTCACAGCTTTTGAAAGATGCCGGTTTTTCATCATCCCCTTGACATTCAAATCTTCAATTGTGATATAAGCTGGTTTGGTTTTTACTAGCTCTAACACAATTTTATTCACTCTGTCCCTACGGATATCTGTCAACCGTTTATGAAGTTTTTGTACTTTCAAGACTTGTTTTTCAATATTTTTGCGAGTAGCTTCTCCTCTCTTTGATTGTTTTTCGTTGACACGCTTTTTTTCGCTTTCGTATTTCCTCGACAGCTTGCGTTGTTGTCGTTTTAATTGTTTTTCGATTTTACGAATTTTTCCTGATTTATTGATATTTTTATAGGTTTTCCCCGTGGAAAGAATCGCAAAATCTTTTAATCCTAAGTCGATACCCACGCCTTCGGTAGGAGTATCGTTCAGTACTTGAGCGGTACAGTCCTGTTCCACGATGACCGACAGGTAGTACCGGTTTGCTTGTTGGCTGATTGTGCCACTCTTTATGCTATGTTTGTCATCGTGTTTAGGAATATAGCCTTTTTCGTTCAGTTTTACCCAATTCAAAGAGGGAACTTTTATCCGATGACGCTCACAACGGATGATTGTCTTTTTATCGTTCTTCACGAAATACATCGATACATCTTGGTGCTTCTTCTTTTTAAATTTAGGAAAATTAGCTTTTCCTTGAAAAAAATTTCTAAAGGCTTTTTCTGTCTCCATAATCGCGTGTTTCGTTGACTTCGCATAAACAGCTTTGATCCACAGCTTGTCTGGATGGTTGGGAATGTAGTCGTTATTCAACCACTTTGAAAAATCTATACCTGAGACAAATTTCCCACCTGATTTATAGACTTCTTGGTTGTGGTAAATATAAAAGTTCTTTACAAAACGAGCAACACCAATGGTTCGATTAATGATTTTTTTTGTTCTTCTGTTGGAAGAATTTCTGTTTTGTACGCCACTAACATCTTTATCACTTTCAATCTCTTTATTATACTTATCTATCTTTAAATGTGACATAAATGGCGTCTACATTCTTCGCCATTACTTCGTCTAACAACAGATTCCATGTTTTACACTTGTAATTAAGACCACTGCCAATATCCACGATTACATAATCTAAAATTATGCCTTTTACATTTGCATATTTTCTCAAAAACTCAACTTGATTTTTCAAGTCATCTGTTTGTCCGACATTAGACACTCGAGCGTAAGCAATGTGCTTTTTGCCACTTGTATTATCGCCTTTGATGTAAGTTAAATAGTGATCTTCCGTGTAATATTTTCGATTTTTTGGTGTCCGATGTGCGTTTAACGTGCAATCGTTCGTTCTTCGCTTATAAACTATACTACAGCTATATGGAGATTTCAAACTGGACTTGGATAGAAGGAAGATGTTTCTACGACAAAGATAATAACGATTACAAGTTATTTATGTTTTTAGCATAAAACGCTTGCAATTTGTTGAGAAAAACATTATAGTGTGAGTACAAAGCAACTTGTATAAACAAGTCAAATGAAAGGGGTTTATGTTATGGGGAAATATCAAGCAGATGCCGAGAAGCTGTTAAAGGGAGTCGGCGGGAAAGAAAATATTGCTGCGGTCAGCCATTGTGCGACACGTATGCGCTTTGTTTTAAATGACCCTGCAAAAGCAAATGAAGCTGAGATCGAAGACATCGACAGTGTAAAAGGAATGTTTACCAATGCCGGTCAATTCCAAGTGATCATCGGAAATGATGTCTCAACATTTTATAACGACTTTGTTGCGGTATCAGGAGTTGAAGGCGTTTCAAAAGAACAAAGTAAAGCTGCTGCAAAACAGAATCTTAATCCGTTGCAACGAGCAATTGCAGTTCTAGCTGAAATCTTCACACCATTGATTCCAGCAATCATTGTTGGGGGGTTGATTTTAGGGTTCCGTAACGTGTTGGAAGGCATTCAGTTCGAGAGTTTAGGTGGAACGATTGCAGAAAGTTCAACATTCTGGAATGGTGTGAATTCATTCTTATGGCTACCTGGGGAAGCGATTTTCCATTTCCTACCTGTAGGGATCACTTGGAGTATTGCAAAGAAAATGGGAACGACACAGATTTTAGGAATTGTTTTAGGGATTACTTTGGTTTCACCGCAATTATTAAATGCCTATAGTGTCGCTTCAACTGCCGCTGCAGATATCCCATTTTGGGACTTTGGCTTTGCACAAGTACAAATGATTGGTTACCAAGCGCAAGTCATTCCAGCGATGCTTGCCGGGTTCTTACTTGCCTATTTAGAGATTTTCTTCCGTAAGTATATCCCACAATCGATCTCAATGATTTTTGTCCCACTGTTTTCACTATTACCAACTGTTATCGCGGCTAATGTAGTGTTAGGTCCAGTCGGTTGGGCAATTGGTAACTGGATCTCATCAATCGTGAATACTGGCTTGACTTCATCGATCAGCTGGTTATTCAGTGCGTTATTTGGTTTCTTATATGCACCACTAGTTATTACAGGATTACACCATATGACAAATGCCATCGATATGCAGTTGATTGCTGACTTTGGTTCAACCAATTTATGGCCAATGATCGCATTGTCAAATATTGCGCAAGGATCTGCTGTACTTGCAATCATCTTCTTGCATCGTGGCAATAAAAAAGAAGAACAAGTTTCTATCCCAGCGATGATTTCTTGTTATCTAGGGGTAACGGAACCCGCAATGTTTGGGATCAACTTGAAATATGTGTATCCATTTGTAGCTGCAATGATCGGTTCTGGTGTAGCAGGAATGTTTGCGAACTTGATGGATGTTCGAGCAAATGCGATCGGTGTCGGTGGTTTGCCAGGAATCTTAGCAATCCAAGCACAAACGTGGTTACCATTCACGATTGCAATGATCATCGCAATCATCGTACCATTTGGTTTAACTGTAGTATTTAGACGTAAAGGGATCTTGAACAAATTAGATCCAGTCAATCCAGAAGAAGTAAGTGTATTACAAACTGCAGAAGGCGTATCTATTCCTACACAAAACTTTGAAGCCGCAGGAACAACTGCTGTAGCCACTGCCAATGAAGAGTTATTCGCCGTTGCAGACGGAAAAATCAAAGCAATTACAGAAGTGAATGATCCAGTTTTCTCACAAAAAATGATGGGTGAGGGCTATGCGATCGTTCCGGACAATCAAATAATCTATTCGCCAGTAAATGGTAAAGTAACTAGTGTATTTGAAACAAAACATGCCATCGGTATTCTAAGTGAAACCGGTGTGGAAGTTCTTGTTCACATGGGACTTGATACTGTCGAATTAAAGGGTGCACCGTTCAATGTTCTTGTGAAAGAAGGCGATCAGGTCTCGCCAACGACACAACTAGCAGAGATGGATCTCAGTGCCGTTGAACAAGCAGGTAAACAAACAGATGTCTTAGTTGTTCTAACGAATACGGACAAAGTGGCTGATTTCTCATTAAGTAAATCAGGCCAAGTACAACATGAAGAAATGATTGGTCAAGCGTCTATCAATCGCTAATACACAGAGAAAATATGCTACGAGTTTGGGTCTTTATCAAAGACCTAAGCTCGTAGTTCTGTTTTTGGGAACACTTTTTTTAAATCGCAAAGTATGCTACAATGGATAGAAATATGGGAACGTATGTGTGCGAAAGAAAGAGGAAATTTCAATGTATGAATATCTAAGAGGCATGGTGACTTTTATCAGTCCGTATTATATCGTTGTAGAAACGCAAGGGGTGGGCTATCAAATTGCGTTAGGTAACCCTTATCGCTATAGTAGTAAGTTAGATAAAGAAGTAAAAATCTATGTCCATCAAGTCATCCGTGAAGATGCACATTTACTATACGGTTTTGATTCACTCGAAGAGAAACAATTGTTTTTACGATTAGTCAGTGTTTCAGGGATCGGACCGAAAAGTGCATTAGCGATCATGGCGAGTGACGATCATTCTGGCTTGATCCAAGCGGTGGAAACTGGCGATGTCACTTACTTGACGAAGTTCCCAGGTGTAGGTAAAAAAACAGCACAACAAATGATCTTGGATCTAAAAGGCAAGTTTGGCGAGTTGAGTATCGATATGCCATTTTCTTTATTTGATGAAGCAACGGTTCAAGATGCAAGTGCCTTATCAGAGGCAATGGAAGCTCTATCTGCTCTTGGTTACAGTGAGCGTGAAATCAAACGTGTAGAGAAACAACTTAAAGAAATCGACAATCAAACAACGGATGAGTATTTAAGGCAAGCATTGAAATTGATGATGAAAAAGTAAGGAGGACGCTTGATGACAGATGAACATCTTCTTTCACCAGAACCTGGTGAGAATGAATTAAGTTTAGAAAAATCTTTGCGCCCTCAATTGCTTGCGCAATATATCGGTCAACATAAAGTAAAACAAGAATTGAGTATCTACATCGAAGCGGCATGTAATCGTGAAGAACCGCTAGACCACGTCTTGTTATACGGTCCTCCGGGATTGGGGAAAACAACGATGGCTATGGTCATCGCAAACGAGATGCAAGTCAATATCCGTACGACAAGTGGACCAGCCATTGAGCGACCAGGAGATCTGGTGGCAATTTTGAATGAACTAGAAGCAGGGGATGTCTTGTTTATTGATGAGATCCATCGCTTACCTCGCGTGGCAGAAGAAATGCTTTATTCGGCGATGGAAGATTTCTATGTAGATATCATGGTAGGGCAAGGGCCGACCGCTCACCCCGTTCATTTTCCGTTACCACCTTTCACGTTGATCGGTGCAACGACTCGAGCAGGGATGCTGTCTGCACCTTTACGTGACCGTTTTGGAATCATTGCTCACATGGAATACTATGAAGAAGAAGATTTAAGAGAAATCGTTTTACGATCTGCCGATATTTTTCAAACGGAGATCATCACCGAAGGGGCTTTAGAAATCGCACGACGTTCCCGTGGGACCCCGCGGATCGCTAATCGCTTGTTAAAACGAGTGCGTGATTTTGCCCAAGTACAAGGAGATGGCAAGATCGATCAGTTGATTGCTGACCGCGCATTGACACTCTTACAGGTCGATCAAGCGGGATTGGATTATGTCGATCAGAAATTGCTACGTACGATGATCGAGCTGTATGGTGGGGGTCCAGTAGGTCTAAGCACTTTATCCGTTAATATTGGAGAAGAGCGAGAAACAGTCGAAGATATGTATGAACCTTTTTTGATCCAAAAAGGCTTTTTGAAACGGACTCCTCGTGGGCGGATCGCTACCGCCTATGCGTATGAACACTTTGGCTATGACTACCAAGTGTGATCACTCTTTTCTATTGAAAGAGCAAATAGTAGAATAATGATTGAAGAGATGGGAGGGATCATTGTGGGAGACGCTTCACATACGAAACAAATGATCAAAAAAGTCTTGGTGTCGCTTTGCGAAACACAGCCTTTTCGCAAAATCAGTGTGCAACAGATCGCACACGAAGCAGGCATCAACCGACAAACATTTTATTATCATTTCACCGATAAGTATGATTTATTGCGTTGGGTGTACTATGAAGATTCATTGCATTACCTAAAAACAGAATCGCTTTCTCTCGACAATTGGGAAGAGCAAGCATTGCTGATGTTAAAAGCCATTGCCGAAAATAAACAGTTCTATTCAAGTACCGTTAGTTCAGAACAGGAGATTCTGCAAAAGCAATTTTCTGCGTTGATCCAACCCTCATTTATTAAAATATTTGAGCAAATGGATGAAGAAAAACAACTAACTTCCAAAGATAAATTATTTTATGCTCGTTTTTTCTCTTATGGCTGTAGTGGAGTCTTAGTCAATTGGATCACACAAGGTTATACAGAAACACCCTTAGAAGTTGCAATGCAGTTCTTTCGTTTAGCCAAAGATACTGAATTGTATTCGTATCGGTTGTACGCATTGGAAGAAGAACAGGAAATAAAAGACGAATGACCTTTTTTCATTGATTCCAAAAATAGGAATACAAAAGGAGAGAATGCTATGACGAAAGTATTATTTGTTTGTTTAGGAAACATTTGTCGTTCACCTATGGCAGAAGGGTTATTAAAAAAGAAAGTAGCAGAACAGGATCTGTTGGATTCCTTCGTCATTGATTCGGCTGCAACAAGTACCTATGAGGTAGGTAGTGCCCCTCATCCAGGTACACAAGCGATCTTGGCAAAAGAACATGTTGATACGCAAGAAATGATTGCTCGCCAAATACGTCAAGAAGACTTCCAAAAATTTGATTGGATCATCGGTATGGATCAGTCAAATGTGGCTGACTTAAAGCAACTTGCGCCGATTGAAGCGCAAGAGAAAATCCAACTATTTTTGAGTCCAGTCATTGGCAAAAAAGCACAAAATGTACCTGATCCATATTACACGAATAACTTTGAAGAAACCTATCGATTGATCAATGAAGGCTTAGAAAAATGGCTTGAATTATGGATGGAAAACGACTTAAAATAACACATGTGTTGTTTTACGGTTTTAGGTAAAAGTTGGTATAAAATAAACTATATTCTTGTTTTTTTAAGAAAAATTGGATAAAATAGGAGTAATTAAGTAACATATTCTTAGCAAGGGGAGGGGTACATTCAATGGATGAAGAAACAGTATCACCAATGAAGAAACTGACAAAGTTAGTGACTAATACTTCGTTTCAACTTTTTGATTCATTTGTGAATGACACAGAAGAAAAAGCTGAGAATGTACGGTTACAAGGGGAGTTCATTCTCGAACTCCAGAAAGCTGCAGCTCAGAATAGTTTAGTGATTCTACAAGTGCGCGAGAATCCACTAAGCAATAAGTACGAAACCTTTTCCGGTTGGGTGGCAACGAAAACAGTTGAGCATGACCGAGTGATGATTCGCTTGCAAAACCAAGAGCAACAAATCCGAATCGTCCCAATTGAACAAATCGAAAAAATCACTAGTCTTTCACCTACGGGAGACCAAGAGCGATTATCTAAATAAGAATAAAAGCTATGAAAAAGTAGATTGCTTTTTCATAGCTTTTTTATATGTTTTTCTTACTAAAGAGAGAATCTAAAGATTCTCAAAGAACTTGATTTGTTGGATCGGTATGAATAAAAAAAAAGGACCTGCTAGCCGGGGAGCTAGCAGGAAAGGAGTTAAAAATGAAAAAGTGTTGTTAGGGTTGTTTGTTGGTATACTTATATATTAAAGGTGAGTTGTGAATATTTTGTGACGAAAGTTTACCAAAGTTGTTAATTTTTTTATACAAAAAGTTAAACATCTCTTTTTTTTGTTAGCTAACAATCAAGTCAGACTTTTTTTCATTTTTAAAGAAACTCCAGAGTAATCCGATGATAAAGCCAATCAATGCTGGTGTGATCCAGCCCATTCCCAATGAGAAGAATGGGAGATAGGAATCAGCGAATATTAAAATTCCTTTGACGAAACTTGTTTGCTTAATTGAATCAGGACAAGCATTCAGTCCATCCACGATGGAAGCGAGTAATGTGAAATATGTGGTCATTCGATAAACAGAAGTACGTTGTTTAAATAATGGGCCAAACAATACAAGTAAGATCAAGGTCATTGCCAATGGATAAATAAACATCAAGACCGGTAAAGAGATCTGAATAATATTCGTTAAGCCCACGTTTGCAACTAAACATGCTAATAAACTTGTTCCGGTTACAAAGAATAGATAGCTTCTTTTAGGAAACAATTCAGTGAATGTTTCTGCGAATGCAGTAATCAGTCCGATACCTGTTTTTAAACAAGCAAGAATCACGATAAAGGCTAATAGGATACTCCCGTAAGTTCCTAAATAGTGATCAGCAATTTGTGCCAAGGCGATACCACCATTCGCACTCATTGGGAATGTTCCTAGACTCATTGTTCCTGCATAAGAAAGTAGGGTATAGATGATCCCCATCAAAACGATGCTGATCGCGCCAGATTTGATCGTATCTCTTGCAATATCAGAAGGCTTTGTGACACCCATGCCACGAATCGTCGTGACGATAATGATCCCAAAAGCTAAGGCAGCTAACGCATCCAACGTGTTGTATCCTTGTGTAAAACCAGTGAAGAATGCTTGGTTTTGGTAGTGAGGTTGGACAGGCGCATCCGATACTGAGCCAAGTGGGTTGATAAAAGCAAGTAATAACAAGATACCTAGTAATACTAAAAATGCGGGATTCAAAAATTTACCAACATAATCCAAGATTTTAGTTGGACGTTTGGATAACCACCAAGCAGCTAAAAAGAATAAGAAACTAAAAATAGCTAAAAATAATGTTTGATTTTCTGCTGGAATAAAAGGTGCTAAGCCAATTTCAAAAGAAGTAGTTGCCAAACGTGGTAAGGCAAAAAATGGACCAATGACTAAATAAAGTAAGACAGTAAAAATAAGTGCATAAGTTTTATTGATTCGTTGTGCTAATTCGTAGACACCAGAGGTCTTTGAAACACCGATCGCAATGACACCTAAGAATGGTAAACCGATCCCTGTAACTAAAAAGCCAAGATTTGCCCAGAAGATATCCGCACCAGCTTCTTGCCCCATATGGACAGGAAATATAAGATTACCAGCTCCAAAAAATAGGCCAAATAGCATGGAACCGATGAATAGATTTTCTTTGAATGATAATTTTTTTGACATAGAAAACTCCTTTACTTTTTTGTATTTTGTTAAAAGTAACAAATTATGTGATGAATTGCAACAATTTTCTGAAAATTATCGAATTCTCTAGAATGATGCTACACATTGACGAAACGACTGCTAACCCTGTGAGAGGAATAAGTAGCGTGTTTTCACTGCCTCGAAAAAATGTTAGTCAAAAGATCACTCCAATATCTGAATCTTCTTAATTTGAAGAGGTTTCTCACAACCACATGTTACGTGAGGTTGCGCAAAAGTTCAACTGATAAAGCGATCGGAACAAAAACAATAAATAAAAAGAAGAACCGCAACTTTTTGAGTAGGATGACCTTGCTCAATCAAGTTGCGGTAGTTTGAATACTAAGGGTGATTTGATACTTTATTAGTTATTCAAAATGCGTGACAAGAACTCTTTCGTACGTGTTTCTTTTGGATGAACGAAGATATCTTCAGAACTTCCTTCTTCCGCGATCACACCTTTATCCATGAAGATCACTCGGTCAGATACCTCTTTCGCAAATTCCATTTCATGGGTTACGATGATCATTGTCAGTCCAGTATGGGCTAGATCTTTGATCGTATTCAATACTTCACCGACCATTTCAGGATCAAGGGCAGAAGTTGGCTCATCGAAGAGCATCACATCAGGGTTCATTGATAGAGCACGAGCGATAGCGACCCGTTGTTTTTGACCACCGGATAGTTGAGAAGGACGAGCTTCGATGTATTGTCTCATACCGACTTTTTCTAAGTTTTCGATTGCCACTTTACGGGCATGCTCTTTCTCTCTTTTTAAGACAGTGGTTTGTCCAGAAATACAATTTTCTAAAACATTCATATTATTGAAAAGATTGAAAGATTGGAAAACCATACCGACATTTGTCCGATACTTTGGTAAATTATATTTTGGTGCTAAGACGTTTTCGTTGTTGTAAATGATCTCGCCGCCTGATGGTTTTTCTAGTAAATTGATACAACGTAAGAATGTTGATTTACCTGAACCAGAGGAACCGATGATGGTCACGACTTCCCCTTTATTGACGGTCATGCTAATATCTTTCAGCACTTCATTGTCGCCGAATTTTTTACTTAAATGATTGATTTCGATGATATTCTCACTCATAGGACTGCCTCCTTATTCCTGTAGGTTCGCGTTGTTGACTTCTTCAATTTTTGTATACGCAGTAGGTCCGTCGATTTTCTTCTCAATCACACGTAGGATTCTTGTGATCGTGAAGGTCATGATCAAGTAGATGATCCCAACGATCGTGAATGTTTGGAAGAATTGGAAGTTGGCACCAGAGGCAGAGTTTCCTTGGAAGAATAGATCTGCTACACCAATGACACTTAATACGGCGGTGTCTTTGATATTGATGACAAACTCATTTCCAGTAGCCGGCAAAATATTTCTCAATACTTGCGGAATCACTACTTTACGCATCGTTTGACTGTGGGTCATGCCGATTGCTTGGGCTGCTTCAAATTGTCCGCCATCTACTGCAAAAATCCCACCACGTACAATCTCAGTCATATACGCACCGGTGTTGATCGAAACGATGAACAACGCAGCAATCGTGCGATCCAGAGAAATACCAAAGGCTAGAGCCAATCCATAGAAGATGACCATGGCTTGAACCATCATTGGTGTACCACGGAAGACTTCGATATAAACAGATAATAAGAAATTAGCTACTTTTTGGAAGAAGCGTGTCACTTTATTATCAGATTCTGGAATTGAGCGAAAGACGCCAATCAATAAACCCAATGTTGTTCCTACAACTGTACCGATCAATGCGATAAATAGTGTCAAACCAGCTCCGCGTAAGAACATGTTGCCATATTGATCCCAAATCGTCTTGAAATCATGGAGCAAGCCAGTTTCTTCTGCATCTCCATCCGTTGACGCAGGTTGGTCTTCAATGGCTTGGTCCATGATAGCAATACGATCATCATGAGAAATGCCGCTTAATATTTGGTTGACTTGTTGAAGATCAGGATCACCTTTACGCATCCCTACAGCAATCTGGACATCTTCGGGATTTGTTTGAAAGCCATTTGCTTCATCTAGTTCGAGCATTTTCAAGGCTGGGTTGACGCTTGTGGCGGTTACCCCTTCTGGACGTTCACTAACATAACCGTCAATCATGCCAGAAGCTAGTGCTGTTCGCATGGCTGAAAAGTTATCCATTGCTTGTTGCTTGTCCACTCCTGGGATCTGATCGATCACGTTATAGTGGAATGTATTCAATTGTGCAGTGATTTTTGCGCCAGAAAGATCTTCTAAGCTAGTCGCATTCGCAAACTTACCATCTTTTTGTACGACAATCACAAGTTCTGATTCATAATATGGATCAGTAAAGTCGATTTCTTTTTGGCGTTCTGCCGTCGGACTCATGCCGGCAATGATTGCATCGATCTTTCCAGATTGAAGGGCAGGCGGTAAACCGTCCCATTTCGTTTGGACAATGACTAGTTCTTTTCCTAAACCTTCAGCTACCTTTTTGGCAATTTGTACATCATATCCGCCAGCAAAGCTGTTTTGTCCTTGAATTGGATAGGCATTGTTTGCATCTGTTTGTTGAGACCAGTTAAAGGGCGCATAACCAGCTTCCATTCCGACACGAAATTGATCGCTCGGTGTTTTATCATCTGCATGAGCCAAAGTGGTCAAGCTAAAGATCGATAGAATAAACGTAAAAATTAGAGTGAGTGTAACTGAATTTTTTTTCATCTGTCTTCTCCTTTTTGTTTGTTCACGTACGTGGTCCTTCAGGCATATACTGATAAGACCAACGTTCGCTCAGCTTCTTTGGCTGATAACCAAAGCGCCTTGACACGAGTGGTCGAATACATGCATTGCAGTTGCTTATCAAGGAGAAATAAAAAACGACCGCTTTGTAGGTACAAAAGGGCCGCTAAATTTCACAGAGTGATAAACCTCTCACAAAACATAGCGCAACTTAGCATCACTGCTAAGACAGTCCGTAAGCTGTTAACTTACGTCCCAACATACCTTTTAAGCAAAAAAAAGTACATTTCGGCGATCCTCCCTAGCCCTGCTTCCACATGTTTGCTTCACTCCACAGGTTTAATGATTCTCGCGACCTCTACCTCATTGATTGAGGCATCTCGTATTCAGTTATTTATACAAAAAATAGTCTACGATAGAGTAGCCACTTTGTCAATGAGAAACTACATTTTTGCAGAAAAAAGTTGATAAATAAAGAAATATCCTGTTTATTTAATTTCTTTCATGAAAAAAGGAAAAGAGAATGTTTTCAAAAAAAGAATAATTATACATTTTATGCAACACTTAAATGATAGTAAAATAACGAAAAACAGACTGCAAAATCACGCAGTCTGTTTCCTTTTTTATCTAAAAGTATTTTAAGCTGTAGCTTTCTTAGGTTCACGACCAAGAATGGCTTGTAAAATAACTGTTACCCCATAAATAGCTAAAACGAGATAGATCAAACTAGAGTATTGTGTGATCCCCCAGCCCCATGTGCGATAAACAACTAATGTAATTGCTAGAACAATTGCTGCCAATACATTGAAAAAGGCAAACGCCCATAGATTTCCATTTTCTTTACGTACTAGATAGAAGATAGAGAAATAAATACTTAATGCTAACCAAGCGATACATGCTAAAATAACGCCCCAATAAATTAAGAATGCAACCATATTGATTCACCTCATTTCATACTCAAAATATACAGATCATTGGTATTGTAGCACGTTTTCATTGTTTTGTCAGTGATGTTTGTGAGTATTTTCTCAAAAAAAATCTCTGAATTTTCATTCGATTGAGGGTATGTTTCATTTTATTTCGATTATAATAGAAGAGAGGTGAGTGATAAATGTTGGAACAAACAATTGAAGAAGCAGCGACAGCGATAATTGAAAGTCAAAAACTGACCTTTCTAACAGGGGCAGGTGTGTCCACACCTTCTGGAATACCCGATTATCGTTCACTAACAGGTGTTTACCAAGGGATGGATCGTCCAGAATATTTGTTGAGTCATCAAGCGATGGATGAAGAACCACAAAAATTTTATTCGTTTCTCAAACATCTTTATCATCCCGAAGCACGCCCGAATATCATCCATCGAGAAATCGTAGAGTTGGCTAAAGAAAAAGAGGTATGGGTCGTTTCGCAAAATATCGATGGGTTACACGAAAAAGCTGGAAGTAAAAAACTAGTTAATTTTCATGGGAATCTGTATCATTGTTATTGTCGAAACTGCCATCAACCTGTTGACTGGCAAGATTATCTGACCAGTGACAAGCATCAACTGTGTGGTGGCCAGATCCGCCCAGATATTGTGTTATATGGAGAAGGGTTCCAGGATGAAGTATTAGAGCAAGCAGCTTTTGCTGTCAGTCAGGCCGACTTGATTGTGATTGTAGGGACAAGTTTCCAAGTCCATCCTTTTTGTGATTTGATCCAGTTTCGCTCACCACAAGCGAAGCTATTAGTCATCAATCAGACCCCTGTCTATCTATCAGAGGCGTACCGATTTGTCCAAACAGATGGAACGAAGGTGTTCAAAAAAGTACAGGAGAGTGTAAAATGACAGCTAAAACAGAAAAAGAAAAAATGATTGCCGGTGAACTTTATTTTGCGGGTGATCCAGAATTATCAGCCGATAGAAAATTTGCTCGAAGTCAAAGCCAGATCATCAACCAAGCGGAAACAAGTGAACTTCGCAGTCAATTACTTAAAGAGACATTTGGTGCTACCGGTGAGAAGATTTATATGGAACCAACGATCAATTTTGATTACGGCTATAATATTTACGTAGGTGAGAATTTTTATGCGAACTTTAATTGTACATTCTTAGATGCCAGTACGATCAAAATTGGTGATAACTGCATGTTTGCCCCTAATGTTCAGCTTTATACTGCCACACATCCACTACATCCAGTGAAGCGAAATAGTGGGTTAGAATTTGCTAAACCAATCGAAATCGGCAATAATGTGTGGCTAGGTGGTGGAGTGATCATCACTCCTGGAGTGACTTTAGGAGACAATGTCGTGGTCGGGGCGGGAGCAGTCGTGACCAAATCGTTCCCAGATAATGTAGTGATCGCAGGGAATCCGGCACGGATCATCAAACGCATCGATGAACCAATGCCTGAAGAGTCATTGGAAGAGTTGAGACAATCGATTGATCAAATCGATCACCAATTAGTAGAACTACTTGAAAAAAGAATGGCTACCGTCACGAAGATCGGTGATGTCAAACGAGCCACTAACCAAGCGGTTTACGATGGAAAAAGAGAACAACAAGTGTTGGATAAAGTTGCCAGTTGGTTGAAAACACCAGAATACAGTGAGACGATCTTAGCTACTTATGCAGATATCATGAAGCACTCACGAAACTATCAAAAGAAACGAATGGAGTAGATAAATGATTGAAGGAGAAACTCGCCGAAAAGAAATTATTGAAACGCTAGTTGATGCAGAGAAACCTGTCAGTGCCAGTAAGTTTGCTACTCGTTTTGGTGTCAGCCGCCAAATCATTGTAGGAGACATTGCGTTGCTACGAGCGGCAGGAGAAGCGATCGTGGCGACGGCCAGAGGATATCTTTTGGAAGATGAACAAGACAAAAATGGGTTCATCAGTAAAATTGCGGTACAACATCAGAGAGAACAAACAGAGGAAGAACTACAGTTGATCGTTGCTCATGGTGGCGAGATACTAGACGTCATCGTTGAGCATCCCTTGTACGGCGAACTGACAGGAATGCTTCATATCAAGACAGCAGAAGATATTCGTTCATTTATGAAACGTTATCGGAAAAGTCAGGCTTCGTTATTGTCTGAATTAACGGATGGGATCCATCTGCATACGATCCGTTACTCACATAAGGAAGTATTGCAACAAATCAAACAAGGCTTGGCAGAAGCAGGTATCTTGTTCGAAGGGAATCAATAATTTACTTTATGAGATTGAGATAGGAGTGTTTTTACTTCTATCTCAATCTCATTTTTCTTTATTTATAAAATAATTGATTGATGCTATGGCAAAACTTTAACTATAATGAACAGAAATGCTACAAATACTTTTATTGAAAGAGGGAGAAAAATGCTTCGAGGAACAAATCAAAAAACAATTCTTTGCTTTGGAGCAGCTGAAAGCACTTTGGAACAACAGTTGAATGATAGAGAACTCAGGAAAAAAACAAATCCATATGACCCATTGGTTTATATGGAAGAGTTAGTCGACTATCTCATTCAACAACCTTTTGAGAATTTCTCTCTTCAACCCAAAGAGTTGATTGACCAAATAAAAGCAGGCAGCAAATACCCACTCTGGGAAGATATTCAAGCCATCATGATGGAGGACCCAAGGTTTCAATTGCACAGGATCTACTCGGAGCCGTTTCTTGAAGAGTATCAACAATACAAGGAAACAGGACAATTTGCCAATCATTCAATGAGAGATACTTTGATTTACAGTATACGAATGCAACTGTTAAAAAAAACAGAATTATTGATGCTTGAAGTTGCGAAAAAGCGAAGTGATCTTGCGATCTGGATACCTTTGGATTCTTATGGAGAGGATTTTGTTTCGACGATCAGAGGGGAGCAAAACGAGTATGCCGATTTTACTTTGCGTAGTTTATATCATGAAAAAGACAACCTAAAAGCTTCAATTGTCTTTTGGGAGAATGGACAAGTCGTTGCAGCTCCTTGGGAAAGAAATGCTAGATTATGGAGAAATTGTGTGGAAAATGATTTGAGAAAATCAGCGGCTATTTTCCCGTCAGAGAGACATCTTCTAATCTACGGATTATGGGTAGCACGTATCCACTTTAACTATGAAGATCAAGTTTTGTTAAAGCATTTCCAATATAAGGACATAAATGATTTTAATATCGATAAGTATAATGATATTTTAATGAACAGTACTTTTGAATATATAAAACATTATCCTACAGAAAAAAGTAGAGAAGAATTTTTTAGTCATTGGATTGATTACCTCCCCGAAAAGGAACGCTATTTACCATTGTGGGAAACATATTATCATGTCACACAAACGATTGAAAAATTTCAATTGAAAAACATCTTTAAAGAGGTCATTTCAGAAGACTATACCCAATTTGATCGTCCAGAGATCAAACAACACTTCATAAAAAAAGGCTGTAAAATCGGGCTAGAACTTACTTTGTTGTCTCAACATGTAACAGTAGTCTTTCTATTAGACGAACTTTGTGATTTAAGAGTAGTAAAAAAAGTCCCCGGCATTACTGGAAGTGAACTACGCTATCTATATCGAAACTGGGAGCGGTTCAAGCAGCGAGTCGTTTTTATTGAAAAGAAAAAATTTGTTTCTCCACCTTGGGAGTCTGATCCTGAGTTTTGGGCGACCTATCAGCCTAAGTCAAAGAGCCTGGCACAACCAGAAGTGTCTATGCTTACTGAGAAAAAAGAATTTAAACAATTGAAAACATATGCAAAGACGAACAGTCAATCACAAAGCAAGCAAACGTTACGTGTCAAGGAGCGTTTGCGCTGACTGAGAAAAAAATACGTATTTGAAAACGAAAGAGTAAAAAATAATAATTATATGGAGGTCAACGATGTTAAATCAAACAACAACTGACTCAACGAATGAATTTAGAAAAAAGTTGGATTTGTTAGCTTTGTCTTTATCACTACAAGAAAATATCAATCATTTTGGTTTAAATAAAGATTATCAATTACTATTCTCAACGTATATCCAAATGATTCATGAGGATCAAGACGAATTTTTTATTAAACAAAGTCAAAAAGAAAACATCAGTGAATCGCTAAAACGGACCAAAGATTTTTATGATTTTGAGAAAAAAGAACAAGTTCAAATGATTTTTGAAAAATTGAGAAATAATGATCCAACAGATTTCATGTTGATTCCTTCTTCTTTTTATCCAGGAGAGTATGGAGAAGTTTCACCTCATGCATGTGGATTAACAGTCTATAAAAAGAATGACTCTTTTGTAGTGATGAAGGTGGATAAAGAGAAAGAATTCGATGATCACACTGTTTCTTATTTTGAGATTCCTCCAACAAATATTTTGAAATTAAGTCAACTATTTCTTGAGGAGCGATTTCATGAAGTTCGCAAACCATATTATGTATTGAAAAGGTTAACAGCTCTTTCCACCCAAAACGAATCGATCGGTATACCAACCATCGTCATGAAAGGACAAAAGACTGGAAATTGTTCAGTTAACGAGGTTGATGCTGCGCTAAAAACAATTTTATTTCATTGTAGGAAAGATATCTTTTCTTTAGATACGAATGAGCAAGTGACACCTAAATGGCATTCAGAACATGCGGAATCGATTTTAGAAATGCGTAAGCGATTTCTGATTGCTTTGAAAGGCAAGAATCCAGAGCTAAATCGGCAGCTTGATTATATATATTTTCATTATTTATATAAAAAAGGGCAGCTCAAAAGTGAATTTTTAGAAAACATTGATACTAAAAAGCGTCGATGGCATCTACAAATCCATTTTCTTTTTAAGGAAGATCCTTATATTTCAGCAATATTCGATCATCCTGGAGAACTTCCAACTATAGATGAGAACCTGATCCAAGAAAAATCCAACAATATCATTAAGTCACTGGGCATTTATCCGACGAGTAAGCTTGCAGAGATTTCGTCTGATGATTTAACAGAATATCTTGATCAACAAAAGTACATAACCAATATAATTAATGGTCGTTTACCATTTATCCAGGTTCCGATAGCTAAGGAAATGACCCAACGAATGATAGCTAGCTTAGAAAAGAAAGAACAGGAAGTACAAGAGGAATTACACCAACGCCAAGTACCAAAAGAAACAAAGATGGAGCAGAAACTGAGCGAACCTGCCTTGATTCATGTCCCACAGAAAACGATCTCTCCAATAGAAAAAAATGTCGAGAAGTTAAAACACGTATTGGTTTTTGGTGACGAACAGGATAGAAAAGGCTTAATGGAAAAATTGGATCATTTAGATCCTAGACAAAAAAAGATACCCCATGATGCGAAAGTTTACATAGAAATGATTTTTCACGCCTTAAGAAAACGTTCATTTAATTCCAAGAATTTAGAAAGAGCAATACAGAACAATCCTCTACTTAAAGAAATCACTCAAGTAATAAGAGATAGCATAGATTTGAACACAAACGCTGTTTATCCAATGCAATCACTGGGAGAGAGGCAAGAGTATACACAAACAATAGAATATACTAATCAAGTCTTTGAAGAGATTGCAGATGCGGGGAGCCAAAACCCCTTGATCCACCGTTCTGAATTGATCCTGATTGAAGCTGTTAAAAAAAGAGAAGATGTTGAGCTATGGATACCATTAGATTCGCTTCGCCATCAAATGGATCAAACAATTGACGGTTTTAGAAATGAGGTGTTCGATCATGCGCTGCGAGTCTTGTATCTTCAAAGAAATAAACTACAAGGTAGATTGGTTTTTTGGGAAAATGAGCAAAGAGTAGTGGCACCATGGGAGCGTGATCCGGAATTATGGGCAAATCGTGTGCCAAAATCAGTTATCAAAAATGAACACTTTCCTATAGAGGATCTACATATAGGGGTGACCAAAAAAGCAACTATCGATGTACTTCTACCGTTAAACGAAGAGACCAAGAAATGTGAACGGACATTCACTTCGCTAGATCAGATCGAACCACAAAAAGCTAAAGTAGTAGTCACTGATGACCTTAAAGATTTCAAGAGGGTCGTTACCCAATTAACCACGGTAGTAAAAAAAGGTCAAGTTGTAGTTGCCAAAATGCGTTCAAATGAACAAAAAAATGAATTAGATAGTTTCAAAAGCAGCTTATTTGGAAAAGAAACTTCACAAAACAAGGAAAGTGTAATAGAAGAATCCTTAGATGAGTTGAAGCTGTACAAAAATGTAAGTACACTATTTGGAAGAATAGCACCTAATATCAGAGGCGAAGTGAGGCTAGATCCACTACACAAACCAATAAAACGATTGATTGATCAAGCTACCGATCAATCAATTCAAAGAAAAAGTCAATCGTATCAAATAAAAGTGGTGGGGATGAATGATCGAAGCACGAACACTAGAGAGGAAGTTAAAAGTAAAACCCATTGCTTTAGTAGTATTGTGACTCGGTTCAATAATCTATTTGAAAAAGGGAGAAGCACTCCAGCAGAAAATGAGACTACCAAACAAATCAATTCAGAAAAAGTTAGGATGGCTACATTGTTAACTGATTTTCGGCAAACTAGATTTGGAAAGAATCTCGGGATGCACCAGAAAACAACATACCAACATAAAAAAATGTCGGAACGTTGATTCGCTAAGCTTTTTAACTTTAAAAGAAGATGTAAGAGTATTCGATACAAGGAACAAGTGTCTCCGGTTCTCCATTTCTATAAAAATGATGGAACAAGGCTAAGATGATTTTCTACGGTAGAAAAAATGAACAGAGAAAAGCAGATGCAACTGCCACTCTCTGTTCATTTTTGTGATTATTCATGATTACTCGATCACCAAGACGCCTTCTTTTAAGGCAAAAGGATTTTGGTCGTTGATATGGTCATAGAACATTACGCCATTGATATGGTCAATTTCATGTTGCACCACGATGGATTCATAATTTTTTAAACGGATTTTTTGTTTCTCACCGTTTTTGTCATAATACGAAAGCGTGATTTTTGCATGGCGCACAACATACCCAGGAACTTCACGATCGACTGATAAACAGCCTTCACCTTCGCCTAAGCAAGCATTCTGGACGGAATGGCTCAAGATTTTTGGGTTATACATGACCGTACTCAACGTTGGTTCTGTGCTTTCTGGATCTGGATTTGGTACGTGGACCGCAATGATCCGTTTTGAAATATCAAGCTGGGGCGCAGCTAGGCCGACACCACCACGTAAATTTAATTCTTCTGCTTTGATTGGATCTTGGCTATTTTTAAGAAATTCCAACATTTCTTCTCCTAATAAAAGATCTTCCTCACTGAGTGGAAGAGCGACTTCTTGCGCTACTTCACGTAATGTTGGATTGCCTTCTCGAATAATATCATCCATTGTGATCATGGAATATGTACCCCTTTCTTATCAAACACTCTCTTTTCGGTTAATAGTTTACCATAAATTTGAAAAAGTAGTAGCCTGATTGTTTAATCAACTAGATTTTCTTAAGGATTCTACACTTGATTTATTAGAAAGATTCAGGTAAAGTATAGCTGTATGTTTAAAGCATATGTATGTCCTGTTACTTGGTTAAACGAATCACCAACGTTTTACTCAGTCACAGGGGAATAATTAAACGAGGTGAAAGAAATGGCAATTTCAAAAGAACGTAAAAACGAAATCATCAAAGATTACGCACGTCATGAAGGAGATACTGGTTCTCCAGAAGTACAAATCGCTGTATTAACTGAAGAAATCAACCACTTGAACGAACATGCACGTGTTCACAAAAAAGATCATCATTCATACCGTGGTTTGATGAAAAAAGTTGGTCATCGTCGTAACTTGTTAGCTTACTTACGTAAAACTGACGTTCAACGTTACCGTGAATTGATCCAACGTCTAGGCTTACGCCGTTAATTTTTAACAGAAAGTGGGGTTCGCGTGAATCTCACTTTTTTACTTTAAACTATCAAACATTTCTGTGAATCAGCTTGATGGACTCCTACTAACCAAATGAAAGGTGCAAAAGGTCGCTTTCGCGGTTTTCATTTGTTTAGTAGCGTCTAGCGTTCACGAGAAAGAAAAGGAGTATTTATGTCAGAAAAACAAGTTTTTAAAACGACATGGGGCGGACGTCCCTTAGAGATCGAAGTTGGCCAATTAGCCAAACAAGCCAATGGAGCAGTATTAGTTCGTTATGGGGATACGGTCGTATTAAGTGCGGCAGTTGCTTCAAAAGAAGCGAAAGATACAGATTTCTTCCCATTGACGATCAATTATGAAGAAAAAATGTATGCAGCTGGTAAGATCCCAGGAGGATTTATCAAACGTGAAGGTCGTCCAAGTACGGAAGCAACCTTGACTGCTCGTTTGATCGACCGTCCGATCCGTCCAATGTTTGCGGAAGGTTTCCGTAATGAAGTCCAAGTCACAAATATCGTGATGAGTGTAGAAACAGATTGTTCTCCAGCAATGGCAGCAATGTTAGGTTCTTCACTAGCTTTATCGATTTCAGATATCCCATTCGATGGACCGATCGCAGGTGTTGAAGTTGGCCGTGTCAATGGCGAATATGTCTTGAACCCAACAGTTGAACAAGCAGAGACTACCGATATCGAATTAAGCGTAGCTGGTACAAAACAAGCAATCAACATGGTTGAAAGTGGCGCAAAAGAAGTTTCAGAAGAAGATATGTTGGGCGCATTATTATTTGGATTTGACGCAATCAAAGAATTAGTCGCATTCCAAGAAGAAATCGTTCAAGCTGTCGGCAAAGAAAAAATGGAAGTTTCTTTATTACAAGTCGATGCTGACTTGAAAAAAGAAATTTTTGATGCATCGTATGGCACGATGAAAGAAGCGGTCATGACAGAAGAAAAATTAGCTCGAGAAGATAATATCGACCAAGTGAAAATCGATATTCGCGAAGCTTATGCAGAGAAATTTGCGGGTCATGAAGAGGAAGCACAATTACTAAAAGAAGTGAAACAAATTACGGAAGATCTTGAAAAAGACGTCGTTCGTGAGTTGATAACGATTGACAAAATCCGTCCTGATGGTCGTAAATTAGATGAGATCCGTCCTTTAGCATCAGAAGTTGGCTTGTTGCCACGTGTTCATGGTTCTGGATTATTTACTCGTGGACAAACACAAGCACTATCATCATGTACATTGGCACCTTTAGGGGAACACCAAATCATTGATGGCTTAGGTGTAGAAGTCAGCAAACGATTCATCCATCACTATAACTTCCCACAATTTTCTGTGGGTTCAACTGGTCGTGCCGGATCACCAGGTCGTCGAGAAATCGGTCATGGTGCATTAGGTGAACGTGCATTGGCACAAGTGATTCCTTCAGAAGAAGAGTTTCCTTACACGATCCGTCTAGTGGCAGAAGTACTTGAATCGAATGGTTCATCTTCTCAAGCAAGTATCTGTGCAGGTACTTTAGCATTGATGGACGCAGGTGTGCCAATCAAAGCACCTGTTGCTGGTATTGCTATGGGATTAGTATCTGATGGTGAAAACTACACGATTTTAACAGACATCCAAGGTCTAGAAGACCATTTAGGCGACATGGACTTCAAAGTTGCCGGAACAAAAGATGGAATCACAGCACTACAAATGGATATCAAGATCCAAGGTATCACGGAACAAATCTTAAAAGAAGCATTGGCACAAGCAAAACAAGCACGTATGGAAATCTTAGAAGAATTGACTTCAACGATTGCTACACCACGTGAAGAGCTTAGCCAATATGCACCGAAAATCGAAATGATCCAAATCGATCCTGCGAAAATCAAAGATGTCATCGGTAAAGGTGGCGATACGATCAATGGAATCATTGATGAAACAGGCGTGAAGATCGATATCGATCAAGACGGTAAAGTAAGTATTGCTTCTTCTGATAAAGAAATGATCCAAAAAGCAATCAAGATCATCGAAGATTTGACAAAAGAAGTCAAAGTTGGCGAAGTCTACCTTGGTAAAGTTGTTCGTATCGAAAAATTCGGTGCATTTGTCAACTTGATCAAAGGGAAAGACGGCTTAGTCCATATTTCTCAATTAGCGAATGAACGTGTAAACAATGTAGAAGACGTTGTGAAACTAGGCGATGAAGTGTTGGTGAAAGTGACAGAGATCGACAAACAAGGTCGCGTGAATCTTTCAAGAAAAGCAATGTTGAACGAAGAGGACAAGAAGTAATTCCATCGTTTTAAGATAAAAGTTTTTTAATAAGCGTACTACTACGAAAATAATTTTATATTTTCAAAAGTAGTACGCTTATTTTTTAAAATCGATAAAGAAAAGACATAAAGGGTCAATTTAAATTTTCTTAAAAAACACTTAGTTATTTAAAGTGCAAAAGGAGGAATGGAAATGATCCATTTTTTATTCTCATTGATAGTAGGTGGCATATTAGGATTCGTTGCTGGAGCTGTTCTCAATGAAGATGTACCAGGAGGCGTCACTGGAAATATTATCATTGGTTTCTTTGGAAGTTGGTTAGGTGAATTTGTGTTAGGCGATCTAGGTCCGTCGATCAGTGGCTTTTATCTTATCCCATCCTTGATCGGGGCACTCGTTTGTTTAGCTCTCTACTCATTTACTGCTGATTATTTAAGAAGGCATCGTTGACTTAGTTATTTTTATCGAATTTATTGACACCAAGGTTGAATCCTTGGATAATTAGGTGAAATTTAGGTCAATCATAGGATTGGAGAAATGAGGGGGAACAGTGACAACAAAGCATAACACAAAAAAAATCTCGATGGCAGGGTTACTCGTAGCCATGGGAGTTGTTTATGGAGATATCGGTACGAGTCCGCTTTATGTAATGAAAGCAATCGTAGAAGACAATGGCGGCTTGCGAGGGATCAACCCAGATTTTGTTATCGGAGCAGTCTCCTTGATTTTTTGGACTTTGACATTATTAACGACGATCAAATATGTCGTGATTGCATTAAATGCAGATAACCATGGGGAAGGTGGTATCTTTTCTTTATATACTTTGGTTAGAAAAGGCGGTAAATATCTGATCATACCTGCAATGATCGGTGGCGCAGCATTGTTAGCAGATGGCGTACTGACACCTGCTGTAACGGTTACGACCGCTATTGAAGGATTACGTGGGATTCCACAATTCTTTGACCGTTTCGGCAATGACCAGAACATCATCGTCATTATTACTTTAGTTATTATTTTTGTTTTATTCATGGTCCAACGATTTGGTACAGAAGTCGTCGGGAAAGCATTTGGCCCGATTATGTTTTTATGGTTCACCTTTTTAGGCGCTATGGGCTTGTTTAATTTCAGTCAAGACTGGACAGTAATCCGTGCCTTAAATCCTTATTATGCGATCCAGTTGCTATTTAGTCCTGATAATAAGCTAGGTTTATTCATTCTAGGAAATATCTTTTTGGCAACTACTGGGGCAGAGGCGCTTTATTCTGACTTAGGACATGTCGGAAAACGAAACATCCGTTTAAGCTGGCCATACGTTAAAGTATGTTTGGTATTGAATTATTTTGGGCAGGCAGCATGGCTGTTGAATGTCTATCAAAATCCAGAAACACAAGCGATCGAAAACTTGAATCCATTTTTCCAAATGATGCCGGCTAGTTTTACTGTCATTGGGGTCATATTTGCAACGATTGCGGCTGTTATCGCTTCGCAAGCGCTAATTACTGGATCCTTTACTCTAGTTTCAGAAGCAATCAAATTGAAATTATTGCCTCGATTGAAAATCATGTATCCTGGAAGCAGTATCGGACAGATGTATATTCCGGCAGTGAATTTGATTCTATGGATTGCTTGTTCACTTGTTGTTGTTACCTTTAGAACCTCACATCATATGGAAGCTGCGTACGGGCTGTCCATTACCGTAACGATGTTGATGACGACTGCCTTACTTTATTTCTATTTGCTCCAAACTGGCTATCCGAAGTGGTTGGCTCATACAATTACCTTTTTCTTTGGGGCAATCGAAGTCGTCTTCTTTATTTCAAGTATCGTGAAGTTCTTCCATGGCGGTTTTGTCGCTGTGCTGATTGCTTTAGTCATTCTAGCAGTCATGTTTGTTTGGGAACAAGGAAATATCATTCGTGAATCGGTCGCAGAAGAAGTGGCATTAAAAGAATATATTCCACAACTTCAAGCATTGAAAGAGGACAAATCCTTACCAATGTATCAAACAAATGTGGTTTTCTTAGTGCCAGATATGGCAGATGGGAAGGTCGGTCGTCAGTTCGTGTATTCTATTTTAGATAAACGACCAAAGCGGGCGAAGGCCTATTGGTTTGTCCATGTAGAAGTAACCGATGAACCTTATACGAAAGAATATCAAGTGGATATGATGGGGACCGATTTCGTTGTTCAAGTGAACCTGTTCTTAGGATTCCGCGTGCAACAAGAAATCAATGTCTACGTTCGACAAATCATCCACGATTTAATGAAACAAGGACGTCTACCAAAACAACCACAGACGTATTCATTGACTCCAGGAAGAGAAGTCGGCGATTTCCAATTCATCTTGATCGACGAAGTAGTTTCCAATGTAACAACTCTTGGGAAATGGGAACGACAAATCATGCAAGCCAAACTTGCCATCAAGAAAATCGCTACGACGCCAGAAACATGGTTTGGTTTAGAATACAGTGAAGTCAAACATGAAACAGTACCTTTGCTGATTGGTGGAACAAGAAAAACGTGGTTGAAAGAACGAAAAAATAAGTAGATAAAAAATTAGTTTATGCTATACTAAATCTGAAAAGAGGAGTTGCGTCAACAACTCCCCTTTGACAGTACCGCTTAATTAACAGCGGCATATTTCAAGTTATTTTTTACAAAATAACCGTCCTAGGCCGAGGACGGTTATTTCTTTTTGTCGTCGCTAAGCAATGCTACAACCAATGTGACCAGAGTGATGGTAAACATACCAAAGCTGAGCATCAATTGGACTGTATCGAGTGCCGACAAAAGGCGTCTCCTTTCGTAAGATTTAGAAAGGATGTGCATACGCACCACCTCGCTTTCGAAGGATAGCCACCGTCATTAAACTGTACTGTCACGTAATAGCATAGCACATGCGCACATTTTAAACCTTAATTTATAAATTTTCTTGTTATTGAATAGCTGTTGAATGCTAGTGATACAAGTGAATAAATCCTCCCATTATTTAGAGTGATCTAGTGGAGAAGCAGAAATCAAAAGCCTCCTAGTTATACTCTTTTTACGAAAAGTTGTACAATTGAAATGGAAAAGTGAGGCGAAACAAATGGTATTAAATTTTGTCATATTATTTTTGATGATAGCAATCACTGCTTTTTTTGTTGCGAGTGAATTTGCTTTGGTAAAAATCAGACGTTCCCGTTTAGAGCAATTGGAAAAAGACGACGTGAAGAACGCCAAACTAGCGCTTCATGTGACCCATCATTTAGACGATTATTTATCTGCAAGTCAGTTGGGTATCACATTGACAGGCTTGATCATTGGTTGGGTTGGCGAAGGTTCTGTGGCAGCATTGTTGGAACCTTGGATCGGTCAACTTCCGATCGGACGGGGAATAAGTGCAACGATCTCTGTCGCATTAGGGTTCATTCTGGTGACGTATGTCGACGTTGTGGTGGGGGAACTTTTGCCGAAAAGTTATAGTATCGTCAATACGGAACAAGTGGTGTTATTCGTAGTCAGACCCTTGCATTATTTTTATCTGGCGATGTTTCCTTTCATCTGGGTATTGAATCATTCGGCAGCAAGCTTAGGTAAATTGCTAGGCGTGAAACTAGTATCAGAAGGTGAAGAGACACTCTCGCAAGAAGAATTGACTTTAGTTGCCCTCAATTCTTACCAGCAAGGTGAGTTGACAAAGGATGAATACCAGTACTTAGAAAATGTCTTTGAATTTGATGACACGCTGGCAAAAGACATTCAAGTAGATCGGACATCGATGCAAGTTTTTGATGCGTCAGATACAGTCAAACAAGCCATCAAGGAATCGATTGAACGTGGGCATACGAGATATCCTGTCATACTGGAATCCAAAGATAATGTGTTAGGATACGTGACATTACCTGCGTTGATCAAACAATCTTTAGAAGATGACCAGATAACGGTGGAGTCTCTGATTGAAGAACCAATCGTGACAGCAGAAACTATCCCCATCAAAAAACTATTGACGATCATGCGAAGAAAAGGAAAACATATAGCGATCTTAAAGGATGAATATGGTGGGACAAGTGGACTTGTCACGATCGAAGATATTTTAGAAGAGATCGTCGGTGAGATTCGAGATGAAACAGATGTGGACCAAGCGTTGATTGCGAAACAAGAAGATGGTAGCTATATTGTTTCAGGTAAGTTGACGCTTGATGATTTTGAGCGCTACTTCAATGAAGATGTGCCAGAATTTGAAGAAACAAATTTCATCACTCTGGCTGGTTTTATGTCGAGCTATCAAAAAGATATCGAGGCAGGTACAGTGATTACGATCGATCAATTTCAATTCACCGTTTTAGAATATGATCATGCACATATCGACTATTTCAGCTTGGTGATTTTACCAACGAATCCATAAAAAAAAGTGTTCTTCCCATAATATAGGAGGAACACTTTTTTTGAATCTAATAACTGATTTCAGCATCTTCAATTGAAAATTGCTGTTGTTCGGCATCTAACTGTTTCAAATGTTTCACAGCGCGGATATAAGAGTAGAGCAAGACAATGACAGAACCAGCCCAAGCAAGTGGTGAAGCAAGAGCAGCACCTGGATAGCCCCAGATCCCAGTCAGAATGATCGCAGCGAAAGAACGCATGATCAGCTCCATCATCCCTGCAATTGTCGGTACTTTACTTTGACCAAGCCCTTGTAAAGTGTAACGTAAGATAAATAGGATAGCTAAGATCCAGTAAAGGGAGCCGTTGATGTTGAAATACGTTTGCGCCAAATCAAAGACGACAGTTTCATTTGGGCTGACAAACAAGCTCACCAATGGTCGGCCAAGGAAAATGACAATTGCTCCGGCTAAGAAACTAAAGCCAATACTCATGACTAATGTTTGACGAACGCCTTTTAAGATACGTCCATATTGTTTTGCTCCATAGTTTTGTGCTGCAAAAGTTGCCATCGCAATCCCAAAGGACATCATAGGTTGAACAGCAAATTGATCGATTCGACCAGCTGCGGCTTGGGCAGCTACGACATCTGTACCTAAGCTGTTTAATGCAGATTGCAAGACGATTGCACCAATCGCAATGATCGAAGATTGGAAAGCCATTGGTAACGCAACATTTAAATGTGTGCGGATCTCTTGTTTATCGAACGAAAAATCTTTTTTACGTAATTGAAGCATCGGAATCTTTTTCTTGATATAGACGATACATAATAGACTAGAAGCAATTTGCGCAATCACTGTTGCAATAGCAGCACCTTCTACTCCCATACCGAAGTTGATAATAAAGATCAAATCCAAGACAACATTGATAATTACCGCAACGATCAAAAAGAGTAAAGGCGTTCGACTATCACCAAGTGCGCGAATAACATTTGACAATAAATTGAAGCTGACGGCAGCAAAGATTCCCCATAGGATGATGACGATGAATGTTTGTGCTTCATCGATGATATCTGCAGGTGTTTGCATCAACTGGAGCATCGGACGAATAAATACTAAGCTAAGGACGGTTAAAATCACAGTAACAATGACACTAATCATGACACTTGTAGCAAAACTTTTTTTCAAACCACGGAAGTCTTTCGCACCATATCGTTGTGCTGTAATAATGGCTAAACCAGCGGTTAGACCTTGAGCAAAGCCAATAATCAAGAAAGTTAATCCACCAGTAGCTCCTACAGCTGCTAGTGAGTTTTTCCCTAATGTCTGCCCAACGATGATCATATCGACCATGTTGTAAAACTGCTGAAAAACATTGCCTATCAATAAAGGGACAGTAAATAGCAAAATCAGTTTGGCTGGGCTTCCTTTTGTTAAATCGCGCATCTTGTAAACTCCTTATTTCTTTTAAAATTTAGTTAGTAGTATATAGTGTTTACCCTTGGAATATCAATTAGAATCTCATGATAAATAAATAGCTAAAATGCTTTATGTTTTCTGAAAATTTTCAGAGAAGGTCATCATAAAAGTAGCCAAGAAGTGAGTCTGCGATGAAAATCAAAGAGTCAACTACTTGGCTATCGTGCAAAACAAAGGGTTTATTTTAGTACTGTTTAATTTCACTTGGGAGAAGAATGGTTTCTCTGGTCCCATCATCATAGGCAAATACTTGCGCCGGATACTGTGGAGAATAAGGGAATGGCAAATCAATCCCCATCTCAACGGTACTGCCCGCTTGAGAAAAATGCAAGGTTACTTTTCCATGATTGTTCATTAAATCAAAAGCTAAAATATTATCTAACGGAATAACACCCTTAAGGTCTAAATCAATAATGAACCAGATACTATCGATCAGTTCATCTGGTAAACTTGATACCACACCTAATGATGCGTATCGATTACGGTTATTATCAAAACTTTCAAACATCGGCTTAGCCTCCTTTGTCTAAAAAACCGAAATGACGAGAACAACATATTATTATCAGGATAAACGAGTTATACTTTTTTAACGTTGGTTCATTCTAATAAACATTTATACAAAATGCAACAATATTTGCATACTTTTTTTAAAAGTATAAGAAACTTTTAAGATGACTTCAAGAAACCTTATTATATAAGGGTTTTTGCGCTTATCAAAAAAACAAATAAGGGTTGATAAATAGGAATATACCATTCTTAAAACAATTTTTTTTTAAGTGGGAATTAAAAAAAAACGAAGCAATGACACAAGTCACTGCTTCGTTGATCAAAAGACGTTTATTCTTCAGTTGAACCAATCACTTCTGGTTCTGCTGCTTCACCAGTTGATTCTTCTTCTTCTGTTGGTGCAACAACTGCGGCGATTTGTTCTTCTCCATCAGTAATGATCGTGTATGCGTCATTTTTCGGTAGATCCGCTACAGTGATCGAATCACCTAATGCTAAATCAGTGATATCCACTTCGATGTTTTCTGGTAATTGATCTGGCGTAGCAGAAACAATCACAGTATATAAGTTTTGAGCCAATACACCACCAGATTTTACACCAGTAGATTCGCCGACAAGGACAACTTCTGTTTCGACTTCTGTTTCTTCTGTCATATTAACAGATAGGAATTCCACGTGTTCTAATTGGTTGGTAAATGTGTTTGATTGGATTTTATGAACAAGTGTGTTGACTTTTTTTCCTTCAATGTTCATTGTGATAACTGTGTTTGCGGCATTCTCACGCAATACTTTACTAAATGTCGCACTATCAAATGAAATTGGCGTGCTTTCTACATTGTAGCCATAAACGATTGCAGGAACTTTTCCTTCATGACGCAATTTGTTTCTCAATGAACGGGGACGTACTTCTCTTTTACTTACTTCTAATGATACTGACATAACCAAAATTCCTCCTTAAAATGTGACTGTCTGCTTTGGTGTCAGACAGATTTTATTTAAGTGAATGTCACATGGTCTCTTGCACATTATCAGGTAGCGCGAAAAAACGCAAAAAGACAGATGCGCGCATCTGCCCTTAAAAAGTCAGGATTCAACTTTTCTCCACCAGGTCATTACGCTGTGTATGAGAAATCCAATTCACTTTACTCTTTAACCGTAACGCGATTCACTGAGTAAGTCAAGGAAACAACTTAGCGTTTCCATTTTGCATGGTGTATGATTCAGGTTATAATGCTTATGTAGCTAGGAAAGGAAGCAGTTATGCGGTTAGATAAATTAATAGAAAAAGAATTAGAAACATCACGTAAAGAGATGAAACGACTTTTTGCGATGAAACTCGTACGTATCGATGGTAAAGTGGAACAGAAACAGAATCGTAATGTGGATAGTTTGCTCCACTGTATCGAAGTGGATGGCGTAAAGCTACATACAAATGAAGTATACTTTATACTGAATAAACCGAAAAGAGCAGTAACAGCGGTGACGGACATTCACAAAACGACTGTTATCGATTTGTTGGCTTCAGCCGATCGCACACAACCTTTGTATCCAGTTGGGCGATTAGACCGAGATACAACAGGTTTATCGTTGATCACTTCCAATGGCCAATTAGGTTATGAAATGTTGTTGCCTGATAAAAAAGTACAGAAAACATATGTAGCAGTTGTCAATGAACAAGTGACAGAAGCTGATCGAATTGCTTTTGAAAAAGGAATTGTTTTTGATGGTGGTTACCAATGCTTACCTGCACATTTAGAGATTCTTGTCGCGCAACATAAAAAAAGTATCGTACGACTGACGATCGAAGAGGGGAAATTCCATCAAGTGAAAAAGATGTTTTTAGCTTGTGGAAAAAAAGTCACTGCATTGCAACGAATCAGCATGGGCCCATTACAACTAGATCCGCATTTGACTGAAGGATCTTATCGCTCATTGACGTTAGACGAACTAAAAAAATTAAAAAAATATTTTAAATAGTAATAATCATGAATTGATCGTTCATTCAATGAGTTTGTTTTACACTCCTATTAGGAGTAAAATAGGAGTGAGAGGTGATGTTCTATGTCTGAAATCAAAGAAAAAGATAAAACCAACGAAAAAAAGAAAGTCCAAGTGAATATCAATAAGAATCTAGCTACTGACGTCGAAAGCATTTTAGATTCATTAGGAGTAAATCCATCAATCTTAATCACTGCTTTATATAAAAGGGTAGCTGCCAGAGGAGAAATTCCATTTGAGTTATCTTTAACAAGTAAAGAGAAGGCTGAACTGCAGTTAATGAGAGTTGCGGAAGAGTCTGTTGAAACTAATCCGCCAGAAAATAGCGGTGACCACGAAGATCTAGTGTCATGGATGAGAGATCTAGATGAATAGTCATGACGTGTTCTTGATCTATATTCCCTTTAACGATGGCAGTGGAGGGAAAACTCGTCCTGCTATTGCTATCCGTGTTCGAAGCAGAGGTTCATTCTTGATTCTTCCTATTACAAGTAAATATGAGAATAAATCAAAGGCGATCAAAAAGCGATATTATGAAATAAAAGACTTAGATTCTGCAGGATTAAACAAGAAATCTTGGGTAGGTACAGGAAACCGATTTGAATTGAAGAGTAATTTCAATCCCTACAGAGTCATTGGACATTTCTCAGAAGAAGATATTATTGGACTTTCTAAAATGATTTAGTGTCATTTAATAAGCAAGTGCACAGCCGGCGGTTCTAAGGCACTTGTTTATTTCTTTTATAGATAAACAATCAACAACCCACGAAAATGCAAATAAACGAAATATCAAATATAGAAGAAATAGGAGAATCAGATGAAATATCATACATTATTATTCGACGTAGATGATACGTTGTTAGATTTTCAACAAACAGAAACAGAAGCCTTGCACCAATTGTTTGCGGAACAAGGCATTGAACTGACACCAGAGATCAGAACAAGTTATAAAGCATTGAATCATCATTTATGGCGAGAATTTGAAAAGGGGCAGATGACAAGAGATGAAGTGACAGGCAACCGCTTTGGTCTGTTGTTCCAACAGTTTGGCAAGACCGTAGATAGCCAAGCAATGGATCAACGTTATCGACATTATTTGAATCAGGGCCATCATTGGATTCCTGGAAGCCATGAATTACTGGAAGCAGTGTCAAGTGAAGCAGAACTTTATATAGTGACGAATGGGGTTTCTCAAACCCAACATCAACGATTAACAGATGCTCGGATGATTCATTATTTTCGAGAAATTTTTGTCTCAGAAGCGATTGGCGCACAAAAGCCAATGAAGGCTTTTTTTGATCACGTGTTTGCTAATATTCCTGAGTTGGACAAAGAACGAACGGTGATTATCGGTGATTCACTGACTTCTGATATCAAAGGTGGAAATGAAGCAGGGATCGATACGATCTGGTTCAATAAAAATAAGTTGCCTGAAATACCAGAGATCCAACCAACCTATCGGATTGATTCTTTAGAAGAACTTTACCCGCTCTTGGAAATCTCACCTCATTAATTTTCAGAAAAATAGTGCATTTTCCTTTTTTTTCGCTATAATAGATTAGAATGAAAAAACGGATATGAAAGAGGTTTTAGTCAATGACAAAAAGCAAGCCAATTATCATTGGTGTGACGGGCGGATCGGGAAGCGGAAAGACAAGCGTCAGCCGAGGGATTTTTAGTCACTTTCCAGACCACTCCATCATGATGCTTGAACAAGATTCTTATTATAAAGATCAAAGTCATCTTAGCTTTGAAGAACGGTTGAATACAAACTACGATCATCCTTTTGCCTTTGATAATGAACTGCTGATCCAGCACGTTGAAAAACTACTGAACTATGAAGCCATTGAAAAACCAGTCTATGATTATGTTGCTCATACGAGAAGTCAAGCAACAATCATCCAAGAACCAAAAGAAGTGATTATTTTGGAAGGTATCTTGATTTTAGAAGACGAGCGTTTACGTGATTTGATGGATATCAAGATCTATGTAGATACAGACGATGACATTCGGATCATTCGCCGGATCAAACGTGATATGGAAGAGCGCGGCCGTACCTTAGATTCTGTGATCGAACAATATTTAACAGTCGTTAAGCCGATGTATCATCAGTTTATTGAACCAACAAAACGTTACGCTGATATTATCGTTCCAGAAGGTGGCGAAAATCACGTAGCTATTGACTTGATCACAACGAAAGTTGCTAGTTTTTTGAATCACCAGTAAAAAGATAAGAACAGGTGTTAGAACTGAAGTAGCCGTTATGCCTATCTTCTAAAACCAAATAAACGGCGTTTTATAAGTAACTTCTGCGGGTAATCAGCCATAAAGGAAGTGCTCAAATCCGAGAAATAAGCGTGAAAAACCGAAAATTTTTCTTCAAATTTTTGGGATTTCACGCTTATTTCTGAAGGAGCTACTTCACGTTGTTTACTCGGGCTTAGGAGGCACAAGAGGATCAAGCTTCTGTTGTTCGAAGTTGCATACGACGATTTTGTAGTTGTTCATTACTTGTTCTTTTATGAAACATAGAAAAATGAAAAGTGTAGGAGAAGCGTATGGCTGAGAAGAAAACATGGGTACATAGAACCATCCAAGTCGCACCACTCGTTGGATTAAGTATTTTTTTCATATTGATCATGTATGGCTATCGACATGGAATCTTTCAATCAGCAGATTCTTTGCAACAATTCATGCAACAGTTTGGGAGCTATGCGATCATTTTATTTATTCTTATCCAAATCATCCAAGTGATCATTCCAATTCTGCCAGGAGGGATTTCTTCTGTTGCAGGGATGTTGATGTTTGGAAATGTCTTTGGGTTGCTGTATAGTTGTATTGGCTTGATTATTGGTGAAGCAATCGGTTTTTTATTCGTGCGTTATTATGGTACGAGTTTTGTCCGTTTTATCTTATCACCAAAAAAATTCCAAAAATTTGAACAGCTAGTCATTGAAAAAACAAACAATATCAAAAAGGTATTGATCGTTACCTTACTTTTACCTTTTGCGCCAGATGATTTGATTTGTCTCGTCGCTGGATTGACGAAGCTTTCATTTAGAGAATACATGCAAATTGTTATTCTTTTAAAACCTTGGTCGGTCGCTGTATATAGTATGATCATGTTGTTTTTATTCCAGCAAGCACAAGGGCATTTTTAGTTCATTGAATGGAGGAAGTAAAATGTTGGAGAAAGTAGTAGTAACTGAGAAAGAACTCGATGAACTCGTGACAGTTATCCATGAAGTATGGCCCGAAGCCTTTACGCCGATTATCGGTCAAAAGCAAGTCGCTTATATGTTGGAGACGTATCAATCGAAAGAACAGATCGGAAAAGAATGTGCAGCAGGGGTCAACTATTTCTTATTGAAGTTAGAGGGAAAAACGATTGGCTATACTGCTTATGAAAAGATGGGTTCTTCGATCTATTTAAGTAAACTCTATATTCTTCGAGACGTACGAGGGAAAGGTTTGACCTCAGAAGTCTTTCGTTGGTACGAACAATTAGCAAAAGAAACAGAAGCACAGGAGATTTTCTTGCGTGTCAATCAAGGAAATCAACAAGCAATCGCAGTCTATCAACATCAGGGATTTGTCATTGAGGGAGAATTGATCAGCGATATCGGCGAAGGATTTCAAATGGTTGATTATAAAATGAAAAAAAGACTCGCATAAAATGGTAGCTTGTGTTAAAGTATACGTTATGCGACGGGTCGAGAAGATCTCTGAACGTTAGAGGTCTAATTGATTTTGGCGGCACATGATCCACGGATCACCTACCGGATGTAGGCGTGCTGGACAAGACTTTTGTGGAGAAGGACTTGTCTGTCTGATTCTTTCAGGCACCAGTGAGTGGCGAACAGAAATGTTCAGCACTCAAAAATAAGCAGGGATTCCCAAATTTGCTAGTCAAATTTTGTGGAGTTCCTGCTTTTTTGTCTATCGGTTGGCTGCGGATCAGTGGGCTGCTTTCACAACCTCTATAGGGTGTTGGCTGCTTTGCTCCTATGGTATAATCAGTTTTGTACCTACAGACATATGGGTATGCCTATAGAGATGATGCGTTGACATGACAAGTAACTCATGTTTAACACGTAAGGAGTTTTTATATGATTGATAATATCAAACGATTTGGGCGGAACTTTACCCAGACGACACCTTTTATTTTGAGTAATACGGTTATCTTGGTGCCGTATCTTTTATTTTTAAGTTTGAGTGATGGGAACCAATGGTTGTCGATTTTACCCTTCACTTTGTTCTATACCTTTCGAATGACAGGTCTGTTTTTAGTTAGTAGTATTCGCTTTGGTCTGGATAGTTATACCTTGTTGATGATTTCTTTATTGATGGGTGGCGCAGGTTCGTTGATCGGGATTTTTGGCGTCCTTTATTTCCCGCTGTATTATCTGTCAAGTGTACTTTTAGGACTAAGTGCGGCATGGCTGATCCCCACAAATATCACAGTGAATTACCATGAAAAACAACAGGGATTCACGAACATGTCAGCAAATAAATTTCCATTTGCGATCCTGTTGTTGCTTGTTTTGTTTCGGGTGATCGAGCTTCCCGGGTCGACGCAAGTCGTGATGACGTTAGCGTTATATACATTGTTCTACATTATGGCATACCATACGATCAGTCATTATCCTCGCTATGAATTGGATTTTAAAGAGATGAAGTCGAATGTGGTAGTGACCAAAGAGTTGCTTTTATTTATCGGCTTTTTCGTTTTGTTGTTTCTTTTGAGAAATGCTCGTTTGTTGATTGATCCTGCATTATTTGACGTAGCAATCTATGGATTTATGCTGTTGTTTCTATTTGCAGCTTTTTATCTTGGAAGGGCTAGAAAGCAGTGGAAATTACCTACTTGGTTAAATAGTTTTACTTTTCTGAATGGCATGTTAGGTAATTTTCTTTTTTTATTCGGGACACTTTATATCGGCCGTGTCTATGGTTTCGACTATTTAGGCGTATATATGTATTTACCTTATATTGCAGGCATGGTGTTAGCCAAAATCATTGGCAATCAAGCAATCCAGATTCCCACGATCGAACCAGTCCTCATTCAATTAGCTGGATTATTTAGTTCGTTGATGGTTCTGTTACTTCCACAAATCGGCTTTGTGGTTGGTTTATTCTTATTAAGTTTTTGGCACGCGGTAGTAGGTAGTTGGTTGAATCGTACGTATTATGAGATCGATACAGAAATACCGATGGATAATCGTGTGATCAAAAAGTTTACGACACAAAACAAAGGAAGTGTGACCCATCAATTTTTATTGATGTCATTGCTGTTGGTGACGGCACGATGGTTGGACGAACCTGTGAGTGTATTGCTCCAATTGACTGGTAGTCTGAGCGTACCAAAAGCGATGATCCAATTGTTAGTTTACGTAAAATGGATAAATGTCAGTGTATTGATCCTGGGAGTAATCGCTGTTTATCTTTTATGGAGGAAAGAACATGCAAAAAATATTCATTGATGGTGACGGCTCCCCAGTGAAAAATGACGTGATTGAAATTGCGGCATCTTTTCAATTAGAGGTGATGATCGTGACAAGTGTCGATCACTATACCAATAAAGAGTATCCAAGCTATGTACAGTTTGTATACGTCGATAAAGGGGCAGACAGTGCAGATTATAAAATCGTCGGGCTGATCAAAAAAGGTGATTTTTTGATCACTCAAGATTATGGCTTAGCTTCATTGGTCTTACCTAAAGGTGTTCGAGTCTTTCATCAATCGGGGAAGGAATTTGATACCACGAACATTGATGGATTATTAGAACAACGTTATCAAAGCAGTAAGTTGAGAAAAGCGGGCATTCGGACGAAAGGGCCGAAGCCTTTCACTCATGAAGATCACCAAAGGTTCAAAAAAGCGTTGATCCGAGCGCTTGCAGAAATTTGAATAGAATATAAAATAGGTGAACATTGTTTCTAACTAAACAGAAGCGGTGTTCCTCTTTTTTATTACTAAAAAAGTACGATATCTTTGATTGATTCTATAACAAAAGATATAATTATGAAGATTATTTAATTATATAATCATATATTTTTAACCAAAAAAGAAGGGAGTGCAGAAAATGAAACATGTGAAGGCGTTGGTGGTAAAAGCAATCATGATTTGGGCAATTTTGTGGATCGTTTTAACGGGACTGTATGGTGTTAGTTTCATGGATTCAACGATTGTCGGAGTAATCATTGTTGTCATGATCTATGTATTAGGTGATTTATTGATTTTACGAAAAGTAGGAAATATCGCGGCTACAATTGCAGATGCTGGTTCAGCTGCAGCCATTCTATGGTTATATCTTTATTTTATGAACGATATGACGGATATTTGGATGAAGGTTTTAGTACCGGCGGTATTGATCGGGATCGCTGAATGGTTCTTCCATAAGTGGTTGCTCTCGCAAAGAATCGTACCAGATGAACGAAAAATGAAATAATCAAACCAAAAAAGCTAAAATTATCAAATAGATAGCGAGTAAAAGGCTACAGACTAAAAAACAGGAATAGTCGTATCCGCAACTCTAATCATCAAGCAATGAGGTTGTGTCAAAAGTACACAGCTAAAAAAATAAACGAGAACATCCGAAAATAGTTTCATATTTTGGGATGTTTTCGTTTATTTTCGTCTTTTTTTATAATAGTTGATCAGTGTATCAATGGCTAAAAAGAGAATGACCACAGCTGCGATCGTATACGTGAATATACCTAATAGTGTAATAAAATTGATTTGATCGTCTGGTGCAGCTTGGACAAGCAACGAAGAGCCGACGATCAATGCGGCGAGTATCACACCAAATACTAAACGGTTCACCATACTTTCGATCCGGTTCATCAGTTGGTCTTGTTTTTTTAGTTCCAAATTGATTTTTCCTTGTCCAGAACGCCAAGTTTCTAGAAGGTGATAGACTTGTTGCGGGATTTTCGGTACGGTTTTGATACCATCGAGTATATCTAAGCCCGCTTGCTTCAAGGTATCTTCGACAGAGAGATGTGCTAAGAAATATCGTTGTGCAATGGGCGTAGCGACTTCCATCAAAGATACTTCAGGATCAAGGACACGAATCACTCCTTCTAATGTGCTAAACGCTTTAAGCAATAACGTGATATCACGATCGATTTGTAAGTTGTTCTGGTGGCAAATCGAGACGATCTGCGCAAAGACTTCTTGCAAGTCGATTTCTTCAATGGGGAGGTCTAAATATTGCGTCAAAAAGCTAGCGAGTTGTTGATGGAATTCACTTTCATCAAAAGGCCCTTCTTGTTGACATAAGTTGATGACGGCTTTTTCAATACGGTAAATATCTCGTGTATAAATCGCTAAAACGATTTCCATCAGCTTTTGTCTTAGCGAAGCGGAGAGACTACCCATCATACCGAAATCAATATAACTGATTGTATATGGTTGCAATGGTTCAGTGACAGTAGCAGTCGTTTTGAAAGAAATCGAGCCTAGTTGTTTTTGGTGTTCTTTTGTGTCTGTCGTTACATTTTCTGAAAGTTCTTCAACGCTTAAAGGATGGAACAATAAATTCCCAGGATGTGGATCGGCATGAAAAAAGCCATCGTCAAAGATTTGCTTCATAAAATGTTCGATCAATCGTTTAGCCACTTGTTGTTTCAATTGAGTATTCGTAAGTGTCTCAATGAGGCGTTCATCCGTTTCTTCAAGATTCATCAATTGGTTGAAGTTCTTTCCAGACATTTCTTCCATCACAATAACTTTTTTTGTGCAAAGTGCCTCATAGATTTTAGGGGATCTAATTTCATACCAATGGTTGTTTAGATTATAGAAACGTGCACCATTTTGACTTTCTTTGTAGAAGTCCAATTCGTTTGTCAATGAACGTTTGACTTCTTGCAACACGCCTTTTAAATCGATGACGCTTGTTTCAGGAATATATTTGATCAAAGGAATCGCCCGTTCGAATAACTGTAAGTCCATCATGATTTCCTTCGCAATATTTGGATGTTGGACTTTTACAACGACTGCATCGCCATTCTTTAACGTTGCACGATGCGCTTGACCCATAGAGGCAGAAGCGAAAGGTGCTTTATTGAAGCTAGTAAAAATCGTTTCTAAGGATGCGTCTAATTCCTGTTCAATCGTTTTTTTCGTCGTGACAAAGGGATCACTTGGTACATTGTCTTGCAATGTTTTGAATGTCTTAGTAAACTCAGCAGAGAGTAAGTCATCACGGACAGAAAGCATTTGCCCAATTTTTATAAAGGTTGAGCCAAGTTCTTCAAAGGCTTTTTTTACTTGTTCAGGATTTTTTTGTTGGATCAGATTAGGCAGAACATTTTCTTTGATGAATACGTGAATGATTTCTGTTAACCGGCTTCGAGAAGTAGTTTTGGTCATAACTATGCCTCCTTTCTCTTATCATAACGATAAAGAAAAAAAGCGACAACTATTCCGCTGTTTTTTGAATAAAATGACATGTACCTCACCTTTTTTCAAATAAGCTGTTTGCATCTTTTGTTTTTGTGCTAAAATATGAAGTAAAAATGAATGATATCGAATACAGGAGGAAAATCTTTTGAAGATTACTTTATTATATGGTGGACGCAGTGCGGAACACGAAGTTTCGATTCTTTCAGCGTTTTCCGTTTTAAATGCTATTTATTATGCTTATTATCAAGTACAGCTCGTATTTATTAGTAAAGACGGACAATGGGTCAAAGGCCCGTTGTTGACTGAAAAACCTACAAGTGAAGAAGAATTGCACTTGACGTGGGACCCAAGTGGGAAAATGACAGAAGGATTTACGGGTACTGTCATCAATCCAGGAGAGATCAAAGAAGAAGGAAACATCGTCTTCCCAGTTCTTCACGGTCCAAATGGCGAGGATGGCACGATCCAAGGATTCTTAGAAACCTTGAATATGCCTTACGTCGGTGCGGGTGTACTGACAAGTGCTTGTGCCATGGATAAGATCATGACAAAATATATTTTACAAGCAGCCGGTGTACCGCAAGTACCTTATGTTCCAGTTTTGAAGAATCAATGGAAAGAAAATCCTAAAAAGGTATTTGACCAATGTGAAGGCTCATTGCTTTATCCGATGTTCGTGAAGCCAGCAAATATGGGATCAAGCGTGGGGATCACTAAGGCTGAAAATCGAGAAGAATTACAGAATGCCTTAGCAACAGCTTACCAATACGATTCACGTGCCATCGTTGAACAAGGAATCGAAGCACGGGAGATCGAAGTCGCTGTTTTAGGGAATGAAGACGTCCGCACGACCTTGCCTGGTGAAGTGGTAAAAGACGTGGCATTTTACGATTATGATGCGAAGTACATCAATAATCGCATCGAGATGCAGATTCCAGCAGAAGTACCAGAAGAAGTCCATCAAAAAGCACAAGAGTACGCAAAATTAGCGTATACGATGTTAGGTGGAAGTGGCTTGAGCCGTTGTGATTTCTTCTTGACGAATAAAAATGAATTATTCCTTAATGAATTAAATTCAATGCCTGGATTTACAGCATTCAGCATGTACCCCTTGCTATGGGAAAATATGGGCTTGAAATACGGTGACTTGATTGAAGAGTTGATCCAATTAGGCTTGAACCGTCATAATCAAAGACAAAGTTTCTTTGACTAATTGAAACGTAATCAGCACAAGTATGAATGTGTCGAAGTAGTATGTATAGCAAAATAAAGGTTGTGGATGATCATCTGGTACTGATTGAAAGCGAAAGATTTTTACTATTCGACGCTATCAGTATTGGCGATTTTCACCACCTTTTTTGTTCCTATTCCTATAGGACTACTGGTCTAAATCGAAAGGACAGAGAATGGATGAACATAACAATACAAGAAATTGCTCAAGCAGTTGGCAGTCATCGTGAGTCAACCCAATCAATCACAGGAGTAGAATTTGATAGCCGCAAAATCAAAGAAGGCGATTTGTTCGTTCCTTTAGCTGGCACAAGAGATGGGCATGAATTTATTGAACAAGCTATCGCAAATGGGGCAGTTGCTTCTTTTTGGAGTTGGGCAGCCGAAAAGGCACCAGAGGGGATCGAGATCATACCAGTTTCTGATCCTTTAAAAGCAATGCAAGAGTTGGCGCAGTATTATTTAAAAAAAGTTGGGGCGGATGTAGTGGCTGTTACCGGTAGTAATGGGAAGACGACCACAAAGGATCTAACAGCTTCTGTCTTAGCGCAAGGATATAAAACTTATAAAACACAAGGAAATTACAATAATAATATTGGCATGCCTTATACGATCTTGCATATGCCTCAGGATACTGAAAAAATCGTTTTAGAAATGGGAATGGATCATGCCAATGAAATTACGGAACTCTCGTTGCTGGCACAACCAAAAGTTGCAGCAATCACGATGATCGGTGAGGCTCATATCGAGAATTTAGGGTCACGAGAAGGTATCGCCAAAGCAAAAATGGAAATTGCTGACGGGTTGCTACCAGACGGATTATTGATCGTACCGAATAATGAACCATTGTTAGAACCGTTGGTTGCTCCATTGTCTCAAAAAATCAAGACGTTTGGAATCGAACAAGGCGATATTTCTGCACAACAAATCATCGAAGAAAAGCAACAAACGACATTTATCGTTGAAGGCGAATCATTCACGATCCCTTTACCTGGTAAGTATAATGTGACGAACGCGCTGATTGCTTATGCGATCGGGCAGTTTTTCGGGTTGTCTCTGTCGGAAATCCGACGAGGTCTAGCAACTGTCTCAGTGACACAAAATCGAACAGAATGGCTGACTGCTGGAAATGGGGCAGCGATCTTAAGTGATGTTTATAATGCCAATCCTACAGCCATGGGATTAGTCTTAGATACTGTAGCAAGCCTCCCAGCAGCGGGACGAAAACTTGCCGTTTTAGCCGATATGTTGGAGCTAGGAGTAGACTCGCCTCTCATGCATGCTTCAATGAGTGAACATATTTCTTCAGACATCTTCTCGATGATCTTTTTGTATGGAAAAGAAATGCAGGCGTTAAAAGATGCTTTGGCTCAGAAATATCCTGATTTGCCGGTTTATTATACCGAAGAAAATAAAGAGCAATTGATTGCAGCGGTGATTGCTGAGATCCAGCCAGATGACACGATTGTACTAAAAGGTAGTAATAGTATGGGCTTGATTGAAGTGGTCGAACGACTACAAGAAATGAAATAAAAACTGTAAACTTGCAGAAAACAATAAATTATGCTAGAATAACCTATTGCCGAAAGATGAAGAGAAATTGGACTGGCTTGATGATGAAATGCGAAAGCCAGATGTCATAACAATGATAAAGCTGAACGCGACCCGTTTGGCTTTTCTAATGCCTAAACTTCGCAAAGTGATTTTTCGGTGGTGCCACAGGGGCTAAGAATGGATGGGAAACGTGCGTGGCCACTGTCAAAAAAGCAACAGACACTTTGACCGAACAAAAGACGGGGTAGCAAACTATAGCTACATCCTCAGTTAACAACCATATAGGAGGATTCATTTGAAATTTAAAGAACTAGAATTGTCACCAGAATTATTAAAATCAGTAGAACGTGCAGGATTTGAAGAAGCAACACCGATCCAATCAGAAACGATCCCACTAGCCTTGGAAGGCAAAGATGTGATTGGACAAGCACAAACAGGAACAGGTAAAACTGCTGCGTTTGGCTTACCGATGTTAGAGAAAATCGATGCAAATCGTCAAGAACTACAAGGATTGGTTATTGCACCAACACGTGAATTAGCGATCCAAACACAAGAAGAACTTTATCGTTTAGGACGTGACAAACGTGTCCGTGTCCAAGCTGTCTATGGTGGCGCCGATATCGGTCGCCAAATCCGTGGATTGAAAGACCGTCCACATATCGTCGTTGGTACACCGGGTCGTATGTTAGACCATATCAACCGTCACACATTGAAACTTGGAACAGTTGAAACATTAGTATTAGATGAAGCAGACGAAATGTTGAACATGGGCTTCTTAGAAGATATTGAAAGTATTATCTCTAAAGTACCAGACCAACGTCAAACACTATTGTTCTCAGCAACAATGCCACCAGCAATCAAAAACATCGGTGTGAAATTCATGAAAGATCCAACACACGTGAAAATCAAAACCAAAGAAATGACTGCTGATTTGATCGATCAATACTATGTACGCGCAAAAGAATACGAAAAATTCGATGTGATGACTCGCTTGCTCGATGTACAATCACCAGAATTAACGATCGTCTTCGGACGTACAAAACGTCGTGTAGATGAATTAGCTCGTGGCTTAGAAGCTCGTGGCTATCGTGCAGAAGGTATCCATGGCGACCTTTCCCAACAAAAACGTATGAGCGTATTACGTTCATTCAAGAGTGGTCATTTAGATATTTTAGTTGCTACAGACGTAGCTGCCCGTGGTTTAGATATCTCAGGAGTTACTCATGTATACAACTATGATATCCCACAAGACCCAGAAAGCTATGTTCACCGTATCGGTCGTACTGGTCGTGCAGGTAAAGGTGGTATGTCAGTAACTTTCGTTACACCAAACGAAATGGGTTACTTACATGTTATTGAAAACTTAACGAAAAAACGTATGACAACTTTACGTCCACCGACTGAAAAAGAAGCATTCAAAGGACAACTAGGCGCTGCTATTGAACAAATCGAAGAAAAACTTGAAGAGAATGGCTTAGATAAATATCTGCAAACTGCGGATAAATTATTGGAAGAATACTCTGCTCAAGATTTAGTCGCTTTATTGTTGAAAACAATAGCCAAAGATCCATCAGATGCAACACCAGTAAAAATCACACCAGAACGTCCATTGCCTATGCAGAAAAAAGGCTACAACAAAAATGGTAAACGTGGTGGCGGAAGTGGCGGCGGAAACAACCGTAATCGTCGTGATAATGGCAACTACCGTGGCAACAAAAATTCAAAAGGTAGCGGTAGCTACAGCAAAAACCATAACAAACAAAAAGACAATGGTGGAAAACGCACAAACGACAAAAAACGTGGTTTCGTGATCCGCACGAACAACGACTAATCCACATGTAAAGTGGTGGTCTTAGAAGGACCATCCGAATAAGCCCGTCAGATCCAAAAATAGCTTACCTATTTTTGGCCTTGGCGGGCTTATTTTGTATTGTTTATTTGGCAATGATAGATAATGAAAAAAACAAACATACTCTCTCTTTCATTACATAAAGAAGTAGAGATCATAGGGTAAAAACCTACTAATAATGGGAAGTCTAAGAGTATTAAGTATAAATTTAACGTAGTTCCTCTTTTTAGTAGGTAATTTAGATAACTTTAATAAAAATGTTATTTAAAAAAATAAAATATTTAGCTTTTTTAGGATATAGCAACAAATTTTTGTTTTTTTTGTTTTTTTTGTTTATTAAGTAAAAATAATTTCTTTTTTTATGCGTGATCCATGGTAAATTAGAATTAATACCAATAAAATGATTTTATAAACAAACAAGGCGGAAAATGATTTATATATCAGCTGTTTTTCGAATTGTAAGTCTTATTTTTTTGAAAAACGTTCGTAAAAAAAGAAATGAAGTGACTTGAACTGTTTTCTTTGCATCAGAGATTTTTATCAATCAATTCTCAATGGTTTTTTATTGGAGAAAATGAAGAAGTGGGTTTTCACTAGGAAACAACTTTCATTTTTGTTATTTCTAGACTTATTGGTGGTAAATTGTCTAAAATTTGGTAGAATTAGAGTGTTCTAAAATTTTTTGAAAAGAGAATCGTGTATGATAAAAGGGATTGGGATTGATGCAGTTGAACTGTCGAGGATTGCTAAGATCATTAAAGAAAAGCAAAACTTTATTGATCGTGTACTGACACCAAGTGAAATCGAAATGTTTCGTTTGCTGCCATTTCATCGTCAGGTTGAGTTTTTAGGCGGTCGTTATGCATGTAAAGAAGCTTTTTCAAAGGCTTGGGGAACAGGGATCGGTAAAGTTACCTTTCAAGAGATCGAAATTTTAAAAAATGGATCAGGACAACCAATTGTAACGAAATCTCCACATGAAGGAGCAGTCTGGGTCAGCATCACACATACAGACGAGTTAGCTTTTGCACAGATTATTTTAGAAGACTAGAAAGAAGGAAGAACAATGGTTATTGCTTGGCATCGTCCGACAAAAGCAATTGTACATAAACAGGCAATTACAGAAAATGTAGCAAATGAAATAGCTCGATTGAATGGGAAAGAATTGTTTGCTGTTGTCAAAGCAGATGGTTACGGTCATGGAGCAATCGAAACAGCAGAAGCTGCAAAAAAAGGTGGAGCTTCTGGTTTTTGCGTAGCTACTTTAGATGAGGGAATCGAGCTGAGAGAGGCAGGTTTCACACAACCTATTCTTGTATTGAATATGGTTCCGATCGATGCGTTGACACTTGCAGTCATCCACGATCTATCTATTACTGCGGGAATAAAAGAATGGTTGGAAGCTGCGGCTACTTATATAGCAGAACGACATCTAGAATATTTATTGAAATTGCATTTGAAAGTCGATACCGGAATGGGAAGAATTGGCTTTCTCAATAGTGCAGAAGTGAATGAGGCAGTGGAAATCATCCAGGATAGTCCCAATTTAGAATGGGAAGGGATCTATACTCATTTTTCTACAGCAGATCAAGCAGATACCACCTATTGGGAACAGCAGAACCAAAAATTCAGTGAGATCATCGAAAGTCTACCTACTTTACCAAGATATGTCCACAGCAGTAATAGTGCTACTGCATTATGGCACGAAAAAGCTACAGGCAATATGATCCGCTATGGGGTAGCAATGTATGGCTTGAATCCATCCGGTCACGCGTTAGCGGAAGTGTATCCCCTACAACCAGCGCTTGAACTTGTATCTGAATTGATCCAAGTGAAAGAGTTGCCAGCAGGAGAAGGTGTAGGTTATGGAAAAACCTATACGACTTCAGCTTCAGAATGGATCGGAACTGTACCAATCGGTTACGCAGATGGTTGGTTACGGAAAATGCAAGGTTTCTCATTATTAGTGGAGGGGAATTATTGTGAGATCATTGGTCGTGTATGCATGGATCAATTGATGATCCGTCTGCCCTATCAAATGCCAGTAGGAACTAAAGTGACGTTGATTGGGGAAAATCAACAGGCTAAAATCACAATGCAAGATGTAGCAGATCAATTGGGTACGATCCATTACGAAGTCGCATGTGTGCTAGGGCCCCGCATACCTAGAGAATATCAAGAGTGAGGAGAGGCGTATGGTAAAAAGAGGAGATATTTATTTTGCTGATCTTTCTCCGGTGGTAGGATCAGAACAAGGTGGGACAAGACCGGTCTTAGTGATTCAGAACAATTTAGGTAATCATTTTAGTCCAACGGTCATCGTAGCAGCAATTACTGCGAAAATGGCGAAACCTAAATTGCCCACACATATAGGAATCAAAGCGACCGGAACAGGGATCGAAAGAGACTCAGTCATTTTACTTGAACAAATCAGAACGATTGATAAGTCCAGATTAAAAGAAAAAGTCTGTCATTTGGAACGATCGATCATGTTAGATGTCGATCGTGCATTAAAAATCAGTGTTGGTATCGAAGCGCTTGTCCCAGTGTCAAAATAAAAGACAAAAACAGCACGCTTATACATAAAAAATAGCACCGTGTGTTTAGTCAATCATTGCGCGATTCAGCGCTTGGCAACAACAAAAAAGAGGAACTTCAATGGTCTGGGACATTCGTCCTATCGCACCACCTAAAACCGAATAAACGGCGGGAACAGAAGTAACCTCTTCGAAAATAAGGCGCCATCCACAAAAATTTGAAAAATAATTTTCGTGGATGGTGCCTTATTTCTCGAAGCTAAACATTTTGATCCCGACCTCTGGCTGTCGTGCCTTTTTTTGTTTGTGTGGTTCAGTTTTGCCGGATTTTCCAGTTCTATCGGAAGATATGGTTTATAAAATAACAATATATATATTGAAAATAAGATTATAATTTTATGAGTAACCAATTTAGACATTTTTTTAGAAACTATGGTAAGCTTTTTATAACAGATTTATTTGACTACACATAAAAAATTTATCGGGATGCTACATTTGATAGTGGACTAGTGGATAAAAGAAGATTAATTATTTATTAAGCAAAAGATGACAACATTCGGACAGTTTGATTTAACTGTCAAAAAATTAGTTGCTGGATTGAAAATAGGATTGAAAATCGTATGGTTTTCATGATAAAGTGATGCAGCTGAAACAAAAAAAGGTGATGAATATGAAATCAATAAAAAATACAATAAACTTATATTTACTTGATTGGAAACGAATTTTTAAAAATCCTGTTGCGACTCTCTTGATCATCGCAATTATGATCATTCCTTCATTATATGCTTGGTTCAATATCAAAGCATTATGGGACCCTTATGGCAATACAGGGGAATTACCGATTGCTGTTTATAGTGCAGACAAGCCGGCTGAGTTTGAAGGACAAGACGTTGCCATCGGAAAAGAAGTACTGAAATCATTACATGAAAATAAAGATTTAGGTTGGCAGTTTGTTGACTCTAAAAAAGAATTAGAAGACGGTGTACGGTCTGGGGAGTATTATGCTGGTATCTATTTGCCAGAGAATTTCTCGGAGGATTTATTAAGCTTTACGAGTGGTGATATCAAAAAGCCGGAAATTGAATATACAGTCAATGAAAAAATCAATGCCATTGCACCAAAAATCACAGATAAAGGTGCATCTACGATCCAATCACAAATCTCCAGTGAATTTATTCGGACGGCGAGCGAAACTTTACTAAAAGTCTTTAATGAAATTGGGTACGATATCGATACAAATCTGGTAAGTATCAATAAAGTAAAATCAATGATTTTATCAACAGATGAAAACTTAGATACGATCGATGGCTATACCCAACAAGTACTTGATCTACAAAAACAACTACCAGATATCAAAGACAAATTAGCGAAAGCAAATGAATTTGTTGATTATCTCCCAGAAGTGGATGAGATGGGACAAAAGGTCGTTGAATTGAACGATAAAATGCCAGAATTAAAGGAACAAGCCAAAATCATTCTTGACCTTCAACAAAAAATCCCGGAGATCCAAGATGCTGGACGACAAATTGCTGAAATCGACAACGATTTTTCATCAATCGAAGAAACGATGAATCAAGGAATCGAGGAAGCAAAACAAGGATTGACCATCATCCAACAAGTCCAAGACATTTTACCTGATGTGAAAAATTTAGAATCACAAGCGAAGAATCTCGCAGAGGATACCAAAACGGGCGCTGAACAATTAAAAGAAGCAGTACCAGGTATCACGACAAGCGTGAAGACGACGTTAGATTCGATTGGGCAAGTAGCGACCACAACAGGTTCATTAGCGAAAACAATCGAAAATGCTGTCAAAGATGGGCAATTGACAGATGATGAAAAAACGAATATCAATAACTTGTTAACTAATTTTATCAACAGTATTAATGAGCAACAACAAGCAACTGACAAGTTGATTTCATTTTTGGAAGATTTACAAGCCAACGCTGGTAATACAAAACTACAACCTATTATTGATACATTGAAGAGTGTTAAACCAGTATTAACTGATTTACAAAATCGTTTAACACGATTAAATGAAGCTGTTCAAGCAGGAGATGTTTCTCAAGTTACTAGCCTTTTAGAAGAAGTACAAGCTGCTGCTAATTCTGTCAACAGATTGATCAGTAGTATCAATGTAAATGAAGTCAGCACCACCGTTGAATCAATCTTGACTCAAGTGATCGATACGATCAGTACGGCGCAAGGTGCGTTGAGTAAAGCAGATCAAATCGACTTTGATTCGCTATTAAATTCAACCAAAGCAACCGTGACAAATGCGGTGGCGATCTTAGAGAAATATCAAAAAGAAATGCCTGCAATCGGTCAAGAGGTCCATGATGCAAATACGATGCTAAATGGTAATATGGAAACGATCGTAAATGGAATCAATAAGGGAGCTGACCTATACAATAACGACTTACCTGTATTAGAAGAGAAACTTGGTTTAGCTGCTGATTTTATCCAAAATGATTGGCCAACGATCAAAAATGAAATCAATACCACAATGACCACCGTCAACGATAAAATGCCAGAAGTCGAAACAGCAGTGAATGCTGCGGCAGACTTGATCACGAACGACTGGCCAAACATCAAAGCTGGTATCCAAAAAGCCGCAGACACGATCCGTAAAGGAGAAGAAGAGGTTGATCTTGGGGAAGTCATCAAACTCTTGAAATTAGATGCGACAAAGGAAAGTGAATTCTTTACGATGCCTGTGGAACTGCAAACTAATTCGTTGTATCCAATCCCTAATAATGGATCAGCAAGTACACCGTTCTATACTGCGCTATGTTTGTGGGTAGGTGCGGTCTTACTTTCAAGTGTCGCTACAACAGATTATTATTTAGATAAAAAAGCGCGTAAAAACTATACAAAACGGGAACAGTTTGGCGCCCGCATGTTGACCTTCTTGACGATGGCGATCGCTCAAAGCTTGATCGTTACTTTAGGGAACATGTTCTTGCTTGGTGTGTATGTAGTGAATCCAGTTTACAGTGTACTGTTTGCTGTTTTGATTGCTTTGTCATTTATGATGATCGTCTATGTTTTAGCAGCACTGTTTGACAATGTCGGCAAAGGGATAGCCATCATTATTCTTGTCTTGTCCATATCTGGTGGTGGTGGGAACTATCCAATTCAAGTTTCAGGGAAATTTTTCCAAATGATCAATCCTTTCTTGCCATTTACTCATGCAGTCAACCTCTTACGTGAATCAGCTGGTGGTATCTATTGGCCAAATGCGCTACATGCGATTTTGATATTAGTCGGCATATTTATTGTCGTAGGAATCGTTGGTACAGTATCCTATCCATTTGTAAGTGAAAAAATGAAGAAATTCAAAGAAGCTGCGCATGAAAGTCGAATCTTCCACTAGAAACGTGATGCCATCTATTCGTTTCTCGTAAAGGTTTGAAGTCTCAGTTTTTAAGTGAAGACGAGTTTAGGATAACGTTATTTTCCTAAGCTCGTCTTTTTTCTATACCAGAGAAAGCAAGTGGTTTAATTATGGAAATCACTCTAAAAATGAATTAAAAAAATATGGGGATTTTCTATCGATATTTTTCCCGAATTTTGTTGACATTTAAAGGTCAAGGGCGTACTATAACATCTTGTTTACTATAAAAAATGACACCTGTAATTCGTAGGGGAAAAGGTGTGTAAAGGAGCATAGAAATTGGATTACTTAAAAAGGTTGTTAGTAGGGAAGCCGTTGAAGTCGGCGGAAAACGACGAGCATAAATTAACAAGGTTTGCTGCGTTAGCACTACTATCTTCCGATGCGTTGTCATCGATTGCGTACGGAACAGAACAAATCGTTGTGGTATTAGTGGCGTTGTCTGCTGCTGCGATCTGGTATTCATTGCCAATTGCTGCATTTGTTATTATTTTATTGATTTCATTAACTCTTTCTTATCGGCAGATCATTCACGCATATCCACACGGGGGTGGGGCTTACGTTGTTAGTAGTGAGAACCTCGGTAAAAATGCTGGACTGATTTCGGGCGGGTCTTTATTGATCGATTATATGCTGACTGTTGCGGTTTCCGTCTCAGCCGGTGCAGAGGCGATTACTTCTGCTATACCAGCTCTATATGGGCATCAAGTAGCGATTTCAGTGACTATCGTCCTCTTGTTGATGATGTTGAACTTACGTGGACTGAGAGAGTCAGCTTCGTTTTTACTATTCCCAGTCTATACATTTATTCTCGTCATCTCCTTATTGATTGTCGTTGGTTTGTTTAATATTGTGACTGGGGCAGTACCATTACAAGCAACAGCATTGCCTGGTGCAGTTGTCCCTGGGGTTTCCGTCGCATTGATCTTACGGGCTTTTTCTTCTGGTTCTTCTTCATTGACTGGTGTAGAGGCAATCAGTAATGCAGTACCGTTCTTCAAAAAGCCACGGGCGAAAAACGCAGCGATGACCTTGACGATGATGGCATTGATCTTAGGATTCTTTTTTGTAGGGATCACGTTTATCAACTATTGGTATGGAATCGTTCCTGAAAAAGAAGTAACTGTTCTTTCCCAAATCGGACAAGCTGTTTTTGGACATGGGATCTTGTATTATATCTTGCAATTTGCGACAGCTTTGATTTTGGCAGTGGCAGCAAATACAGGGTTTTCTGCCTTTCCAGTATTAGCCTATAACTTAGCAAAAGATAAATTCATGCCTCATATGTACCAAGATCGTGGTGATCGTTTAGGGTACTCAAATGGGATCATCACGCTTGCATTAGGGTCGATTGTGCTATTGTTTATTTTCAATGGCTCTACTGAACGATTGATTCCATTGTATTCCATTGGTGTATTTATCCCCTTTGCATTATCGCAAACAGGAATGGTCATCAAATGGAAAAAAGAAGGCAAAAAGTGGTGGACGAAATCAATTGCGAATATTACGGGTGCATTTATCTCTTATGCCATCATTGCAATTTTATTTGTTTACCGCTTAGGGGATATTTGGCCGTTCTTCATCATCATGCCAATCGTCATGTTCGTCTTCTATAAAATTCATGATCATTATAAAAAAGTAGCAGAACAACTTCGATTAGAAGACGAAGTAAACTTACACGAGTATAAAGGAAATACGGTTTTGGTACTTGTAGGGAACGTTACGCGGGTAAATACCGGAGCGTTGAATTATGCGCGTTCGATTGGTGATTATGTTGTTGCTATGCACGTTTCATTAGATGAGGATATCGAAAAGGAAAAAGAGATCCAAGCAGAATTTAAAAAGCATTTTCCAGATGTTCGTCTTTCAATCGTCCATTCTTCTTATCGGTCGATTCAAAATCCGATTTTGCGTTATGTGGACATAGTCAGCAAGAATGCTGCAAAACAAAATTATACGACGACCGTATTGATTCCACAGTTTGTACCAAATCGCAGATGGCAGAATATCTTGCATAATCAGACGAGTCTGAGATTGCGTTTACGTCTTTCTTGGCGTGAAAATATCGTCGTAAGTACGTATAGTTATCATTTGAAAAAATAATTACATGATAGCGAGTAACAATTTTTGACCTTAGAACAGCACTTTGGTGTTCTAAGGTTTTTTTATAGTTACATGAAATTGGGTTGGGTATTCAATTTTACGAAAAATGTATTCACGTTGTATTTATATTATGATGATAATAGATAGAATGGAGGGCGAAGATTATGAAGACTAGGAAACAAGGTAATGCGATTGTTTTAACTGTACCTACTAAATTTGGCATAGAAGAAAATGTTGAGTATAGTGCTGTTAAGGGAGAAGACGATACAATCACGTTTATAAAAAAGAAAAAAATATTTTTGATGAAGCATTTGAAAATGATGAAACAATTGATGCAAGTGCTGGTTTTCCTGAGGATTCACTGGTAGGAAAGGAAATTATTTAATGGCATATACTATTAATGGCTATACGCCTAAACAAGGCGATTTTGTGATTATTAATTTCAATCCCAGTATAGGTAGAGAGATTAAAAAAAGAAGACCTGCAATTGTTGTCAGTGCGAACCATTATAATGCAGTAACAGGAATGTGTGCGGTTTGTCCAATTACTGATACGAAATATAAAAACCATATTGCATTAGATAAGAGGCATAAACTACAAGGATATATCAATCCTTTTTAAATCAAAACATTTGATTTTATGGAAAAGCAGAGAAATATACGCTTCGTAGAGAAAGCCACTCTGGCTGAATTAGGTGAAGTGGCGCAAATCATTGATATGGTGTTTGATTTTTCGTCATTATTGTCAGAGTGAGTAGCAACTCATTTATTTATAGTTTATGTAGAACTGTACATACCAGAAGATTCAGTCAATGACTATCTATCTGAATTTCAAATAAAAAAACACCACCAAATCAAGAATTTATTTCTTGAACTGGTGGTGTTTTCAACTATTTAAAAATAGAAATCCATTGGGTTCAATATGGATTCTCTATGTTCGTCATCTTGAATGCTTTGCCGCAGGGTCTAAACGGCGTTCGATGATCCCTAAGACCCAGTCGGTGATGATTGCCATGAAGGCTGTTGGCAAGGCTCCGGCTAAGATGATCGACGTACCATCTGTGGCATTTGTCCCACGAATGATAATGTCTCCTAGTCCGCCAGCTCCGACGAAGGCACCGATGGCGGTGATCCCGATGGCAACGACTAAAGCATTTCTAATGCCTGCCATAATGACTGACACAGATAGCGGTAGTTCTACCATAAAGAGACGTTGGCTGGCTGTCATCCCCATCCCTTTACCGACATCAAGGATATTTTTGTCGACTTGGATCATCCCAGTGTACGTGTTCTTGATGATCGGCAATAGCGAATACAAGAACACCGTGACGATCACGACATTGACCCCTAAACCTAAACCAATCATCAAAATCGAAACCATCGCTAAAGAAGGAATCGTTTGGATGATATTTGTAAAACGGATCACCCAATTGGCTAACTTACGTTTTCGTGAAATGAGAATACCAACGGGGATACCGACGATTGCTGCAAAAAGTACGCCATAGATCGAAATGAGAAAGTGACGTAGGAACTGTGAAAAGACATACGTACCATTCTCTTGAAAATAATAAATAAATTGTTCAAGCCAATTCATGTTTTCCATCATCGTCACTCCCCTCCAAAGTATTGGTTTTCTTTTAAAAAGCGTTCTGCGACGACAGAAGGCTCAACCAAATTATTGTCTGCTTCATAGTTCAATTGTTGCATTTTTTCAGTGCTGATCGTATTACTTAATTTTGTTAATGCTTCTGCTAAACCCGGCGTATCTTTTAATAGTTGATTATCTACAACCGGTGCAGCGTCATAAGGTGGGAAAAAACTCAAGTCATCTTCTAGCATGACTAGATCATAACTAGCAATACGTCCGTCTGTCGAATAACCTAAAACGATATCCATTCTCCCAGCTTCTACAGCGTCATAGACTAGACCGATCTGCATAGGCAAGATGGAATCAAATGAAAAGCCATATGTTTCTTTGAAGCCGTCATAGCCATCTCCTTTACGATTGATCCAGGAAGTATCCACTCCAGCGACAAGTTCATCGGCGACATTTTTCAAGTCACTGACTTTCTTTAAATTGTATTTTTCCGCAGTATCTTTGCGAACAAGAAAAACGTAGGTGTTCTCGAACCCATAAGAAGGAAACCAGGTTTGATCATACCTTTTTTCAAATTCACGTTTTACGATATCAAATGCTTTTTCAGGATCTTTCTCAGGCGGTAAATTAAGGGTAGTAGTCAAATCCGTCCCTGTATAGCGAGCGGCAGAAATAGACGCGTCGCCGTTCATCATTGCTTGATGATTGATCGTCGTCGTTGCTAAGTTATTGATGATCGTCGTATTTTTTTCCGTATAGTGTTCAACCATCCCAGCAACGATACTGGCAATGATCTGAGCTTCAGAAGTGATCCCACCGGTGATAGAAATCGTATCTTCATCAGTATTACTTGCCAATCCTGGGAAGGAGCAACTTGCAAGTAATAAGACGGTCAATACGAGAACGACACTATTTCTGATTCGTTTCATTCGTCATTCTCCTCCCTCAATGCGATCGGAGTTAACCGATTCTCCAATAGTCCTAATAAGAAATCTGCAAGCAATGCTAAGATCGTTACAGGGATCGTTCCAGCGAAAATCAAATCGGGTTGATAATTATTCAAACCGCTAAAAATCAAATCGCCTAGCCCGCCTGCGCCGATGTAAGAGGCGAGGGTTGCCCATGCAATCACATAGACTGCTGCTAACCGGATACCTGCCATGATCGTCGGCATAGCGATCGGCAATTCGACAGAAAAAATCGATTGGATATTTGTCATTCCCATGCCTTTTGCGACATCGCGGTAATTCCAATCCACATTTTTCATCCCAATATAGGTATTTCTTAAAATAGGTAAAAGGGAATAGATAAATAGGGCAATGATTGCAGGCAATTTACCGACACCGAATAAAGGAATCATAAGTGCTAATAGGGCAAGAGAAGGGACTGTTTGTAACGCACTGGTCAGTCCAATAACAATCGTTGCGACTTTAGGAAAACGCGTCAAAAGAACACCTAAAGGAACAGCAACGGCAATCCCGATGACCAATGCAATTGCTGAAATATAGAGATGTTCGAGACTTTTTGAGAGGATCTCAGCGCCATGTTGTTGAAAAAATTCGGCCATTGGTTAAACCTCCTTTGTTTCAGATGGCGTACCAATTGCATCAGTAAGCGATGGTTCTTCGCCCCAGATCACGTCATAGACGATGTCGACAAGAGAGGCTCGAGTTAAAATACCAACGACTTTATTTTGTTCATCAACTACTGGCACATATTTTAAACCACGTTTTAAGATTCGTTGTAAGGTATCACGTAAATAAGCAGATTGTTTTACATAAAAAACATCCTTGTTCAAGATATCGCCAACACTCGAGACTTTTCCACGTTTCTTATCGATTGTTTCAACATCGATAAATCCTTTTAAGGTATTTGAATTATCCGTCACTAAAAGCGTATCGACGCGTTTTTCACGCATCAATTTGATGGCTTCTTGCAATGATTTTTCTGGCGTGATCGTGATGGCTTGGTTCAGCATGACTTCGCCTACTTTTGTGGTATCTGGTTTGGCTTGAAGTAAGCGATCTTCACCGATCAATTCTTCGACAAATTCATTGGCAGGGTGGCGTAAAATATTTTGTGGCGTATCAAATTGAATGACTCTACCTTCACTCATGATCGCGATACGACTGGATAATTTGATTGCTTCATCCATATCATGTGTCACGAAGACGATGGTTTTTCCTAGACGTTCTTGCAGATCCTTGACTAAATCTTGTAAGGAATCTCTTGTGATAGGGTCTAATGCTCCAAAAGGTTCATCCATCAAAATGATGTCTTGATTCGCCGCTAACGCGCGAACGACACCGATACGCTGCTGTTGACCACCAGATAATTCATGTGGGTAACGATCAAGCATTTCACGAGGAAGTTCCACCAGGTCGATCATTTTATCTGCTGTTTTGTTCCGTTCTTCTTGGCTGACCTTCAATAATTTTTGGACAAGAGTGATATTTTCCCGGATCGTCATGTGAGGCATCAAACCGATACTTTGAATCACATAGCCGATTTGTCGTCGGAGTTCAACGGGATTGATTTCTTGGATCGACTTTCCATCAATCAAAATCTGACCTTCTGTCGGGTCCGTCATGCGGTTAAGCATTCGCATCGTAGTGGTTTTTCCGCTACCACTTGTACCGATAAAACAGATGAATTCGCCTTTTTCAAAAGAAATATTGACGTTCTCGACCGCGACTTTTCCACCTTTATAAATTTTTGATACATTCTGAAATTCGATCATCATTGCACCTCTTCTTTTCTTTTCCATAAAGAATGTTCTTATAATAGTATGCCTAAAATAACTAAGGAATACAAATTTGATGATTTATTTACTATACAAATAACTAGACTAGTAGGCGTTTTTTGAAATTATAAATAAAATATAGCTGAAAAGATAACGCAACCAATCATAAATGAATGGAAGGATAAGATTTTTGCTTTTTGGCATTGTCGGCATAAAATGGTAAAATAAAAGGGCCAAACAGAGAAAGTGAGTGACGATATGTTAACAACAGAAGATTTCGATTTTGAGTTACCCGAAGAACTGATTGCCCAAACACCATTAAAAGACCGGGATCATTCCCGATTACTTGTAGTTGACCGTAAGACAGGTGGGATGATGGATAAACATTTCCATGAAATCATTGAGGAATTAAATCCTGGTGATGCGTTAGTGATGAATAATACACGCGTATTGCCTGCGCGCTTATACGGTGAAAAAGTAGAGACGGGTGCCCACTTAGAAGTATTGCTTTTGACCAATACAGAAGGTGACACGTGGGAGACACTGATCAAACCAGCCAAACGTGCCAAAGTAGGGACAGAGATCATTTTTGGTGACGGCCGTTTAAAAGCAGTTGTGAAAGAAGAGCTGGATCATGGTGGACGAATCATTGAGTTTGCCTATGAGGGGATTTTCTTAGAGAATCTAGAAGCGCTTGGCGAAATGCCGTTACCGCCTTATATCAAAGAACGTTTAGAAGATCCAGATCGCTATCAAACTGTCTATGCAGAAGAGAATGGCTCAGCAGCTGCACCAACTGCTGGCTTACATTTCACGACAGAATTATTAGATGAAATCAAAGCAAAAGGCGTGGAGCTTGTGTATTTGACACTGCATGTCGGTCTAGGAACCTTCCGTCCAGTGAGTGTCGATAAAATCGAAGAGCATGAAATGCACAGTGAATTTTATCGTTTGACCGAAGAAGCTGCTACTCGTTTGAATCAAGTTCGCCAAAATGGCGGGAAAATCGTGGCAGTAGGAACGACTTCAATCCGCACATTAGAAACGATTGGTACGAAATTTGATGGGGAGATCAAAGCAGATAGTGGTTGGACTGATATCTTTATTACGCCAGGGTATGAGTTCAAAGTAGTTGAAGCTTTTTCTACGAATTTCCATTTGCCAAAATCCACTTTAGTGATGCTAGTCAGTGCGTTTGCTGGTAGAGAATTAACATTATCAGCTTATCAACATGCCATCGATGAACGTTACCGTTTCTTCAGTTTTGGAGATGCGATGTTTGTAAAGTAACTTTTTAAGATAAAAAAGACCCCGACTCTCGATTAGTCGGGGCTTTTGTGCTTCGGAAGGAAACAAATAAATAGAATTAGTGTAACTTTCCATAGAACATGCAAAGTACGGTGTTGAATTTCTTCTTGATAAACAAAAAATCTTGTTTTCTTTACATCTTCAACAGTTGAATCATCTCTTGTTCCTATTCAATTTTCAGATGTTCATGTTATTTAATTGTTACGTATCCCACTACTTCTTTTTTTGAACGATTTTCGTTTCAAACAATCATACGCATTCGCTATTTATAATGGTTACTTCACATGCTCGTTAAGGTGAAACTTGTACTTCTAACAACTTTGTTTGCTTATACTACTCTATCGAGAAATTCTTCTATCTATTTGTCTTTTCCTCCTTCCTTATGGTTAAATCATACCACGTTTTGGTAGCGTTTGCAATTGATATGTATTGATTATTTTAAAATATTTCTCTTCATATGTATATATGCGATATAGTTGAATTAATTAAAAAAATGATGTTATACTAAAATAGTGCGTTATACATAACGTATGATTTTTAAAGGAGGTATAGGATGGATAGTTACAAAAAAACAATAGAAGAAATAGCAGAAGAAACAAAAGTAGATATAGATCAAGGCTTGTCGATGACTGAAGCAAAAGAAAGAAGTCAAAAACAAGGCAAAAATCAATTCGAAGAAGCCCCCAAAGAATCACTCTTCAAAAAATTTATACGAAGTCTTTCAGATTTCACCACGATTGTTTTGTTAGTTGCCGCAGTCATTTCATTTTACACCGCATTTGCAACTGAACATGGAGACCTGTTCGAAGGACTCTTGATCATTGCGATTGTTATCATCAATTCAGTTCTAGCGATTGTTCAAGAAGGAAATGCAGAAAAAGCATTAGAATCCCTACAAGATATGAATAAACAAACCGCTACGGTCCTCAGAGATGGTAAAGTAGAAAAAGTAGATGCTGAGAATCTAGTTGTCGGGGATGTGCTGGTATTAGAAGCAGGATCAGCGATTGCTGCGGATGCTCGCTTAGTTGAAACATCACAATTACGTGTAGAAGAATCAGCTCTAACCGGTGAAAGTGAGGCTGTCGAAAAAGACGCAGGTTACATAAGTCAAGAAGATGACTCTCTCGGTGACCAATTGAACATGGTCTTTAAAGGTTGTACCGTTGCTGCTGGTCGTGGGAAAGCGATCGTCACAGCGATTGGTATGCAGACCGAAATGGGAAAAATCGCCGGATTATTAAATGACCATACAATGCAGAAAACACCACTACAAGTCCGTTTGAATCAATTAGGGAAGCGAATCAGTGTGATTGCATTAGCAGCTGCTGCCTTAGTCTTTTTGATTGGTGAACTTCAAGGGGAACCGTTACTTGAAATGTTCATGACTTCGATTTCCTTAGCTGTTGCCGCAGTACCAGAAACATTAACTGTTATCGTTACATTGACACTTGCTTATGGTGTACAGAAAATGGCGAAAAAACATGCGATTATTCGTCAGCTGCCAGCTGTTGAAACGCTCGGTACTGCGAATGTCATCTGTTCGGATAAAACCGGTACACTGACACAAAACCGGATGCGCGTACGTCGTGTGTGGAGTAAAGAAGATGAGGTAACAGATGTCGAAGATTCAATGACAAATAGCGCGATGGAAATTTTAAAAATGGCTGCATTATGTACAGATGTGACGGTTGAAAAAGAGGACGATGAATTGATCGTCAAAGGTAATCCAACGGAAGCAGCAATTGTACGTGCAGTTGAGGAAAACTATCATACAAAAGAAGAATTAGAAGAAAAATACCCAAGGGTTGACGAACTTCCATTCGACTCTGATCGAAAAATGATGACGACTGTCCATAAAATGGGTGATAAGTATATCTCTATCACTAAAGGCGCATTTGATGTCTTAGCACCAAAATTTACGTCTGGAGACGTTGAACAAGCAGAAGTGGTCAACGACCGTTTTGGGAAACGTGCCTTACGTGTAATTGCAGTAGGTTATCGAACGTATGACGAAAAACCACAAGAAATCACTTCAGAAGCTTTAGAAAAAGATCTACGTTTGATTGGCTTGATCGGTATGATCGATCCGCCGCGTCCTGAAAGTAAAGGTGCTATCAAGCGTGCGAAAAAAGCTGGTATCAAAACAGTGATGATCACTGGGGATCATGTCGTCACTGCCAGTGCGATTGCCAAAGAATTGGGAATTTTGACCAATAGTAACGAAGCTCTTTCAGGTGCGGAACTCCGTGCGTTATCTGATGAAGAGTTGGATGATCGAGTAAAAGATTTATCCGTTTATGCTCGCGTAACCCCAGAAGATAAAATCCGAATCGTCAAATCATGGCAACGAACAGGTGCTGTGGTCGCAATGACAGGTGATGGTGTGAACGATGCGCCAGCATTGAAAGCGAGTGACGTTGGATGTGCGATGGGGATCACCGGTACAGATGTAGCGCAAAGTGCCGCTGACATGATTTTGACCGATGACAACTTCGCTACGATCGTAGATGCAGTTAGCCAAGGACGTTCCGTTTATCAAAATATTCGAAAAGCGATCAACTTCTTATTAAGCTGTAATATCTCTGAGATTTTTATCGTATTGATTGCGATGTTAGTTGGTTGGGGGGCACCATTTACAGCCGTTCAACTGTTGTTCGTAAACGTTGTTGCTGATGGACTACCTGGTTTCGCTCTAGGAAGAGAACCAGCAGAGGAAGGGATCATGAATGAAGCACCAATTCCTAAAAATGAAGGAATTTTCGCTCGTGGTCTAATGAAGAAAATTGCCATCAATGCAGGAATATTTACGGTAGTCACTTTATTTGGTTACTACTTAGGAAGCTTCGTCGATACGATCAGCCCTTGGGTTGATGCTAGTCAAGAAGTTGGCCAAACCGTTGCATTTCTAGTATTGGCTTACTCTTCGATCATTCATGTCTTTAATGTTCGTAGTAGTCAATCGATTTTCAAAGTGAACTTAGCAACGAATAAATCGTTAGTGGAAATGGCGATTCTTTCCCTTCTTATCACGTCAGCAGTCGCTTTATTACCATTCACGCAAGAATTATTTGGGTTAGTTCATATTAGTTTGAATCATTGGTTCTTAGTAGGAATCTTGTCGCTCATACCGATTGGGGTCAATGAATTGATCAAGTTCCACCAATTGCCAGATGAGGAAGAGACAGTAGAAGCACCAGAATCTGAAATGTAAAAAAATAAACACCAAAAAAGGATTGGAAATTTTCCAATCCTTTTTATTATGGTGAAAAAGCTGGTTAAACTTGTTTTGGTAATTGTTCGTAAAAAGCAGCTTTAGTTGCAGTGATGTATGGATTCAACCATAGATAACCGATACCGACTGTGGCAATTGCTAAGATGTGCCATCCGATAAACGATAAGTCTAACCAGAATAATTTTCCTTTGTAGCCATCCATCAATTTACGGCTTGCTGTAATCGTATCAAGGATTTTTGGTTTTTCACCTGTTTCTGTTACGACATCATAGTAAATGAAATAACTTTGAGAATAGGCATACCCTTTGATGATCCCAGGAATGACTAAAAGCAATGCCCATAACGTAGTGAAAATTGTTGTCACTAGTGCTAACAATAGAACGCCACCGAAGAATACGCCTGAAAAACCTCGGAAAGCATCTTTGAATGGTTCGATCGTTGTTCGTTTCCCACGGATAATGTCTAAATAGGTCCAAGAAATCCCACTCATGAATAATGCACTGATGATCGTAGAAACGATCCCTCCACCTGAACTACTGCTACTTGAGCCATTCACCATTTCTTGTATTGAACTACTGTCTTGCATCGATGCAATCAGTAAAGCGGTAGGCAAAGCTAAAATAAGAATAATAGCAATTGTGATCAATGTTGGAATCAGATTCAACAAAATTGCTTGCCCCCAGCGTCCCTTTAAGCTATCTTTTGCTTGTTTTTTTAGTTCCCCAGAAGATACCATACACTTCACTCCTTTTTTTGATACCCTTAGTATATCAAAGAAGGGCCGAATTAGCTCAGGGATTACTCTTTCATTATTGAAAGGTTCGCAAAAAAAGCAGGTTAAAAAGAACTATAAAAAAAGAGAAGCTCTTGCAAAAAGTAGTTGAAAAGATTATGATGGTGGGAGTTGCAAACGCGATTCTATAAAAGAAAGTAGGGAATTGAATGACAGAACCTGCCATTCGTTATCGTTTAATAAAAAAAGAAAAACATACAGGCGCCCGCCTTGGTGAATTGATTACTCCCCATGGAACTTTTCCAACGCCGATGTTTATGCCTGTGGGTACACTAGCTACCGTTAAAACTATGTCGCCGGAAGAACTAAAAGAAATGGGTGCAGGCGTGATTTTGAGTAATACCTATCATTTATGGCTTCGTCCTGGAGAAGATTTGGTCGAAGAAGCAGGTGGCTTGCATAAATTTATGAATTGGGACCAGCCGATTTTAACTGATTCTGGTGGATTTCAAGTCTTCTCATTAAGTGATATGCGTAACATCGTTGAAGAAGGTGTGCATTTCAAAAACCACTTGAACGGCTCAAAAATGTTCTTGTCTCCTGAAAAAGCCATCAACATCCAAAATAAATTAGGTTCTGATATCATGATGAGTTTTGATGAATGTCCTCCATTTGATGAGAGCTATGATTATGTGAAAAAATCAGTTGAACGAACTTCTCGTTGGGCAGAACGTGGATTGAAAGCTCATGCGAATCCAGATCGTCAAGGATTATTTGGTATCATCCAAGGAGCTGGTTTTGAAGATTTACGTAAACAAAGTGCGAAAGACTTAATCAGTATGGATTTCCCTGGGTATTCCATCGGAGGTTTATCTGTCGGTGAACCAAAAGCTGAGATGAACCGTGTCTTAGAATTTACGACGCCATTGATCCCAGATCATAAGCCACGTTATTTGATGGGGGTAGGAGCTGCGGATTCATTGATTGATGGCGTGATTCGTGGAGTCGATATGTTCGACTGTGTTCTACCAACCCGAATCGCTCGTAACGGAACATGTATGACATCGCAAGGACGATTAGTCGTAAAAAATGCGCAATATGCCCGGGACTTCCGTCCAATCGATGAAAAATGTGATTGCTATACTTGTAAAAATTATACGAGAGCATATATTCGTCACTTGATCAAATGTGATGAAACATTTGGCATCCGTTTAACGTCTTATCACAATCTATACTTCTTATTAAACTTGATGAAACAAGTTCGACAAGCGATTATGGATGATAACTTATTAGAGTTTCGTGCAGCCTTTTTCGAAGAGTATGGGTTCAATAAAGAAAACGCAAAAAGTTTCTAGCAGGATTTGTGAAATTTAGTTAAAAAACTAGTTTCTAGCGCCTTTTTCTGCTAAAGTGTTTAGTGTAGATATTTAGTTAGTGAGGTGAAAAAAATGGGTTCATTACCAATGTTAGTGATGTTCGTTGCCCTATTAGGGATGTGGTTCTTTATGTCACGTACACAAAAGAAACAACAACAAGAACGTCAAAACTTGCTTGATAGTATGAAAGCTGGCGATGAAGTAGTCACGATCGGTGGACTTCATGGCGTAGTCTCAGAAATCGACGAGACAAATCGTACAGTTGTTTTAGACTGCGAAGGGATCTTTTTAGAATACGATCGAGCAGCCATCAAAACGGTAAAACCAGGTACAGGCGCGATGACAAGCACACCAATCGCACCAGTAGAAGAACCGACAGAACCAGAAGTAATTGAAACTGTTGAAGTTCCAGAAACACCTGAAGAGAAAAAAGAAGAAAAAGAATTATAGACACCGGTTGTTTGCCACGCGTGGGCTAAATGTATACGGAGTTCGATCATTCTTTATCAAAAAGACTGTCGTCATTCCTATCTCGTATAGAGATAAGAAGGCGATCAGTCTTTTTTGTGTGACTTTGCTAAATAAATCACATCTGCCATTATGGAGCGGTCACTCGATAATCTCTCTTGTGGAACGGACTGTTTCTAAAGAAAAATATAACTGTGAAAAAAATCACAAAAAAGTATTTACATCGAAAAAAAAGTGTTGTATGATGTGTATGTGAAATAATTAACAAATAACCATGACTCAGTAGGAGGAACATAATGGCTAAAATAATGGAAAAAGAAGAGACAAAAACTGTTGATGTACAAGCGATGATCGACGATTTAGCGACAAAAGCAAATGTTGCGTTGAAAGAAATGGAAAGTTTTGATCAAGAAAAAGTAGATCACATTGTGCATGAAATGGCAATGGCTGCATTAGATCAGCACATGCCTCTAGCAAAAATGGCTGTCGAAGAAACTGGCCGTGGCATCTATGAAGATAAAGCAATCAAAAATATGTATGCTTCAGAATATATTTGGAACAGTATCAAATATGACAAAACTGTCGGAGTAATCAATGAAGACACTCAAAAAGGATTGATTGAGATTGCTGAACCAGTCGGCGTCGTTTGTGGCGTAACACCAACAACAAACCCAACTTCAACAACAATCTTTAAATCAATGATCGCTTTGAAAACCAGAAACCCAATCGTTTTTGCTTTCCATCCAAGCGCTCAAAAATGTTCCGCTGAGGCAGCAAGAGTCGTTCGTGATGCAGCCATCGCAGCAGGTGCGCCAGAAAACTGTATCCAATGGATCGAGCATCCATCGATCGATGCGACTTCAATGTTGATGAACCACCCAGGAATTGCAATCGTATTAGCAACTGGTGGCGCAGGCATGGTAAAATCCGCTTATTCAACTGGTAAACCAGCTTTAGGTGTTGGACCGGGTAACGTTCCTGCATATATCGAAAAAACAGCAAAAGTAAAACGTGCAGTGAATGACTTGATCGTATCAAAAACATTCGATAACGGCATGATTTGTGCTTCTGAGCAAGCAGTCATCGTAGATAAAGAAATCTATGCAGCCGTAAAAGCAGAATTCCAAGCTCACCAAGTGTACTTCGTCAAACCAGCAGAGCTTTCAAAATTAGAAGATGCTGTCATGAATGAAGGTAAATACGCTGTAAATCCTGCAATCGTGGGACATTCAGCAATGGATATTGCAAAATTAGCAGGGATCAATGTACCAGAAGGAACCAAATTATTAGTGGCAGAATTAGAAGGCGTAGGGCCTGATTATCCACTTTCACGTGAGAAACTTTCACCGGTTTTAGCAATGGTCAAATCAAACAGTACAGAACATGCTTTCGAATTATGTGAAGGAATGTTGAACCTTGGTGGATTAGGGCATACAGCTGTCATCCATTCAGAAAACGAAGAGTTGCATGTTCAATTTGGACTACGCATGAAAGCTTGCCGTATCTTAGTCAACACACCATCAGCAGAAGGCGGAATCGGAAATATCTACAACGAAATGATTCCATCATTGACACTAGGTTGTGGTTCATACGGAAAGAATTCTGTTTCAAGAAACGTATCAGCAGTCAACTTAATCAACGTCAAAACTGTAGCGAAACGGAGAAATAACATGCAATGGTTCAAATTACCACCAAAAATCTTTTTTGAAAAGAATTCTTTGCTTTACTTGGAAAAAATGGAAAACGTTGAACGTGTCATGATCGTTTGTGACCCAGGTATGGTCCAATTCGGCTACTGTGACACTGTAAGAGAAGTATTAGCACGTCGTAAAAATGATGTGAAAATCGAGATCTTTTCAGATGTTGAACCAAACCCTTCAACAAATACAGTTTACGCTGGTACAAAAATGATGGCGGACTTCAAACCAGATACAGTGATCGCTCTTGGGGGCGGATCAGCAATGGATGCGGCGAAAGGCATGTGGATGTTCTATGAGCACCCAGATACTTCATTCTTTGGCGCAAAACAAAAATTCTTAGATATCCGTAAACGTACGTATAAAATCGACAAACCTGAAAAAACACAGTTTGTATGTATCCCAACAACATCAGGAACTGGTTCAGAAGTGACACCATTCGCAGTAATCACAGATAGCGAAACACATGTGAAATATCCATTAGCTGACTACGCATTGACACCAGATGTGGCAATCGTTGATCCACAATTTGTGATGTCAGTTCCCGCTTCTGTTACAGCGGATACAGGTATGGATGTACTGACACATGCTATCGAATCTTATGTCTCTGTGATGGCTTCTGATTACACTCGTGGGTTGAGTTTACAAGCAATCAAATTAGTCTTTGACTACTTGGAAAAATCAGTGAAAACACCAGATATGGAATCACGCGAAAAAATGCATAATGCGTCAACAATGGCTGGTATGGCCTTTGCCAATGCCTTCTTAGGAATTTGTCACTCAGTTGCGCATAAAATCGGTGGAGAATACGGTATCCCTCATGGACGTACAAATGCGATCCTATTGCCGCATATCATCCGCTATAATGCGAAAGATCCACAAAAACATGCGATGTTCCCTAAATATGACTACTTCCGTGCGGATACAGACTACGCGGATATCGCGAAGTTCTTAGGTTTGAAAGGGAAAACAACAGCAGAGCTTGTAGAAGCATTGGCAACAGCTGTTAGCGACTTAGGAAAATCTGTTGGTATCGACATGAGCTTGAGAGCGCAAGGCGTGACGCAAGAAACATTAGACACAACAGTTGATCGCATGGCTGAATTAGCGTATGAAGATCAATGTACAACAGCCAATCCAAAAGAACCATTGATCAGTGAGTTGAAACAAATCATTATCGACGCATATAATGCGTAATTCATAACTAAAAGTTGTCCCAACAACGAATCAAGCATGAGAGAATCTTCTCACTTGGTTCGTTGTTTTTTCTTTTTAAGATAATGTCTATCAAGCGATACACCAGAAGAATTTCCGGAAATAATTCTTGTAGAATCGCTCAATATGTTGTTAGAAGAGAAAAATGTCGTAGCTTTTTTTTCTAATATCTAAAAAAAGAAGTATTAGATAACTCGAATAATAGGTATTTTGATGAATATGCTATGCTACTATTTTTCTATAAAAAAGGAGATGAGATCTTGAAGAAATATATTGTTACTTTGTTGATTGCGTGTGTCGTTTCTCTTGGACTATCCTTTCTTTTGGAACGAGAAATCTTACGTAACATTGGCATTGGGTTACTTTTGATCGGAATTGCACTTTCTGGCACAGCAGTTTCAGGGGATCGCATGCGAGCGAATCAGGAAAATAGCGAGTTGGGTTTTCGTAAGAACTACTTTTGGTTTCCTTTACTTGCATGTTTGCCATTTTTTATGGTGTATACATTTTTATAAACGGTTGATTTTGAAGCCATGACGAGCGGTAGGCGTCATGGTTTTTCTTTTGATAGGGCTCTTTTTTACAGAAAACCCATTAATAATCTCGTTATGTCAATTTTAGATAGTTTTTGTTCAAATGATGCTATTTATTGAGAAAGCGTTTACTGATATATTAACAGCATAGAATGAAAGCGTTTAAAAAGGAGAGGGGAAATTGATTATTAAAGAGGAACTATTTGTACAGAAAGAAGTTGTAGAAGGAACGATTGACCGATTAGTGGAGAATTTGACGACGATCAACGATGATTCAGGTGAATTTTTATTGGATTTTGATGGGTTAAAGGTGGATGACAAAAGTTGGTCTATTTGGAACTGGCCACAAGGTGTAGGGCTATACGGTATCTATAAAAATTATCAGTTGACTAAAAATCCTCGTGCGGCGGAAGTGGTGAAGGAATGGTTTGAAGCACGGATGCAAGAAGGCGCACCGCCGAAGAACGTCAATACGATGGCACCAATCCTCACGATGGCGTATTTATATGAGGAGACAGGTGATACACGCTACTTGCCTTACTTGAAGCAATGGGCGGAATGGGTCATGAATGATATGCCTCGGACAGAGGAAGACGGATTACAGCACGCTACATATGGACCGGAAAATAAGAATCAATTGTGGGATGACACCTTGATGATGACGGTTTTGCCATTAGCCAAAATCGGTAAGCTCCTAGATCGTCCAGAATACCTAGAGGAAGCCAGATACCAATTTATGATCCACATCAAATATTTGATGGATAAATGTACAGGTCTTTGGTACCACGGGTGGACCTTTGAAGGTAATCATAATTATGCGGAAGCATTTTGGGGAAGGGGAAATTGTTGGTTGACGATTGCGATTCCTGAAATCATCGCGATTCTGGAACTAAAAGAAGGAGATGCTTTCCGTAAATTATTAATAGAAACGCTAGAAGCCCAAGTGCAAACCTTAGCAGATCAGCAATCAGAAAGTGGCTTATGGCATACCTTGATCGATGATCCAACCTCATACTTAGAATCATCTGCGACAGCAGGTTTTGCTTACGGTATTTTAAAAGCAGTGCATGAGCGCTACTTGCCAAAGAAATATTTAGAAACCGCCTATCGTGCGATCCAAGGGTTGCTTGAGCAAGTAGATGAAACTGGCGAAGTTCAAAATGTTTCGGTAGGTACAGGGATGGGCGATGATTTAGAGTTTTACCGTACGATTGGCAAGACAGCGATGCCTTATGGCCAATCGTTACTTGTATTATGTCTGACAGAATTACTTGTGTCGTATTGTTGATAGAAAGGAGAAAAAAATGAAAAAAACACTTGCTTTTGCTTTTTGTTTACTGGGAATCATCGGTTTGAGTGGTTGTAGTAGTCAGTCAAGTGTTGGTGTTGTCGCAAATGCAGAGGAAGAAGCAACAATCACTTTACGTTTTGCTTATGCCAGTAATAGTCAGCCAGTCATTGATGCAATGAATAAATTCGGAGAGTTAGTAGAAGAAAAAACAGCTGGCTCAGTCAAAGTAAAATATTTTCCTGATGGTCAATTGGGGGGAGAACGTGAATTGATCGAACTGACTCAATCAGGTGCGATTGATTTTACGAAAGTCAGTGCTTCTGCGTTAGAAAGTTTCTCTAAAGTCTATTCGATTTTTTCAGTTCCTTACTTGTTCAATGATGAGCAACATTTCTTCAATGTCATGGAGAACGAAGAGATCATGCCACCCATTTATCAATCAACGACAGATTTAGGTTTTTCTGGTCTCACCTATTATGATTCAGGGCAACGTAGTTTTTATATGGTCGATGGCCCGATCCACACACCGGATGATCTAAAAGGGAAAAAAATCCGCGTGATGCAAAGTGAAACGGCCATTAGAATGGTGGAACTACTAGGTGGATCACCTGTGCCGATGGGCAGTGACGAAGTATATACTTCGCTACAGTCAAACTTGATCAACGGATCAGAGAACAATGAATTTGTTTTGTATACAGCCGGGCATGGTGGTGTAGCCAAGTATTATTCCTATGATGAGCATACACGAGTGCCGGATATCATCATCATGAACGATGCGATCAAAGAACGTTTGACTGCTGAGCAACAACAAGCAATCGAAGAAGCGGCGAAAGCATCAACGATTTTTGAAATCGAAGCATTCGCTCAAGCAATCGAAGAAGAAAAAAGAGTGGCAACGGAAGAATATGGCGTCCAGTTCAATGAAGTGGACAATACGCCATTTCGTGAAGCAGTCGCACCGTTGCATGACGAATTCAAAAATCATCCGGATTTTCAGACGCTTTACCGAATGATCCAAGAAGAAGGGGTGTAATCGATGAAAAAAGGAATCAGTCGGCTGTTAGAATTTCTAGGAGCATGTCTGTTGATCGGTATGATCATCATTGTCTTGTGGCAAGTATTCTCGCGAACGATTTTGGGTAATCCAAATACTGTAACAGAAGAATTAGTGCGTTTTGGATTAGTCTGGTTTGCGATGCTATCTTCCGCTTATGTAGTGGGTCAAAAAGGGCACTTAGCAGTTACACTGTTAAGTGAGAAACTGACTGGTAAGAAAGCGAATGTATTGGAGATCGTCGTTCAGTGTCTTTTTCTGGCTTTTGCAATCACGATCATGGTTTATGGTGGTTGGAATGCTGTGACATTGACGATGGGGCAAATTTCCCCTTCATTAGGGATTCCGATGGGCTATGTCTATTTATCGGTGCCGGTCTCAGGTGTTTTGATCATTATCTACAGTTTGATCAATTTGATTGAAGCAATGAATAGGAAGTCTGTCGTTCAGGAAAAGGGATAGGAGGAATTTGATGGCTTTAGAAGCAGGTGCAATTTTATTTTTTGTTTTTGTCTTTTTATTGATTGTTGGAATGCCCATTGCAATCAGTATCGCTTTTTCATCGATGCTCACGTTGTTATTAGTGATTCCCTTTGATGTCGCAGCGTTTAGTTCTGCGCAAAAAATGGTCGGGAGTATCAATAGTTTCTCATTGATTGCCATTCCATTTTTCGTTTTTTCAGGAATCATTATGAACCATGGTGGGATTGCTAAAAAATTAGTTGATTTTGCTATGTTGTTTGTTGGTCGGATCCCTGGGTCTTTGGCCCATACGAATGTTTTAGGAAACGCATTGTTCGGCTCAATCTCCAGTTCGGCGATTGCTACTTCGACAGCGATTGGGGGCGTGCTGATTCCGCAACAAGTCGAAGAAGGGTACGATCGTAAATTTGCGACAGCAGTCAATATGGCTTCGGCACCTACAGGGATGGTGATCCCACCAAGTACAGCATTTATCATGTATTCTTTAGTTGCCGGAGGCGCTTCGATCTCAGCTCTATTTATGGGTGGCTATTTAGTGGGAGCTTTGTGGTCGTTAGGAATCATGCTCGTTGCATTTGTAGTGGCGAAGAAAAATAAATATCCGACAGTACCAAAAGGACAAGGGAAGCAAGTCGGAAAAGTGTTAAAAGAAGCAATCCCAAGTTTAGCTTTGATCGTTATCATCATTGGTGGTATTTTAACAGGATTCTTCACAGCTATCGAAGCATCTGCGATTGCGGTATTGTATTCTTTATTGATCTCCATGTTCTTCTACAAGACAGTGAAACTACAAGATATACCAAAGATGTTGGTACAATCCGTGGCGATGTCGGGAACGATCATGTTTTTATTAGCGACGTCTTCCATGATGTCATTCGCTATGGCATTTACTGGGATACCTCAAGCAATCAGCAGTCTGATCATTGGAGTCACTGATAATCGCTTCATTATTTTATTATTGATCAATATCATTTTGTTACTTGTTGGGATGTTTATGGATGTCGCGCCAGCGATTTTGATTTTTACACCGATTTTCTTGCCGATCGCGACAAGTGTTGGTGTCGATCCAGTCCACTATGGCTTATTTTCGATCATGAATCTTTGTGTCGGTTCCATTACCCCACCAGTAGGTACCGGACTATATGTAGGAGCGAGTGTTGGTGGAGTTAAAGCAGAAGCGATGTTGAAGCCGCTGTTACCATTTTACGGTGTCATATTAACAGTTTTATTGTTGATTACGTATTTCCCCAAAATCGTGATGTGGTTACCGGATCTATTAGGATAAAGGAGAAACCATGATGAAATTAAACCTAGTCGCCAGAGGGCATGACTTGAGCCATGTACAAACCGTGGATGATTTAGCAAAAAAAGTGACTCAACAAAAAATTTCTACGCTACAATTGGCATTAAGTCGTTCATTTCCTACACTTCCATCAGATGGACAAGCCATCAATGCTGGAATGGGGCAATATATGAAAAATATTCTCGCAAAAGAAGGCATAAGTGTCGGTATCTTAAGCTGTTATATCAACATGATCCATCCTGATCTATTTGTTCGTGAAACGGTGCTTCGTCAATTTGAAAGATATCTCCAATATGCTGCAAGCTTCGGGGCGACGATGGTCGCAACCGAGACGGGGAGCGTGAGTGAAGCAGGTTATACAGAGAAGAACTTTTCGGAGGAGGCCTTTTCACAAATCGTTGAAGCGATTCGCCAGTTAGTGCGAGCTGGCGAAAAATATCGAATGATGGTCGGTATCGAACCAGGGTTGAATCATCCTTTGTATTCGCTTGATCGCGTAGCAGAGTTAATTGAAACAATCGATTCGGATTATCTGGGTATCATTTTAGATCCAACGAATTTGATCACTGCAGAAAATCATCACCAACAAGTTGGATTAGTTGAAGAAGCCTTTGAACGTTTTGGAGAAAAAATTTGCGGATTACATCTAAAAGACTACCTCGTTTCTGATGAAGGGAAGATTATCCCGGCTGATTTAGGTACGGGACTGATTGATTACGAAGCCATCGTAACAATCGCGCAGGAGCATCGTCCGTATCTTTATATCGTTTTAGAAGAAACAAAAGACGATGCGCTAAAGCACGCTGTCTCGATACTGAGTCACGTTACTGGATAAGAAAACGCAGGAATGTGCATTTGCTCATTATTGAGCAATGCGAAAGGGGAGATAGGCATGGAGAAAAAACACATCAATGGAAAAGAAGTCAATACGATGATTTCTGATCAATATGAGATTTATCACGTGAAAGATATCGTTAGTCAAAATAAAACGGTCTATCATCATCATGATTTCTATGAGATCCATGCCACTTTGGAAGGAGAAGCCATTTTTTATTTAGATGGTCGTCAGTTTACGATCCAATCAGGAAATGTTTTATTGATCCATTCAAGAGATCTGCATCGGATCGTTCGTCAATCAACTGATGTATTCGAGCGTGTCTACATGTTTATCACCCCTGCATTCTTAGAGAGTCGTTCCACCAAGTGGTCCAATCTATCCGCCTGTTTTTGGCCGATTGGTGAACGCCGAAGCCGGATATTACATATTGAACCACAAGTACTAAAAGAAAAACTTTCTTTTATCGACCAAACGTTGGATCGAAAAGATTATGGTGCAGATATTCGTTATGAACAAGCGCTAGTCGAATATTTGATTTTTCTCAACCGTATGGTACAGATCGAAGAACATATTTCGGAAGAAAATTTCACTGTACCAAATGAACGGTTAGAAAAAATGCTCCAATTTGTCGCAGAGAATTTGAGTGAACCCCTCTCACTCAAACAAATGGAAAAAGAATTTTTCATCAGTAAATATCACGTGACTCGCGAATTCAAAAAACATACTGGTTTTACCTTTCATCAATACGTGATGAAGAAAAAACTACTTTATTCAAAACAACTATTAAGAGAGTACGGCAACTCAAGTTCCGTTTATAGTAAATGTGGTTTCGCTTCTTATCCTCACTATTTACGCGCATTCAAAACCGAATTTGGCGTAACTCCCAAAGAATTTTTGAAAAAAGATCTGGCAGGAGCGTTTGTTCATTATACGCATTATGAAGAAGAAAACAAAGATCCCTTTTAAATTATCGTTCTTTCCGATATAATTTCCTATATAGAAATAGGAGAGTGGAATATGGAAAATAAAAAACCTTATGGGACCGTTTTAATCAAAGCTTCGCATATTTTAGATTATCTAGCAGAGCATCCAGATGCTTCATTACAAGAAATTGCAAAAGGTATCGACATGACGTCATCTACTGCATTAAAAATTTTAGATACGTTATCCATGATTGGTTATGTAAATAAAAATCAAGAAAAAAATTATCGTTTAGGTGGGAAACTGGTCCGATATGCAAACAAAAATATCGATCAAATCGATCTAGTTGAACGTACTTTGCCATTTTTGGAAAAACTACAACAAACAATTGATGAAACCATTCATCTAGGTATTTTAGACAACAACGAGATTCTCTATGTCAATAAGTTGGACCCTAAAAATCAAACGATCCGTATGTCTTCAAAAATCGGTATCACGAGACCTTTATATAGTTCAGCAATGGGGAAAGCCGTCTTGGCGCATTTTACGGAAGAGCAATATCAACAGTATATCGAACAATGTCCTCTGGTCCCCTTCACTGAATATACAATTACCAATTCTTTAAAACTAAAAAAAGAGATCCAGCAAGTTAAACAAACAAAAATCGCCTTCGATGATGAAGAAGTCGAAAAAGACATTTTTTGCATCGGTACCTCTTTAGTTCATGAGAACCAGGTGGTTGGAGCGTTTAGTGTCAGTATGCCGAAATACCGATTAAGTGAAGAAAGCAAGGCTCAAATCATTCAAACGATCCTGCAAACGAAAGAAGAAATCGAAAAAACTTTTGAAAAAAGCTAAAAAGCGTTTGCGTTTTTTTATTCCTGCCGTATAATGAAGATGTAAATTTCTTTATTGTAAACTATAATTTCCAAATAAGAAATGGGTGGGAAGATGAAAAAAATGGATATCTTATCTCGTTTGAAACAAGCGGGAGTTATTGCAGTCGTACGAGGAGCAACAAATGAAGAAGCACTGAATGCTTGTCACGCGATTATCAAAGGCGGACTAACTGGCATTGAGTTGACTTTCACCGTGCCACAAGCAGATCGAGTAATTAAAGAACTAGTAGAAACCTACAAAGACCAACAGGATGTGGTGATCGGTGCAGGGACAGTGTTGGATGCTATTACTGCGCGTTTAGCGATTTTAGCAGGTGCTGAGTATATCGTCAGCCCCTGTTTTGATCAGGAAACCGCAGAACTATGCAATTTATACCAAATCCCTTATTTACCAGGATGTATGACGATCGATGAAATCAAAACAGCGCTAAAAAGTGGCGTAGACATCGTCAAACTATTTCCTGGAAGTGCTTTCGGTCCAAGTATCATCTCTGCATTCAAAGCGCCGATGCCCCATGTCAATATCATGCCTACTGGTGGGGTCAGTTTAGAAAACATGCAAGAATGGTTTGAGGCAGGCGTGATCACTGTTGGTGTTGGTGGGAACTTGTTGGCTCCAGCAGCTCATGGAGATTTTGAGGAAGTGACAAAAGTCGCACAACAATATGCGGCAAAAATGAAAGAAATTACGAGGTAACCGCTGATGGGAAGAGTCGTGACACTCGGAGAAATCATGCTACGCTTGTCGACAGAACAGGGACAACGGTTACAAGACAGTGATCATTTTTGCGCGCATTATGGCGGTGGGGAAGCGAATGTCGCGATCTCATTAGCAAATTATGGACATATGGTTTCGTTCATGTCAAAAGTCCCAGAACATTCACTGGGTCTGGCAGTCGAAAAACACTTACGAAGCTATGGGGTAGATACTAGCCTACTGCTGAAAGGCGGCCCTCGGCTTGGCACATATTATATGGAAACAGGGATCGGTGAACGTGCGGCTTCAGTCATTTATGATCGTGCTGGTTCTAGTTTCGCGGTGATGGATCGCTTGGAATGGTCACTAGAGGATTGTTTTAAGGGAGTCGATCTATTCCATGTTTCAGGAATCACACCGGCATTATCAGAAAATTGGCGATGGCTGACAAAAGAACTTATGGAAGCAGCCAAACAAGCAGGTTGTCAAATCAGTTTTGATATCAATTATCGGGGCAAGCTGTGGACACAACAAGAAGCGGGTAAAGTGTTAGAACAATTATTACCACTCGTTGATATTTGTTCAGCGGGTGAGATGGATGCGCTTTATTTGTTAGGGATAGCAAAAGCACCTGAAACGACAGTAAATCCACTTATTTATTATTACGAAAAAATGCAAGAAAGATTTCCCAACATCCAAACGTTTTACTCAACCAAACGTACGGTGCATTCAGCGAGTGAAAATGATCTACAAGGTACCTTGTGGATGAAGGATAGCTATTTCGAATCGCCGCTTCATCAAGTCACTTCGATCGTTGATCGTGTGGGTGGAGGAGATGCGTTTGCTGGGGGATTGCTTCATGGAATTTTAGAAGAGATGCAACCACAAGCAATTATTGATTTTGCGACAGCAGCCTCTGCGTTGAAACACACGATTCATGGAGATTGCAACCAATTCAATCAAGCAGAAGTTGCTAGTTTTATCACTAGCGGTTCTGGAAAAATCATTCGATAAAGGAGAGTCTATCAACATGCAAGAAATGGAAACACGTTATACACATAGCCCAGAGGATATCCGTCATTATTCAACAGAACAATTGAGAAATGAATTTTTGGTAGAGAAAGTATTTGTTCCAGGGAAAATCAGTCTTACTTATACGCACAATGATCGTATGATCTTCGGCGGTGTAACACCAACAACTCATCCATTAGAAATCAAACTAGATAAAGAACTAGGTGTTACTTATTTCCTAGAACGTCGCGAGCTTGGTGTGATCAACATCGGCGGACTCGGATTCATTGAAATCGACGGTGAAAAAGAAGAAATGAAGAAACAAGATGGGTATTACATCGGTAAAGAAACGGAGCATGTAGTTTTCTCCTCGGTAGATCCAGAAAACCCTGCAAAATTTTACATCAGTTCTGTGCCAGCACATCACAAATATCCAAATGTAAAAATCAGCATCGATCAAGTGAAACCCATGGAAACAGGCGAAGGCGTCACATTGAATGAGCGCAAAATCTACCAATATATCCATCCAAACGTTTGTGAAAGCTGTCAATTACAGATGGGTTATACCATTTTAGAACCGGGTAGTTCATGGAACACGATGCCTTGTCATACACATGAACGTCGCATGGAAGCTTATGTTTACTTTGATTATGCAAATGAAGATACACGTGTGTTCCATATGATGGGTAAACCAGATGAAACCAAACATTTAGTCGTAGATAATGAACAAGCCGTGATTTCGCCAAGTTGGTCGATCCACTCAGGTGTTGGCACAAGCAATTATTCGTTTATCTGGGCAATGTGTGGTGAAAATATCACCTATACAGATATGGATATGGTATCAATGGATCAATTGAAATAGGAAAGGAAGATAAAAATGTCATTCAATATGGATATGTTTCGCTTAGACAATAAAGTCGCTTTAATCACCGGTGCGGTATACGGAATCGGTTTTGAGATTGCTCGCTCATTAGCAGAAGCTGGAGCAACGATCGTCTTCAATAATTTAACTCAGGAATCAGTAGATGAAGGGATTGCCAACTACAAAGAAATTGGCATTGAAGCAAAAGGCTATGTTTGTGATGTGACGGATGAGTCAGCAGTACAAGCAATGGTCAAACAAATCAAATCAGAAGTTGGTCCAATCGATATTTTGGTCAACAACGCAGGCATCATCAAACGTACACCAATGATCGAAATGGATGTGGCGGATTTCCGTCAAGTCATCGACGTAGACTTGAACGCACCATTTATCATGTCGAAAGCAGTCATCCCAGATATGATTGAAAAAGGTGGCGGGAAAATCATCAATATTTGTTCAATGATGAGTGAACTTGGCCGTGAGACAGTAAGTGCCTATGCTGCTGCTAAAGGCGGATTAAAAATGTTGACGAAAAACATTGCTTCAGAATATGGTCAGTACAACATTCAATGTAATGGGATCGGACCTGGCTATATCGCGACGCCGCAAACAGCGCCATTAAGAGAAACACAAGAAAACGGGGAGCGTCATCCATTTGACCAATTTATCGTTGGCCGTACACCAGCCGCTCGTTGGGGTGATCCAATCGACTTAGCTGGACCATCTGTCTTCTTAGCATCAAGTGCGTCTGATTTTGTTAACGGACATATCTTGTATGTAGATGGCGGTATCTTAGCTTATATCGGAAAACAACCATAATAAACAAAGAATGACGAGTGCATCGTATGCACTCGTCATTTTTATTTGCGCCGACCATATTTTGATAATGGGATGTCTCTGGCTTCGCACCATTCTTTGACCGGGCCAGAAAAAATCAAGGATTGTTTGGTTAAATCACTTGTTTTTGTTGCACCGACCATAGCATAGAGCATTCGTAGTTCTTCTTGCCACTGTGCCATAAGAGCAATCGTCTCCTCGATCCCGTGTGTCATGTAGTGCGTCAAGATCGTTCCGGAAATCCCTACAGCGTTCGCACCAAGACACAATGCTTTAAAGATATCATAAGCATTTCGTATGCCACCCGAAGCAATGATTTCGGCGGCTGTATTTGCTTCGTTCGCTTCAAGTAAGGAGGACACAGTAGATTGCCCCCAATCCGTCAAATAAGCCAATTCACGTTTTTTACGACGAGCATTTTCGATTTGTGTGAAGCTTGTTCCGCTACGTCCACTGACGTCAATCGTCTTGATACCTAGTTCAGACAGTTCAATGATGGTCTCCCTCGTCATCCCAAAGCCCACTTCTTTTACGATCACTGGCACATCAAGAGTTTGTTGGATTTCTGAGATCAGTTCTTTCCACTGCGAAAAATCGCGATCCCCTTCAGGCATGACTAATTCTTGTGGTGCATTTAAATGGATCTGTAACGCATCCGCTTGGAAGAGTGCTACAGCTTCTTGGGCACGTGCGACAGAAGTACCAGCACCGACATTCGCTAAAATCTTCCCTTCAGGATAGACATCTCGCATCACCGTATAAGAATTTGCCAAGGAAGGATCTTTCAAGGCGGCGCTGACAGAACCGGTAGCAACCATCAATCCAGCACTTTTAGCAATCTGTGCAAGGTCATGATTGATCTTTTTTGTTTTTTCACTACCGCCAGTCATGGCATTGATATAGAAAGGACTAGAAAGAGTAAAACCTGCAACTTCTGTCTTCAAAGACACTTCATCGACCTTGCTTTGTGGAAGTGGATGATGGACAAGTCGAACGAAGTCAAATTCATTTATTTGTTTGTTGTGAAATGCTTTAGCTAATGATACATGTTCATCTTTTCGATTCATAACTTGTCCTCTTTCTGTTGATGGTAGACATGTAATGGAAGCGGGGTGATTTCAGCTTCTTCCCAAGCACTCATCAGTGGAAGGATACCTGATTTTTGGTCCACGATCACGATGCCACAATCCCCACCGCCAGCGCCAGAAGATTTCGCCGCGCCTTCAAATTGTTCAGCTAAACAACACAGTTTATTTAATGCTGGTGTTTCAATCAACACGCCAGTGATGGCAGACAGATCACGCAATAATTCACGATTTTTACGAATCATTTCTTGGATCAAAGCAACGTCGTTTTCTTTAAAACCTTGGATCATCGTGTTGACGCAAAGCGTACTATCTTCAAGGAATTGTTGATACGCCGCCATTTTATCTTCACGAGAGCGATGTACTTGGTCCACTAAGTCGGAAGTAGAGGCAGGACTACCAGTCCAACCAATCAATAAACGGAGATCTTCCGGAGTGTGTAAGGATTCAATAGATAAACCAGGCCAATCGAGCGCTAATAATTCACTGATCGTTTTACTTGATTCTTGTTCTTTGAGCCATTGGTGGTCAAAAGTGGAGAAGGCGATCCAACCACCATAACAGCTAGCCGCAATATCACCACAAGAACCATTGTCTTGGACAGCTAGATTAGCTAAGGCTGCAATTTTAAAAATCTCAAGCTGAGATAAATTCAGTGCATAAAATTGGTTCAATGCTCGTACAGTCGCTACCGCTACTGCGCCACTAGAACCTAGTCCATACTTCCTACCATTTGAGCTATCTAATTCACTGGTTACCTTCAAGTCATAAAATGAAAGAAGAATGTTTTTTTCCTGTGCATATTTCTCAGTTAAACGTATAGCAGCAAGGATATAATGGAACGGGTTTTCACGGATATCTAGAATGAGTTCGCCTTTTCGTCTTGTCCAACGCACAGGCATTTCGCTATATTGTGCAGATTGGATACTCCCGACTTTCCGAGCAGCTTTCACTGTTACTGTGACGAATTGATCGACTGCCACGATGATTGCAGGATGCCCCGTTTCGACAACTGCGTATTCTCCAGCGATATAAAGTTTTCCAGGTGCAGATACTTCAACCATAACAATCTCCCTTTATTCAATAATCGTGATTCCTTGCCCAGCATGAGCAAGAATCACTTGTTGACGACTAAATAATTCAATGAATTTTGCTTGAACAGCCGTTTGATTTTTCTTTTCAACTAATACTTTGACGTTTGGGCCTGCATCCATCGTGAAATAGCAAGGAATGCCTGAAGCACGTAGTTCACGAACCGTTTGCATCGCCTTCAGACTATCTGGAGACCAGTAGGTGAAGGGTGGATTAGCCGCTAACGTGGTGCCGTGCATTTTTAACCCATTTCGCTCCATGATTTCGCCCATTTTTTGGAACGATTTTTCAGCGATTGCTTGTTTCAGCTCCCGTAGATCTGTTTCGACTGAATCAAGCCACCCTTGATAAAAATGTGAAGTTTTCACTGTTCGGCGCATTCCATCACGACTAGATACATCTTTTTGTTGATCATTGATCAATACAAATACCATGGCGAGTTCGTCTTCAAATCCATTAGAAGGGATTTGTTGCGCATATGAAGTTTGGTCATCATGCCCTTTTTCCCATTCCACGAAGCCACCAAAAATACTACGACAAGCAGAGCCAGAGCCGCGACGAGCTAGTCTGGACAGGGATTGTTTATCCAATTCTAGTCCTAGGGCTTCATTACAGGCGCCGGCTAACGCAGCTAGACCGCTTGCAGAGGAAGCTAACCCTGCGGCTGTTGGAACAAAGTTATGGCTGATCACTTTTGCGCGTTTGTTTGTATTCGCTTGTATGCGTACAAGATCAAGGAAGCGACTGACTTTTTTGGTGGCTGCTTCTGTTTGTAATTCATGATCTAAATAGAACAGATCGTCTGTGAACGAATCTGAAAAAATCACTTCGGTTTCTGTGTAGAAAGCATCGAGAGTGAGAGATAAACTGTTGTTCATCGGAAGAATCAATTCTTCATTTTTTTTGCCCCAATATTTGATCAAGGCGATATTTGTATAAGCACGGGCTTTACCACTAAGCATAGGTATGTACTCCTAATCCTTGAATCCAAGTTTCAGCTGCGCCTGCTTGTATTAGTGCGTGGCTGATTTCTTGAGCTTCTGTTTTTGTTTGTGCTAAGGCAATCATACATCCACCACGTCCGCCACCGGTCAATTTTGCTCCTAAAGCGCCAGCAGCACGTGCGGTAGCGATCAGAGTATCTAAAAAGTCATTACTGATCGTCAAACTTTTTAGAATGCGCTGGGCATCATTCATTGCTTCAGCTAACTTTTCTGGCGAATTGTCGATAATTGCTTTTTTAGCTTGTTTCGTCAAGTATCCTAGTTGTTGGATTTTTTGTCCAGTTTTCTGCGCATCTTTCTCAAAAAGGTGTGCGACATCTTTCACCGCTGCACGTGTTTGTCCTTTGATTCCCGTATCAGCGACAATCAAGAAAGCATCGATATTCAACGCAAAATAATCAAAAGGATGGCCTTTTGTAAAATAAATCGGTTCGAATCCACTTGTTGCGGCAGCATCGATTCCACTGGGGTTTCCATGTGCGATTTTTTCAGAAACTTGCACATGCGCCAATAATTGTTCTCGTGATAATGGCAACTCATAGGCGGAATAAAAAGCTCGTGTGATCGCAGTAGCTACGGCTGCACTGGAACCCATTCCACGTTCTGCAGGGATGGTGCTTTCAATCGTTAAACGCAAGGTGTCTTGCACATGGTAGTGAGTTTTCAGACCAGCAATCAGCTGTTTGATATTATTCAACGCATGTGGTGCATCATGTAAATTTCCTATATAGTAGGAAGAAATAAGTTGATCTTTATTGAATGATTGGAGTGCTTCAAGTGTAGCTGTTACTTTTGTTGCATAAAACGGAAAGGCAATGGCAGGCTCGCCGTAAACGACAGCATGCTCACCCATTAAAATCAGTTTTCCACTCGATTCCCCTTGGCCATGAATTGCCATAATACAACTCCTTCTTTTCCTCTAAGAGTAGCTTTTTAACAAAAAATAAAGCGCCTATTACTATGTGCGCAATGTTTGTCCAAAAAAACAGTCCTTCTTTATTTTACTAAAACCAGTCAAGAAGTAAAATAAAGAATACGATTTCTCGACAAAAAACGTGATTTTCTTAATAAAATTTTGATTTTTCATAGGAAAGAATCTTGTCGATTTCGTTTGACACCACAAGATATTGGGGTTATATTTAGAAACATGAAAAAAAAACACTGTATTTAGTGGGAGAAGTGAGTTGGAGGGAAATGAGTGTGATTGTTTTAGCAGGAACGATAGGAGCAGGGAAATCAAGCTTAACAAAAATGATTGCTGACCATTTTAAGAGTCAGGCGTTTTACGAATCAATCGATGACAACGAAGTATTGCCTTTGTTTTATGCAAACCCTGAACAATATGCGTTTTTATTGCAAATTTATTTTTTGAATAAGCGATTTGCAAGTATCAAGCAAGCGATGCAAGAGGATAACAATGTGTTAGATCGTTCGATTTATGAAGATTCATTATTATTTCATTTAAATGCAGATCTTGGTCGAGCGACAGCGACAGAAGTCCAAGTCTACGATGAATTATTGGCGAACATGATGGAAGAATTGCCCTATGCGGCATCGAAAAAACATCCCGATCTATTGGTTCATATTCGCGTATCTTTTTCAACCATGTTAGAACGGATCGAAAAAAGAGGGCGGGCATATGAACAACTTTCTTTTGACCCTAGTCTCTATGAGTATTATCAAGAATTGAATCGCCGTTATGATGAATGGTATGAAGCTTACGATGAAAGTCCTAAGATCCAAATCGACGGTGACTGTTTGAACTTTGTGGAAGATGAAGCAGCTAGAGTACAAGTGTTACAAATGATTGAAGAAAAACTAATGGAGATCCGTGAAGAAGTCAGCATATAAAAAATGTTCTGACTTAAGTGGAACTTTGAATTGTCCGAATAAAAAATCACAAAAAAGAGGCAACCACAAATGAGTGATTGCCTCTTGCTTATTTGAATCGTTGTTTAGTCGAATAAAGGGTAGTGAGTTGATTTATTTAGGGTAGAATAATGAGTGAGCAATGCCTGGTGCCCAGTTTGTATCACCGTAGTTCAAGTGAGACTGCCAAGTAATATAAGTCACACCATTGTGGACAACTTCTTCACCGGCTGTATAAGAAACAGGTGAGAAGAAGCTACCTACTGTCCATTGACGTCCAGTAACGACTTCACCGCCGCCGTTTCCGCCATCGCCACCATTTTCGTCACCGCCGCCATTTTCATCGCGATCAGTTGTGATTGTTAATGTGTTACTTGCATCTGAAACATCGCCTTCATTGCTGATTGCGCGTACTACAAATGAGTATTGTGTCTCAGCTTTTAAGCCTTCTACTTCAAAAACAGTTTCAGTTGTTGAACCAATTACTTGGCCATCACGCAAGATTTCGTATTCTTTGATTCCTTTTGAGTGAGTAGAAGCTCCCCACATCAATGAAACGCTAGAACTTGTCTGACCCATTGAGTGTAAGTGGCTAGGTGCAGTTGGTTTTTCTTCTGTAGTTTCAGATAAAGTTGTAACAGATAAAGCTGTTCTTTCAGAAACTAGCCCTGTTTGTCCAACTGCTTCGATTTCATATTTATATGTAGTTTCTGCAGTTAGGTTTTGATCGCTGAAATCTGGTGAAGCTGTGTTTCCTAATAATTGACCATCACGGTAAACGTTGAATGATGAAGCATTTGCTTGTCCATCCCAAGTCAATTGAGTTGTTGAAGAAGTTACATTAGTAGTACGAACGTTACGTGGTGCTGTTGGTGCTACTGGAATTGCTGAATCACCTTTCAAGTTCACATCGATTACTTGGTAGAATGCCATTGCTGTATCATCTACATCCCAAACAGCTAGAACAACATGGTAACCAAGACGGTCATTAGGGATGTTCACTAAGTGTGATGGATTTGTTGAAGCTTGAGCCCCACCATGGTTGATCGTTGTTAACAATTCAAAATCGCTACGATCTAATTGATCGTAGCGATTCCAATCTGCTTTTGTGATATAGTAATGCCATTTAGTTGTAGGGTGAGTCGCGGTATAACGCCAAGTAAATGTATTAGGACCTGTGTTCAAATCTTGTTTTGTCCACATGGTCGAAGTTTGACGGTCTAAGTTGAAGTTGTTTCCAACAGCACCGTTTGCAGAAGCGATGCGTCCGTCAGCAGGGCCAGCTTGCGGAAAACCTTTTAATGCTTCTAATGATTGTGGTTCATAAATCACTGGACCGTATTTTGCTAATGCTGCATTATGGTTCACATTACGGTCTAAGGAACCTTGGTATGAACGACTGATCGGTGACTGCACATAACCGTGAGCTGAAGCGTCTTGTCCTCCGATAGATAAACCTACTCCTAATAAAACGCTAGAGCATAGAACTGTTGCTAAAATTTGTTTTTTCATGTTTCCCTCCATAGATAAAATGATATTTTAGATAACTAATAAGGTCGATGAGTATGACTCGTTCGATGTGCCTCGTTGTTATCTGTATTTAATATTATCAGAGAATTGCACTATTGAATAATCTGTTTATACCGAACATTAGGTAAAATTGGGTCTTGACTTCAAATGATGGTATTTTTATCCAAAACATGAATAAATATTGTTTTAAAGGCGTTTTTGTTGTCTTTTTTATTTGTTATTAGTTATTTATTTTGCATAATAAATAAAAAGGAAAAAATAAAAAGATAAAATTTGATTCTAATTGAGAAAGGTTGAAGTAGCGTTTATAGTTATTTTTAACGTTTACTTATTTTTAAAATATATCTTTTTATTGGCTGTTTTATTCCTTTTTTATGGATTTGACCATCAATTTTTTGGTCTGAGATTGTGATAGGAGCGTTCGGTCTTATTATCGAAAAAAGTCAAATTAGAATATCGTTTATTTGGATTCAAGAGTTTCGAGAGGACTAAATACCACCTCTCAAGCAATTCTATCTATTTTATCTATTTATAGAAGGAACGGGATACGAAGTGGGAGGGAATGTATTTTGCAATCTGTGATAATGGATAAGCGCTTTGAAAAAAATAGCACCTGTAATATTCGTCTCGAATGTTACAGGTGCTGGCTTATTTTTGAGGCAAAGAAAGTTGTTCTAGCCTCATTTTTATAGGGTTTTGTTTACGTGGAATGTTTTCTATATTATCGTTTTAATTACGTTGATAAGGTTTATTTTATTTAGGATAGAATAAGGCATGGGCAATTCCTGGCGCCCAGTTTGTATCACCATAGTTCAAGTGAGATTGCCAAGTGATATATGTCACACCGTTGTGAACAACTTCTTCACCGGCTGTATAAGAAACCGGTGCGAATAAGCTTCCTACTGTCCATTGACGTCCTGGAGTGACTTCACCACCCCCGTCGCCGCCATTGTCATCGCGATCTGTCGTAATAGATAACGCATTGCTTGCATCAGATAGTTCATCCGTATTGCTGACTGCGCGAACCACGAATGAGTAGGTAGTGTTTGCAGCTAATCCAGACACTTCGTATTCTGTTTCTTTTGTTGAACCAATCAATTGATTGTTACGGTAGATGTTGTATTGTTTGATTCCTTTTGAATGAGTAGAAGCGCCCCACATCAATGAAACACTTGAACTTGTTTGACCCATCGAGTGTAAGTGAGTTGGTGTAGTTGGTTTTTCTTGTGTATTTTCTGTTGTAGTTTTTACTGTCAAAGCTGTTTTAGCAGAGACTAAGCCAGTTTGTCCAACTGCTTCGATTTCATAATTATAAGATGTATCCGCAGTTAAGTTTGTATCACTGAAATCTGGTGTTGTTGTGTTTCCAAGCAATACGCCATCACGGTAAACGTTGTAAGAGGCAGTATTCGCTTGGCTGTTCCAAGCTAATTGGACAGTTGAAGAAGTCACATTCGTCGCACGAACGTTTTGTGGTGCTGTTGGTGCTACTGGAATTGCTGAATCACCTTTCAAGTTGACGTCGACTACTTGATAGAATGCAGCGCCTGTGTCATGGATATCCCAAACAGCTAGAACGACATGGTAACCAAGCCGATCCTTTGGTATATTCACTGAATGCGATGGATTAGTCGAAGCTTGTGCCCCGTGATGATCGATAGTTGCTAATAATTCCAAATCGCTACGTTTTAAGGGCTCATTTGGGTTCCAACCTACTTTAGTAATATAATAATGCCATTTAGTGGTACGGTGAGATTGTGTATAACGCCATCTGAATGTATTCACACCAGTATCTAAGTTTTGTTTTGTCCACATCGTTTCTGTTTGGTTATCTAGTAAGAAGCTTCCTCCAACTGCACCATTTGCAGAAGCGATGCGTCCGTCAGCAGGGCCAGCTGCTGGGAAGCCTTTAGCAGTTTCTAATGATTGTGGTTCATAAATCACTGGACCATATTTTGCTGCTGCAGCGGATAAATTAACATTACGGTCTAAGTGTCCTTGATACGCACGACTGATCGGTGATTCGACATAACCGTGAGCAGAAGCGTCTTGTTCCCCAATCGTTAAGCTTGCTCCAAATAAAATCCCCGAGCATAAAACTGTACCAAAAATTTGTTTTTTCATTTTTTCCTCCATATGTAAATAAGATTTAGATAACGAATAATAAAAAACGAATTTCGTAATTATCTCTCTTTTGTGTTATCTGGGATTAAGATTATCAAATAAAATGAATAGTTACGAATCAGTTTATACCGATGTGTAGGTAAAAAAATGATAGAAACATAAATAGTATGATTTGTTATAACGTTGATTTTTTAAGGATTTAGGTACCATATTTGGAAAATGAGAACATTTTTTTATAAAAAAATATTTCTTGGGATTAAGAATTGAATGATTTTGTTCAGATTCTATTTTAGTTATCTTAAAATAAAAGAAGTGAAATTATATAAAACGTAAATGAGGTAGTAGCAGAAGGGTGACAGATTCGATTGGTGATAAGGGAAGTAACAAAAATATCTAATTGCTGAGCTGTATGAGAAGAAGAACTGCTACGATTAAATAGAAAAAAGTGAAGAAATGATTGACAAAAAGAAATAGATTTGGTATGATAATTAAGTTGAGAAATAAAAGCAGAAGCACCCGCTTCTCGCCTTAGTTGATACAGTCACTGGGCTAGATAGTTTTCATCTATATGTAGTATAGGTGGAGTACGTGCGGGTTCTATCAAAAGAACTCGTTTTTTTATTGCCGTTCATTCGGTAAGCTTTTCTTTCTCTCATAATATTTGGAGGTGAATGACCATAGCAAAGGATATGATGGTTAACGACGGCATTCGTGCACGTGAATTACGATTGATCGGTTCAGATGGTGAGCAATTAGGAGTTAAGTCAAAAGCAGAAGCATTGCAAATTGCAGAACAATCAAACTTGGATCTTGTGTTAGTTGCTCCAGGTGCGAAACCACCAGTAGCGCGAATCATGGACTACGGAAAATACCGTTTCGAGCAACAAAAGAAAGACCGCGAAGCGCGTAAAAAACAAAAAGTGATCAATGTAAAAGAAGTTCGTTTAAGTCCAACGATTGATTTGAATGACTTCAATACAAAACTTCGTAATGCACGTAAGTTCTTAGAGAAAGGCGATAAAGTGAAAGCTTCTATCCGTTTCAAAGGCCGTGCCATTACCCACAAAGAAATTGGTCAAAAAGTCTTGGATCGCTTAGCTGAAGAAACTGCTGATATTGCAACAGTGGAACAAAAAGCGAAAATGGACGGACGCAGCATGTTCTTGACGCTGGCACCGAAAAACGACAGTAAGTAATTTGAATGACTAACTGATTGTTGGACAGTCAATAGTCGGATAACGAAAGATTTTGAGGAGGAAATATAGTCATGCCAAAACAAAAAACACACCGCGGATCAGCAAAACGTTTCAAACGTACTGGTAAAGGCGGATTGAAACGCTTCCGTGCGTTTACAAGTCACCGTTTCCACGGCAAAACTAAAAAACAACGCCGTCAATTACGTAAAGCGCGCATGGTTTCTAGTGGCGATTTCAAACGTATTCGTCAACAACTAGCAAAAATGAAATAAGAACGTAAAATAATTGAAATTTAAAGATTTATTTTTATTAGGAGGAATTATACATGGCACGTGTAAAAGGTGGAACAGTAACTCGTAAACGTCGCAAAAAAATGCTGAAATTAGCAAAAGGTTACTACGGTTCAAAACACACTTTATTTAAAACAGCAAAAGAACAAGTAATGAATTCATACAACTACGCATATCGCGATCGTCGTCAAAAGAAACGCGACTTCCGCAAATTGTGGATCGCTCGTATCAACGCAGCGGCTCGTATGAATGGCTTAAGCTACTCAAAATTGATGCACGGTTTGAAATTAGCTGAAATCGACATCAACCGCAAAATGTTAGCTGACTTGGCTGTCCATGATGCAGCAGCATTTACTGCATTAGCTGACCAAGCAAAAGACGCTTTAAACAAATAATCTAACTAACGTTGTTACGCCAACGTTTACCCCGCCTTTATTGAGCGGGGTTTTTATTTTGACCCAGAGATTGACCCAGACTTTTCCCATTCCTCATAAATTCACCGAAAATATCTGCAGTTTCTTCTTTGCCTTCTTTAGTGACATGAGTGTAAACATTCATCGTTGTTTTTATATTACTGTGCCCCAGACGAGCTTGCACTTGCTTCATACTTGCACCTGCTTCAAATAATAGCGATGCATGAGTATGACGGAATCCATGAGGCGTTATCTGATGCAATGATTTGTTTTTGCGATAAAGGGTATCGAGCCATGTTTGTGGTGTTCTTGGATTCATCAAGCCGTTATCCTCGTCTTTTGCAAATACTAGCTGTTCGATGGACGGCATCATAGCTAGTAAATTGATATGTTTCTTTTGATGATAGCGCCATTCTTTTAATAGGTCTGCAGTGTCGGAATCTATACTAATTGTTCTAACTCCTGCTTTAGTCTTTGGTTTTTGGATCAAGGCAGTTCCATTCTTGCCAACAGCAAGCGTTTTGTTTACTGTTAGAGTCTGATGTTTGAAGTCAATGTCTCGCCATGTTAGAGCCAATGCCTCACCTTTTCGCAAACCTGTATAAGCAAGGAGTGAGAAGAATACAAATCGTTTAAAAGGATAATTTTCCTTGAGTTCCTTTAGAAGGGATAGCAGTTCTTGACGATCGCAAAAATTAATCACTTCTGGTTCATCGCCTTCTATACTTTCTACAGGAGTAGGGAGAATTATTTTTTGCATCGGGTTAGATTGGATTTCTCCTATGGATTCAGCATACTTAAAAATCATTCCTGCGTAGTTGATATAGCGATCGTAGCGATTCGGATTATCTTTGCACCAAGCATTTGCCTGTTTTTGGCAAGCTGTTACAGTGATCGCTTTGATGTTGTAAGATCCTAATGCAGGCAGAATATGCTTGTCAAAGATGATCCTCGTGTTCCAATAGGTGCTCTCTTTGACTTTTGTTTTATACACCAGATTAAACCAATCCTCGAATACTTCCTTGTATGCTCGATTTGACGAGCGTTGTTTAATTCCATTCTCAGCCACATCGATGTCTAACCTAGCATAGGCTAGCTTGGCTTCTTTTAGTGATGCGAAGCCCCGCCTTGTGGTTTCTCTTTGTTTCCCAGTAACGGGATCAATTCCTAAATATTTCTTGAACATGTAGGCGGTTGAACCGTCTTTTTTTGTATACTTTTTTATTGGATTTGGCTTTGTTGCCATTGTATTTTTTCCTCCCAGTACCTAGCGTGGGGCGCTGGTATGTAGGATCGTTAACCTATGTCACCGTTTAGAACAAATTCAGATGGATAAAAATCGGTCACATATTCGCTAAATTCAACTGAAGCTAGATCGGTTATATATTCTACAAAAGCCTCTCTAAAGTCATAAGAATCAAAACGCACGGATAAAAGTTCAGTAGCAGATCTTGGGAAATTAGTAGTGACGATAACGGCATCTAATTCTTTCGATTCAGTGATAATAAGCTGTATATCGCAAGTAAGGTTAAATGAGGCTGTAAAACCGTCTGCTTCAATCAATACTTCTAACGGATGGATAACAAATCGAATGTTATCGACATACTCGAATGCACTCTCTTCATCACTTCCACCAATACTTTCACTAAAGACAGGAACTATAACCCCTCCTGTTGCTTTATTCAAATCGAATGAAAATTTGATATTTTGCTGTGAATTTGGAATGTAAACAATCAAGTCTTCTACTGGTACTTTTAATGCTTCAATAATTTTTTCAAGGGTATGAAACTGTATCCCTTTGGAAGTTCCGCTTGCTAATTGGCTTAATGCATTCTTAGAAATACCAGTTTTCTTATTTATATCAGCCATGGTCATATTATTTTTAGCAAGCATTTCTTTCAATCTAAATTCAATCATAATGTTCACCTCACGCATCAATAGTACCATTCAGGTGTACAAAATACAATTACTTTTATTTTTTTGTTGACTTTTACAAAATACGTGTGTAACATACGGTTGTACAATGTACATCTTCAGTTGTACTTTTTTATTATAAGGAAGGAGTATTTACAATGAAAAATAATTTTTCTCGAATCTTAGGCGAGCGCTTGGTAAAGATTTCAGAGGTTCACAGGGCAACTGGGTTGAGTCGTGCAACTCTAGGCGAAATTTACTATCAGCGTGCCATGAACATTCAGTTGGATACATTGGTTAAAATTTGTGATTACTTGCAGATTCCACTTAGTGAACTAATCGAGTACGTACCAAAAAATAAGGAGGGTAAGCGATGCAGGGATTAGTTTTAGCTAAAGAAGAATTGTTCCAAGGTATTCATTGTGATTTGTGGATGGATAAAGATAGAAATCCGTTCATGAGTATGGATCAGCTTGCTGAAGCACTTGGATATACCGACAGAAAAGGGATTGAGAAAATTGTTGAGAGGAATCCGTATCTAAAGGACAAAGAATTTTCAACTACCGACAAACTGTCGGAGGTTGAGGGGGATAGAGTAGTTAAGCGAGAACGTAGATTATTTACACGTGATGGAATAATGGAGGTCTCCTTCTTATCTCAGAAACCAAAGGCTCGTGAATTCAGAGCATGGGCAAGGAAAGTCCTTACTGCTTTTATGGATGGTCAAATCATTTGGAAGGAAAAAAGAGTAATCGGAAAACAAATCCGTTTATCTATGACAGATGCAATCCGTGATGCAGGGTTTTCACCACATTTCTATAAGCACTTTACTAATTTATGCTATAAGTCAGCAATTGGATTTAATGCTACTCAAATCCGCAAAGCTCGAGGAGTTGAGAAAGGCAACAATATTTTAGATTTTTTAACTATTGAAGAGCACGAGGCAGTGAATAAAAGAGAGCAACAAATCGCCACGTTAATAGGTCTAGGAATGGAGTACGAGCAAATAAAAGAGATTCTAGCCAATGGTGGGGTTATTTATCAAACTACGCTCAAAATGCCTGAGACGGCTCGTTAGGTGGTGAAATCATGGCGAAGCTAAGTATTGACGAATTAGACCTATCTCCCTCACTGCTTGACGTAATAAAAGAAACAGCGGCAGAGGAAGGGAAGCAACAAGCCCAGCTTTTAATCGAGGAGTACAAGAAGAAGCTAGAGCTTCCTAGATTTATGGGTATGGCGCAAGCTGCAAAATACATGAACACCAGTTACAACACTGTGAAGTATGTATTCATTGAAAAATTAGGCTTACGTGTCGTAATGATCGATGGTTATGAAAAAATTGATCAACGAGATGCAGATGCATTTCTTGAGAAACACAAAAAATAATCCTAGCGTGGGGCGCAGGAAGAAATCGCCAGAATTGGCGTCACTTAGTTGCAACGTCACTCAGTCAAATGTCAGAAAGAGGAACAAAATGAAACGAGGACAAAAGAAAAAGCCTTTGCTGTGTATATTCTTGGCGGAATTTCAGCAAAAGGCAACATATAGTGGGACACCCTACCTAAAAAGGTGGGACACCCCTATTCTTTTGTCCTATTCTATCACAGAAAGGGCGTAATTTAAATGATAAGCGTAATTAAAGGACAATTTAACGGCATGATTGGAACAATTATACAGGAGGTTCAACCACAAATTTTTTTGATCCAGTTTTGTGATGGCACAACAGGCATTGTCGTAGAGAACAACTTGCAAGAGGTGCTTTGCCATGACTAAATCCGATGAATTACTGGAGCAAGCAGTTAGCCAATTTTTATCTGTATTAAAGAATGCTGATCAACAAAAAAGAGAAGGTGCGGCAAAATGGCTCAAGGAAGGTCTCGAAGGCGAGTTGTCCGAAGGGGGGCAAAATTTTATTGATGACCTTTGCGAACTGATCATCGCAGGAGAACTTAACGATGTGGCGAAGCATTTGGCGTTGCTATTATGAAACGAAAATACCGCAGACCCTTAGCCGTCTTTATTCTTTGAAAGGAGGTGATAAAAATGGATAGGCACTTAGAATTGTACGAAATACCACAGCCCAGTCTTATGAGTGTATGGGAAAAGTTACCATTGTATGAGCCACCACTAGTGAAAAATGTGCTGAGAAGACATCAAAAATTAATTATTTCGGGGGCTAGTAAGTCTGGGAAAACATCTTTAGCTATCCAGTTGGCGATTGCAGTAGCTGAAGGGACGTGTTGGCTAGAAAACGAATGCGCACAAGGTGGTGTACTATTTGTAAATTTTGGTTTATCAACGTACATGATGTTCAGTAGAGTGCATGAAATTTATTCATCTTTAAACATTGAACCTAGTAATGTAGAGCAAATTGATGTCATTAACTATAAAGGAAATGCTTTGGCGGATAACTACATTCATTTTATGGATAGTATACAGAATATCGCAAATGGGAACAAATATAGATTGATCATTATTGATTCAATCGATTATGTACAAGGTTTTTCCGAGTTTGAGGCTAGTCGTCATATTAATCGATTATTAGACAACCTGATGATTCAAACTAATGCGTGCATTGCATTTACTACGAGTGCAGGGAACCCACCAATAGAGACCTTATGCGATAGCGTGGCTAAATTGATTCCAACAGGTGATAAAGCAGTCAGTGATTTCAGGCTATCCATCGAAAATAATACCTACCAAAAGACTGACACTGACCAGCAACTATTAAAGTATGAGTATCCAACAATGCAAGCCATAGGAAGATATAATTTTAAAGATGTAAAGCGAGCCAACAATTTAAAAAAAGAAAAATCTGTTCAGGAATTTGAAGAGGCTTTTTACAAGTTGAGCTTAGAGGGAAAGAATGTCTCAGTATTGGAATTAGCTGATCACTTAGGGGTTGCCAGAGAGTCTCTATATCGAAGAATAAAAAAGCTTGATAATTTTGAAGTTCAATTAGGGATAGTTAAGCCTGTAAATAACAAGTAACACTGTAACGTTGCTTGTAACATGTTACGGTATGTTAATGTAACTTTTCTTGTAACATGCTACACCATAGTAACATGTTACTTGTCCGTCAGGGTGTTAAAAAAAAGGTATGTTACGTTACAAGATAAACGTTGATATAACAACCTTTCTTTACCCTTGTGTATATCTCTCGTTAGAGAGTAGATATACACAAGGGAAAGGGGGGTGAGGTTAAAAATACACATTAAATTGTAGCATGTTAAAAATAACGGAATTACGAAGGGGTGTGTGGTATGGCTAGAAAGAAAAAACCATTTAGAGATGTGCGTGATAGGAATTTTTTAGAAATTGCGAATATGCCTTTAGTGGAAAATAAAAGTGCCGCAATTGAGTGGATAAAAACTAGCAAGGTGATGGGGTATGTTTTCCAACAAGCAAGGAGTTGGAACTTCTTGGTGACATCCTATTCGGAAGATGATGGCTATGTATGGCACGGTGTGAATTATGGAGAAGAAAATAGAAAACTTAACAGAGAAACAAAGACAGCATATGGAAAAAAAGTTTTTGATGCATTAACCCGAGACAAAATAGATCTGATGCCGCTACTTCGTTATAGAGATCCTGAAGAAGAATTTTCGCCATTAGAGAGCGAAGTGATTCAATTCTTAGCTACTAAAAAACATATATTAAATTTAGTATTCATAACTGCAACTTATAATGGTCGAATTATTGTAAATAAGGATGGTACCTGTATTGGTCAGAATATGTTATGAGGAATCTCGAACACTAGAAATTATCGGCTGAGTGAGACCAAGACAAAATTGGACATGTCTTACTCAGTAATTGGGGTGTAAATCATTATACCCCCAGAAGTGGGGAAAGGGGCAGCCATCTTTTCGGCATCCATAAGAAGGCGATGCATCCCGACATTTCTGACACATAGAAAAGGGAGCGTACCCTAACGCTCTCTAACATTTTTTTGCAACCTTTTAGCCTTGGTTGCAACGAAAACCAGCGATGCATCGCCACTGTGTGACTAAAAGATGCTAGTAATTGCTAGTAAAAATGATGGTAAATGATGGTAAAAATAAAGGAGAGTGATCCAATGGATAAAGTTTATATTGATGGACAGACTAAAACGGAAAAGGTGGACTTGCCTACCCATGGTACGGTAAAATTAATTGTACAAGACGGTCGTGTGATCCGTACAGAAACCACCATATCAAAAAAGCTGAAATAGTCTGACTAGATCACTAGAGGACATGAGCAAAGGAGCGCCTTCCAGTAGGCAACCTTGCTTGTGTCCTCTTATTTTATTCCAACAAGGGAGGTAGTTCTTTGGATCCATTCGATGAAATTTTGATAAAAAATTATCTCTCCTTAGATCAGCGAATTCAAACGCTCTATTCATACAAGAAACAGCTGAGAAAGATGTTCTATTTACAGAACATGGCTACTCACATCGAATATGTCAGACTGGTAAAAGATACGTATGCGATGGTCACCAAAGGCTTTCGACCTGATCGTGAAGTGGAGAAGTTACTGTTAAACATAGAAAGAGTAGATCAGCGAATTGATCGCTATCGATTTAGAAAGAAACATTTTTCCTCGTTTTGGGGCTCTCTTGATGCGCTGGAGCGAACTTTGCTACATGATCGATTCATTCATCAAAAAGAAAGTGATGTCCCTCTAGCGCTTACTGAGAGTGTAGTAGATGAAATTAATGAGATTGAGACAGCAATCTGTTTTCGTGAAGGGATTGAGCCTGATGTTCTGGAAAACGAGTTAACAGGAGATGTAGAAGAAAATTTAGAAAGGATGTGTGATTTCTTTGCATTATGATAGCATCAGAGCTTCATACTATCTGAAAAAGTGGCGATACTATGAAACTGCTCGACATGACTTAAATCAATCCGAACTAAGCGATGCAAAAATCTTTTTCAATGCTTTAAAACGCCTTGATGACGAGGAAAGAAAACTGCTGACCGATGTGTATTACCGATCAGAGGAGCTTTGCAGTTTCAATGAGAAAACGGGGTATTATCATTCGCTTAAGCCCATTCAAGATCAGGTGATGGCTAAAAAGTATCAAGTAACCAGTGATCGTTTTGCCAATACGCGCAGGCTAGCCCAGAATGCTTTACAAAAGAAAATGCAACAAATTCTAGCTGAGATTGGAGAGACTTGTGTGCTTCGTTTGAATAAACGGTTGTACTTAGTAGCATTTTTAGACAAGGGTAAGTACTCCGAACAGTTTGTTCTAGGTACGCCACTTGAGGCGAGGAAATTCACAAATCATACAGATAAAGAAAGAATCTTGTCTTTGCAGATGTTAGGATTTGAGAAGGTTCCGATTCATCCGAACGAGTACTTTCATTAGTGGGGAGTGGCGGCATATGAGTGATCAAAAGCTACTTATTCATCACAAAAAGCATCGCAGAATCAAACATGAGGTACTCATCGCCCTAGGTCGTCATAATTACGATCTCAGCCGTTCTGAAGGGACAGTAAGGGTAAAGATACCTAGAAAGCGAGGAGCGCCATACGGCAACAAGAACGCCGTAGGAAATAAGGGAGGTGGTGCGCCGATTGGTAACAACAATGCTTATAAACATGGCTTTAACAGCAATCTAATGTATAAATTTCAGATGGCCAGGATTGAAGAATTGCTGATTGAACATGATCAATGGAGCTATGAAGCGGTGTGTTACTACCGAGAGAAGGTATTGGATGGTGAAATCCGTATCAATCCGTTTAAACGTTAACGGCACATCAAAAGGAACACTCCGAAAATATATGGTTTTTCCCAAAACAAACACAATTCAAGGGGTGTAATAAATAACCAAACCATTGATGTGACAATCTTTTAAAAGAAGCGCTCAAAGGTAACGTTGCAACGTTCTAAAGGAGCGTTGCATCATGTTGCATCCCTTTTTAAATAGATAATTGATTGCAGTACTTTATCGGAGTACTACAAAAAAAGTACTACAAAATACTACAATAAGAGAGAAGGAAAAGAAATGAACTATGAGCAAGCGTATAAAACATTAAATGATTTTGTAAATAATAATAATTTTGAAGGTGTAGAGGAAGTTAGAGGGCTATTTGATAGCATGAATAACGAGCTAATCAAAAGCGGTTTGATGGAAATTGATGGTAAACAAAAGCTTGAAACCACACTTAATTCAAAATTTATTGAAGAAATCAATGCAAGAAATGCTGCAGAAAATGAAAAAAAGACTAGCGTTAATAAACTTAATGAATGGAGAATCACTTCATAATGCCGCTATATAATGAGTTACTGGAAGAACAGAAAAGGAAATATAAAGAGATTGATCTCAATAGAGTTGATTTAGAAGGAAGTATATCTTACTTTAGAGAAGAGTTGAGAAATGCGACTCAGACAGATAGGATGTATTCTCAAGAGAATATTAAGAGAAAATTAACGGCTGAAAGAGAACTAAGTGAAATTCAGTCGTTAAAGCAGGATCTTGATGCTAAACGCAATTTGATAGTAAATGAAACGAGCAAGAGGTTAGGCAATAAGCTAAGAAGTCAGGCTTTTAAAGAAATCTATACGGTATTTCAAGAAGACATTGAAGAGCCGTTAATGGAAGAAGTTGAAGAGTTAATATCACGCTTAAATGAGATTTTAGAAGTGCAGGAAAGAAGTTATCAAGAGTTTAAAGATAATGCTATTAGGAAAGTTATTTTATTTGAACCATATTTAACACATGATACAATTGATTTTGTGGTTAATGGTATAAGGTACTCTAATAATAGTTTTAAAATGTCTGTCACTGACAAGATTAAGAAGAAAGTTAGTTTTTAGTAGTGTAATGTATTGAGATTGTTGTAGTCGACTAGCCGAAGCCAAAAATGGTTTGGTCAAGAATGAGGGTACCTCAAATCACCTCGTTTTTTTGTTATTTAATGTAGAGAAATAGAAAATTTCGGAAAGTTTCATACAGTTGCTAAACTAATCTAAACGAAGCTAAATGAATCTTTTTTTATTTAGTGGGGTTTCATATGGTTAAATTAATATTTAAATTTAATATTTATTTTAGGATAAAATTATTTACAACAATTGTCGATGATGTTATATTAATTATGACGAAGGGCGAGATGCCTAGGGTAAGATAGCCTCATTTCACTTAAGTGGAGTGGGGCTATTTCCCTATAATCAAGCAGAAGGTGGAGCGGATGTCTCAGGAGAAAATATTTCTTTCGCTAGAAGAGCAGGTAATGAAACTTGAAGAACGTAACCTGTATTTTGCCAGTGATTTAGAAAGAAAGAATGCAAAATACACACTACAAAATAACTCTTACTATGCTGTGATCAATGGCTATAAGGATTTATTCTGTCCAGAACTAAGCGAAGGTGACGAAGATGATTTTTGTAATGAATCATTTTTAAATCTTCGAGATTCCTATGACTTTGATAAAGAACTTTCAGCGCTCTTATTTAAGTATCTATTAAGAATAGAAGATTCCTTTAAAGCTATATTTTCTTACTATACCGGAAAGAAGTATGGGCATGATCAAGTTGTTTATTTATCAAATCAAGCTATTAAGAAAGGGAGATCGCTAAAAAAGACTAGTGGCTTTGAGCGGGATGTCTTGCGTGATAGGCTATACTCGCTCATTCAGGATGGATTATCTCCGCAATTGATTCATTATAGGAGCAAGTACTCCTATACACCGCCGTGGGTTCTTGCAAGTAGTGTCTCTCTTGATTCATTAATTTATTGGTATAAACTGTCAAATAGAGATATTAAAGAGAAAACTGTATCAACAATGTTGTTTGATTATACTCAGTTTCCTTTTGATCATTTAACAGATAAAGAGGAGAGTATGGAGCTTTTTATTAATCTGTTGATGATTGTAAAGGAATATAGAAATAGGGCTGCTCATGGTAATCGAATCATGAATCATAAGTCTGCACACAATATAAAAATCAACCTGCTTCAACTATATGTGGTCAATAGGAATGAGCTGATACACGTTTACGATGATGGATTTTTAAATGGGGATGTTTTTTCATTATTTCTTACAGTTACCTTGATGCTTTCCAAGCGTGGGACTGTTCGCGGCAGGTATCTTGAAGAGCTTCGACAGTTGTTTAATAAATTGAATTGTGAAAATGAGTACCTCCATGATAAAATTCTTTGCTCGGTAGGCATTCCTAAAAACTTCATAGAGTTACTGAGTGGTGCAGTACCGAATCAACAAACATGAACTATGGTTCAGTATATGAATAGAAGCAAATAATGGATAGGGAGTTTTTTCCTTGTCCGTTTTCTTTTTCTATATAGAATCTCAATACTATTGATTTAAGGAGTGAAAATAATGAAACTGTTAATTATATTAGCTTTTGGTGTGCTGAGCTTAACTGGTTGCACGAAAAACGATGGAGAATTATCAGGTGAATCAAAAAATCCAATTACAATAGAATCAACTACAGAAACTGATAGTAACGAAAGTATTGAAAATCACCCCGACAATCAAACTAGTGACAATGAAGAAAGTTTTCCGTATGCAGTTGCATTTGATGAGTTGGTAGGTAGTGGATTTAGTAGCCATGCATTGTATAGTGCTGGAGTGAATGCACCTCCTTTAATTATTTTTGAAGATGGTGTGAAATACGGATCAGATCTAACTATCAATATTTATAGTTTTGAAGATAGTGAAGGTGCGGGAGGCGATCCAATCATCGATGCCATATATTCTGCTACTATAACCAATATCCCGACAAAGGAAATCACACTTTTTAATGGTCCAGGATCTGAATCAGGGGAACGGTCGGTTAAAGTAAATACTCAGTTGCAATTAAAATTTAATAATTCTTATGAGGAATCAGCATTTCCTTTTGAAACTTTTGATGGTGATATTATGTATCTGTTTTATAACAATCAAGGGAAATTATCGCTTGCTACTAGAAACTATGCTGGAAATGTCGGAGCTGAGGATATAGACACGATGATGGAATATGTTCAAGAATAGAATGTGAAAGTTTCAAATAAGCTTGGTTATAGAGGGCGAAAGAGATTTTTCCTTCGTTCTTTTTTGTGAGTGTAAACAGCGCTACAAATTGTAACTTGGTTTACAGGTAAATTGACCTATCAGCAAACGCTCTACAAGTGGCAACGAGTAGCTAGGAACCTCTGTCAACGCTTATATGACCGTGTTAGACAAAAATGTCTGTAACGAACAGCGTCGAAATTTTCGACCTAGTTAAGGGTGAGACGAAATCCGTCGGCAGTCGTGATCCATACCCGCCCAAATGGACGATATGAAAAATCATTCGGCGGAATATTCCGCTGAATAGAGCATGTTCGCATTTTTGAGAACATTTAGTTTATCGGATTTTTCAGATAAACCCATACTGTAGGAACGACCTAGCAGAACGCTACCCCATAAGATGATCTAACGGATCAGGAGGTCATCGCAAAATCTTGCGAAATGGACAAGGTCGCTTTGAACGACTTTAGGAGGCGTGAAAATCAACGAGAATAAAACTGCTCTGGTCAATTAGTGCATGAAACGCCAGAACAGCTAGAAAAGGCTCTCGGCCTCAAAAACCAGCCACGAAAAAGTGTGAGTACTTATTTGCGAATTTACGTTCGCCTTTTTTTGGGGAGTTATGGTATAATATTGGCATAATCCTTATGATTATATCCGTTGAGTGGGCTAGGAAAACGCTTGTTTTCTAGGTCCACTTTTGATTTAATAATGTTAACGGATATAAATAGAAGAAAGAGGGATTATGATGGAATCTTATGGAATAAGATCAGTGAGTAAATTTAATATTGATGGAACAAAAATAGAAGTAACACGAACGGAAAACTCAACAATAATTGTCGGCGAGATATTAAAAACCGATTCTTCAATAAAAATAGGTAATATAGAATTTAAAATTTTTAATTGTAAATATTTTAAAGAAAAGAAGTCCGATATAATTGTTGATGGAAATCCAGTTACTGAGTTTAAGGAAGTAAATCCCTTTAAAATATACTACTCATCTAAAGAAAAATTGTTAATTGCCAATTGTAGTATTGGTATTTGTACTCCATTTTTGAAGTATTTAAAACAGAGTAATCCTGAATTAGTTTCATATTCTGGTATTGATTTTGATTTTGTTAAGATAGTGAGAAATAAAGCTTTAGTTGATCAAGTTTGGTTCAGTACCTCCGATACACATGCAAGAACTAAGAGTTTCAACGGTGTAAGAGTAGACAAAAATAAAGAAGCCATGAAAGCAATCAGTGATGGCAAAGCCAGTTTTATTAAGGTACAAATAGATGTGGCATCCAATGGAAAAAATAAAAAGAGAACCATTGGGTTCTCAAAAAAAAGTGGGCTTACTATTTTTAAAAATAATGATCCCAGTATAGATGACCTTCAAAAGAAATTACAGTTACTTTTAGATGCTTATAATACTTACGGAAGTTTCAAGTAACATCTGAAAGTGCTAAATAATGTTTTGATATTTCTTCCAATTGTTTTAGATTTTCAGATTGAATTTCCATAAAATTTTTCTCAATAATAATAACAGACTCGCCCTGCTCGAATTTTAGTGAGAATGACTCAACTTCATTCTGATTTATTCTTCTTACCATTAATCCATACACGGGATTATACCCTGAAAAAGAGAGTTTAAGAGTATATATCGGATTTATAAGCATTGGTCCAGTTTGCCGCTCGGTTCCATGGTCGTCTTGTTTTCCTATAGTATTAAAGAGTTTTGAAAAAAAATCATTTGCTTTATCGAGTTCTTTTTTTGAGGATTTGAAGGACAAAGTACATTTATAAGAGCAGGTTATTTCTTGCAATTCCTCATCTATCTGAATACTTGATATTCTGTATTTTCTTATATCTGGAGATTCAATTTCAAACTCTAAATAATTTTCTTCATTATTCAATATTGATAGTTGAGAAGTTTGGGCAATAAGGCTAGTAAGGCGACTAGAAGACACATTGAATGCATCTTCATTGTAAGTTTGAAAGGCATAATATAATTCCCAAGTCACTTGTGGTTTTCTCCAAAGATGATTTAAAGCATTATTGACAACAGAGAATACAAAAAAAGAGTCATTATAGAAGTACAATGCCAAGGCTACAATTACTGTTACTAACGTCCATATGGATTCATAGCCTGGTAAAAAATCTGGATTCACAAATTGTACAAATAAATAAGCAATGGATAGTGCTAGTATAAAAAAATACTTTAATATTTTGCCCATAGTTATCACCTCTCATCCCATTCTATCAAATAAAAAAGGGGGCGACAATGAGAACGCTGAAAACAAGTAAAAACCGCCCACAAAGTGAACGGCCGCCCCACGCTAGATGAAGAATTTTGACCCAGATTTGACCCAGAATAAATTTAAACTGAGTTAAATTCTGTTAAATGATTACGTTCTTAAAGCTTAATTTATCAGTATACTTTAAGTGCTATTAAATTCTGATAAAGTTATTTAATAGCTGACCAAGCAAAAGATGCTTTAGCTAAATAAGCGCTAGAATAGCTAAACACATCCAGGTTTTCTGGATGTGTTTTTTTATATCTAACAAACTTCAATAAAATTTCTGTTATGTACAAATAAATTGAAATAACCAAATAGATAAAGTACATGATATTTTTTTGAAAAGAAAGGTGACCATAGCTCATTTTTTGTCTTAGATAATGAATCTTTGTATATAGTTATCTGACTGAAATATTTTTTCAAAAAACATTTCAGTAGCTCGTAATGAATCTTTTTTAATCATATGTACTTATTCTGTCGTTGATATTTAATGAAAGCGGTTTCTTTATAGGGTAAAATGAAGCAACTGATATATCAGTGGGATGAAATAGAATGGAGTGAGTCTATGAGCGAAATGATTATTGGCATGTTGTTGATTTTGTCGTTCTTTTTTATGGTTTGGTATTGTGTCAAAGGACTTAATTTGATGGTTGGTTTAGCGATCATGGCGACGATTTGGATGGGATTGGCGCTGATTGGTAATTTTTTCTCACCGAATGCCGCAATGGAAGGACAGTCAGTCATTGATGTGTTGACCCATGTATATGCTACTGGTCCAGCGGAATATGCGAAATCGATTTTAGTGAATGTATTCTTTGGTGCTTTTTTTGGTCGAGTATTGGTAGATAGTGGGATAGCGGCTACATTGATTCGAAAAGTCGTAGAGCTTGGCGGTGATAAACCGCGGATCACGATGAGCCTTTTATGTCTTGTAACGTCAATTATTTTTATGTCGATGACCGGGATCGGCCCAGTGATTTCAATTGCCGTGATCGTTTTACCGATTTTGATGTCGTTAGGAATTGCTGCACCTGTTGCTCTATTTGCATTCATGGGTTCGATTATGGCAGGGATCTTTGCAAATATTGTCAATTTCAAGCAATACCAAACGATCTATGCAGGGTTTAATTCTGCGGCTGAAAATTATACATACAATGATTACTTTCAAATCGGAATGATTGGCATGATCGTAAGTTTAGTAATCGTTTTGCTTGTAGCTAATATATCAATGAACACGAAGAAACGCTATGCAATGGCAGCTGAACTTCCACGAGAAGGTGGGGAAGCGCCAATGATTTCTTGGTTGGCAGTCGTTATTCCTGTGTTGGGAGTGGTGTTATTAGAAATTCCGATTATTCTTGGTTTCATGTTGGCAGGGATCTGGGCGTTGCTATTTACTGGGAAATTACGTGGTGGATACAAGGAGATCTGTCGGCAATTCGCTAAATTATTTACAGATGGAGCAACAGATGTAGCACCGATGGTTGGCTTTTTGATGACTTTAGCGATGTTCAATAATTCGGCGGTATATGCTTCTTCTTATTTCTCTGCGATTTTGGGAGACTTTATTCCCCAGACACCTTTTGTGTTGGCACTTGCCTTTGCATTGTTGACGCCTCTAGGTTTTTTCCGTGGTCCGTTGAGTCTAGTCGGTTCGGGATCAGCGATTTTAGCAGTAGTTTTAGCAGTCAATCCGACAATGCCTGTGGCCTTCTTATTTCCGTTATTTGCGACGACGACCATTGCGCCACAGCATTTAGATATCACTCAATCCTGGATTGCATGGGGATTAGGGTATACAAAGGTTTCCTCTCGTGAATTCATGAAAAAATCGATTCCGACAGGGTGGGCGATCGGTGTGATCGTCTGTATCTTGACGTTGATCCTTTATGGTAATTTTTGATAGGTATAGAAAGTAAAAAATTTGGAGGATGCAAAATGAAGCGTGCAGTAAGAATGGGCATTGATGTAGGCGGTACCCATACAAAAGCAGTCGCAATCGACAATGCGACACATGAAGTCATCGGTAAATCATCTGTTAAAACAACGCATCACCATCCAGAGGGTGTAGCTGCAGGGGTCGTACAATCGTTCCAAAATTGTTTGCAAGAAAATCAGATCAGCCCCGAGGATGTTGTTTTTGTCGCGCATTCTACAACTCAAGCAACGAATGCCTTGATTGAAGGAGATGTGGCAAAAGTAGGAGTGATCGGAATGGCAAAGGGCGGGTTCGAAGGTTTTTTGGCAAAAAGACAAACTCGATTAGCACCGATTGATTTAGGGAATAATCGAAAAATAGACATTGCAAATGTGTTCTTGCCAATCAAACAATTGACAAATGAACGAGTGTTAGAGACGATTGCTACACTTAAAAAAGAACAGGCGGAAGTTTTAGTTTCTTCCATGGCTTTTGGCGTAGATAATAGTGAACCAGAACAAGTCATCTATTCACTTGCTTCGGAACAAGGGATACCAACAACGATGGCTTCTGAAATCACAAAGCTTTATGGTTTGACGAGACGAACACGAACGGCAGCGATCAATGCCTCGATTTTACCTAAAATGTTAGAAACAGCGACATCAACTGAACGTTCCGTTCGAACTGCCGGTGTCAATGTTTCTTTGATGATCATGCGTGGTGATGGTGGTGTAATGGAAATTGCTGAAATGAAGAAGCGACCAGTATTAACGATGCTTTCAGGTCCAGCTGCCTCTGTCATGGGTTCTTTGATGTATTTACGTGCCTCGAATGGTGTGTATTTTGAAGTTGGAGGGACAACGACTAATATTGGTGTTATCAGGAATGGGCGTCCAGCCATCGATTACTCAGTGGTCGGCGGTCATGCGACCTATATTTCATCGTTAGATGTTCGTGTCTTAGGTGTGGCCGGTGGTTCAATGGTTCGGGCAGATCGCACAGGGATCCTTGATGTGGGACCACGTTCAGCCCATATTGCTGGATTGGATTATGCTGTATTCACACCGATTGAAAAAATCGATCAACCGAAAATCGTTTTTTTCTCACCCATTGAGGGAGATCCGGCTGATTATGTCAAAGTGATTTTGGCAGACGGAAAAGAGGTCACTATTACCAATACATGTGCAGCGAATGTTCTTGGGCTTGTCCAAGAAGAACACTTTTCTTATGGTGATCCACAAGCCGCAAGAAAAGCCATGGAAGCTTTAGCAGCTTATTGTCAGACTTCTGTGGAAGATATCGCTGAGCAGATCATGGCAAAAGCTTATGCCAAAATCGAACCAGTGATTTTGGAACTGGCAGAAAAATATCAATTGGAAAAAGAGCAAATCTCCTTGGTTGGGGTAGGCGGTGGAGCAGCGTCCTTGATTACTTATTTTAGTCAGAAAATGGGTGTTAAGTATTCAATACCAGAAAATGCGGAAGTGATCTCATCTATCGGTGTGGCATTAGCGATGGTGAGAGATGTGGTTGAACGAATCATTCCTTCTCCAAGTAAAGAAGATATTCGAGGATTGAAAAATGAAGCGATGAATAAAGCAATCGAATCTGGCGCTACACCAGAATCGATTGAGGTCCATGTTGAAATTGATCCACAGACATCGAAAGTGACGGCAATTGCTACAGGTTCAACGGAAGTCAAAGCGACTGATTTAACAAAGCAGATCAGTGAAACAGAGGCGTTGACATTAGCTGCAGAAGATTTACGGATGTCCCTCAAAGATGTTCGTTTATTAGCGAATACTGACTACTTCTATGTGGTTGGGGAAAATAGTCCAGAACATTCAATCGGCGCATTACGGATCATCGACCAAAAAGGATTCATCAAAGTTCAAAGAGGGTATGCAAAATGTCTGAAAACTACAGCTGAACAGTATCTCTCCGCTGTCCAACAATTATGGGAAGAACTTGCGGTCTATCAGACGGAGCTGATTGCTCGACCGGAATTTTATCTATGTATCGGCGCGCGTGTCGCAGATTTTTCAGCGACAGAATTTGAACAACTACAACTCTTGATGGAGTTAGAAATCGCGATGTTGGAACCAGCGGAAGAAGTGATCGTGATTGCGGGAAATATCAAGCAAAAGTAAACTAGATGAGTTGATTTCAAAATTAATGACGATTTCTGATAAACAGTGGTGTGATTATCAATTTAAACGAGAGATTTTAGTAGGGAAACTCTCACTTTCTGAGCAACGAGCATGGGGAGAACTGGCGAGACAATGTGGAGAAAGGTTAGCAGAACTGATTTATCGAAAGTACCATACAAGAAATATTCATGCGCTTTGTCGTACATTAAATGTCGCTATCTCCTATGGAGAAACAGCATGGCGGAATGATCGTTTGACACTCGCCACTTACGATGAAACAACGGGGATCTGTTTAATGACAGAACCAATCCAGAAGTTTGAACAGGAAAAGATCACTGCTCTCCCACTGGAACAAGTGACTTCTTTGATTTTAGCACATGAATTGTATCATCATCTTGAAACATGCGATCCTACATTGTATACCCAACAGAAAACTGTAGAACTATGGCGATTTTTTGGGTATCGCCATCAGTCTAAGATCCGAACATTGAGTGAGATTGCAGCGATGAGCTTTTCGGAGAAGTTGAATAACGTAGGATTTTCACCATATGTGTTAGAAGTCGCTATGATTTGGCCGTATGATCCTCTACTCTGTGAGCGACTTGTTCAGTCATTGTAAATCTATTTGAATAAGGCAAAAGAAGGCGCAAACGTTCCTAAAAATTGCGGAGCGTTACGCCTCTTTTGAATCATCCTTCAGAGGATGCTTCAAAATAATTCGGATAATGAAGGATCACTTGTTCTTGTTCCTCAATGATCATATGGAGGTGGAGGTTACAAAGAAATCCCACTTCATCAAGTGCGTGTTCTTTCATGGCTCTCAATAAGATTTGATGTTCATCTAATACACGGCCCCAATCTAATTCAGAAATCGTCAAACGCAACCAACGGAAACGATCTAAGTGAGTGCTATAGCTTTCAAGCCAAGTCCATATTTCTTCTTTCCCCGCAACTTTGTAACACATTTGGTGAAAGGCTTTATCCAAAAGAAAGAAGGTTTTTTTGTCTTGTGCCAAGATGGCTTGATCCGTCTGTTCTAAAATCATCTCCAAGCGTTGATGAGCGGTATCGTTCATTTTAGCACTGCACTCTTGTAAAATCGGTTGTTCTAATTTTTCTCGCATGTAACGTGCCAAGTCTGCGGAACGTATGTCGATTTTTGAGATATATGTACCGGATTGAGGAATTGTTTTGATCAATTCCTGATTTCTAAGTTGGATCAATGCTTCTCGAATTGGCGTGCGTCCAATCGTTAGTTGTTCTTCTAAGATTCTGTCGGAAATCTTACTCCCTGGAGCTAATTCAGAATAGATGATTTGTTGTCTGATAGCTTCGTATGCTTGTTGTTGCAAATTGTTCCCCATAGAACACCCCTTTCAAAAAGTTATATCCAGTATAGCATATCCTTTACTAGGAACAGAATAAGGGAGGAAGCAATAGGAACAGCGAACGGAAACACAAAAATAGAGCCGCAAACAATTGGTTTGTCGACTCTTTTCAATACATATCCATAGTGCGAACATCTCATCCTTTCACGAAAGCAACAGTCAATCTGGGCGAACTTCCTGCAGTTGTTTGACACGACCACCGATTTGATTGGCAAAGGTTTCTGATTCTTTTTTGTCTTTGAAGACAAGCAAGTTTTCCGGGTTTTTTTCACGTGTGCGACAGCCAGTTTTATCAATATAACCGTGTAGTACTTTCACGACATACATCATAATCACCTGCTTTTTTTCTTTCCATTATACAAATCGGGGGTTAAAAGGCAAGAATAAACACTTATTTTTTATTTTATTTTATTTTATTTTATTTTATTTCTGTTGCAGAATCAGGGGCTGCGTCGATGTTTGCATAAGTTTTAAACAGACTATCCAAGCTAGGGTTGACACGGCTTAGTTTGACTAAACGTTGATTTTCTGCAAGTAAGAAACAGTGCTGGCTTGTACCGGTCGTCCGTAAACGCTGATCTTCTGTGTCGTAGATCTCATAACGGAAATTCAAGCGTGTGCCTGTGTAGCTTTCGATAATCGGTTGGATCAAGATTTTGTCCCCATAACGGATCATCTCTTTGTATTCGCAACTTACGCCTAGTACAGGGATGATGATGCCTTGTTCTTCGATTTTCTTGTAACTAAAATCCAAGTGTTCTAACAAGGCAACACGTGCTTCTTCGAACCAGCGGATATAGTTGCTGTGGTGAATGATACCCATTTGATCGGTTTCATAATAAAAAGGCTCTCTAAGGTAGCCGGTATATTTTTCCATTGTTATGCTCCTTCTTATCTTTGACTAAAATAATGCATCCATTTTGGGATGTACTGACTGATTTGAGTCGGTAAAACGACATACTGCTCTTTTGCTAATTGATCGCCGATAAAGCTATGCAAATAGACAGCGGCACTGATCGTTTGGTCATTTTTTGGAAACTGAGCTAAAAAACCAGCAATCATGCCAGCTAACGTATCCCCCATACCACCTGTTGCCATAGCTGGTGTACCTGCTGTATTGTAATAGATGCCATTTTGCCCATAGATCGTTGTTTGATGACTTTTTAAAACCAGAGATGCCCCTAATTCTTGTTGCTTCTGCTGATTATTCTCTTCAGATTGCTCATCTAAACGCAATCCACTGACGCGTTGCCATTCCATTTGATGGGGTGTGAGAACGGTATGCTCTGGATAAGGAAGCTCCAGCGAATACGTAGCGAGCAGTGTCAAAGCAGAACCATCAATGACTAACCATTGTTTTTCTGTTTGATTTGTCAGGACAAATTGCAGAAGTTCAAGGCTTTGTTGGTTGGTCCCTAATCCCGGACCAATCAGTAAGACATCGGCATCTTCAAAAGCCGAATGCCATGTTTCTTTATTTGTCCAATCCCCTACCATTGCCTCTGGTAAATGACTATGGACGGTCACGTGATTATTAGGATCTGTTACAACAGTTGTCAAGCCAGCCCCACTATGGACAGCTGCTAAAGCGCTCATGATGATCGCACCGCCAAACTGTTCATTTCCGCCAATCAGTACGACTTTTCCAAACGTACCTTTATGGGATTCCACAGGACGAGGAGTAATCACTTGTTGGAGTAATCGTTCATTTAATTCCATGAGAAAACCTCCTTTTTTTCATTATAGCCCATAATATTTAGGGAAAAAACTGTTTCGTTTATCCGTTGTCTGATTTTTTAAACAATTTGTCTGATTTATGTTATGATGAACTCGTAGACTGAATGAGTGGAGGAGTAACTTTATGACAATCAATTGGCAAAAAGAAGTCGAAGCACGTAAAGAAGACTTGCTTGAAGACTTAAAAAATCTTTTACGCGTAAGCAGTGAACGTGATGATTCAAAAGCAACTGCAGATGCACCATTTGGACCTGGGCCTCGTGACGCATTGAAACACATGCTTGCTTATGGTGAACGTGATGGCTTCGTTGTAAAAAACGTGGACAATTACGCAGGACACATCGATCTAGGTGAAGGAGACGAAACCTTAGGGATTTTTGGGCATATGGATGTTGTGCCTGCTGGCGATGGTTGGGATACTGATCCTTACGAACCAGTGATCAAAGACGGAAAAATCTTTGCTCGTGGGTCAAGTGATGACAAAGGACCAAGTATGGCTGCCTATTATGCGATGAAAATCATCAAAGACCTAGATTTAGAATTATCGAAAAAAGTTCGCTTTGTCGTAGGTAGTGACGAAGAAAGTGGTTGGGCAGATATGGCTTACTACTTTGAACATGAAGAAGAACCTGATTTCGGTTTCTCACCAGATGCGGAATTTCCGATCATCAACGGAGAAAAAGGCAATGTTTCTTTCGGATTCCGTTTTAAAGGCGATAATGCCGGTGACTATGTATTGAAATCATTTACGTCAGGTTTACGTGAAAACATGGTGCCAGGAACAGCGATTGCAAAAATCGAAGTACCAAGCGCAGATGCAGCAGTTGCTTTAGAAAAGGCATTTTATGAATTTGTTGAAGCAAACCCAATCAACGGTTCGATCGAAGCAGAGCATACATTTGTTACGATCAACGTAGTCGGAAAAGGAGCACATGGCGCAAGCCCACAATCTGGGATCAATGCCGGCTCTTTCTTAGCGAGCTTCCTTGATGATTATGAATTTATTGGTGCAGCTAAACAATTCATCCATGTGGCAGCTACTTACGTCCATGAAGACTTTTATGGTGAGAAATTAGGCGTTGCCCACGAAGACGAAAAAATGGGTAAACTAACAATGAACGCTGGGTTGTTTGCGTTTAAAGAAAATGGTTCAGAAGACGATAACTATATCAACATGAACTTCCGTTTTCCTAAGGGCACAACCACAGATGAATTAGAAAGCAAACTGAACAAAACAGTAGCAGACGAAGGTGCGTCAGTTACTCGTGGTGCCCGTGTAATGGAACCACATTATGTACCAATGGATGATCCGTTGGTTGAAACATTATTACAAGTCTACGAAGATCATACCGGCGAAAAAGGCTACGAACAAATCATCGGTGGCGGCACATACGGACGCTTATTAAAACGCGGTGTTGCGTATGGCGCAATGTTTCCAGGCTACACAGATACAATGCACCAAGCAAATGAATTTATGAGTCTAGATGACTTATTCCGTGCTACAGCGATTTATGCAGATGCCATCTACCGTTTGGCAAAGTAAATCATCTTTATTCGTACTTCAACATTCATTACAAAAGTCAGAAATAGTTGTACGCCTATCTTAGATATAACATGATAAAATCATTAGGCAACAAATGACAAAGACTTGAGTGACACCTGGCCTTCAGAGAATTGGGCTTCTCTGAAGGCTTTTTTTGGATTCCAAAAAGCGGATATGTTAATAATTGAATAAACGTCTTCCTGACTAGTCATTTGTTTATTTGTTAGTTAAAGTTGTAAAGGTTATTTACATTTTCTTGTTATTCTATTAATATAATAAGTGTATACAAATTTTTGGGGGGGTGAAATGAATATGCCTAAATACATCGAAATTGCTCGTTCTTTGAAAAATAAGATTATCGAGGGTGAATTTAAAGAAGGCGAGCTATTACCAAACCAAGAAGCATTGGCAAAAACCTATAATACGAGTCGAGTAACTGTCAGAAAAGCGATACAGTTATTGATTGATGAATCTTTGCTTTACACAAGACGGGGATCGGGGACATATGTTAGGAGCAACATAAAAAAGGACAATGAGAGTGTGACCCAGATCAATAGCGTATTTGGGACTTCTGCTCAAGAAGGGACGGCGGTGACTAGTAAAATCATCCGCTTTGATGTGCGTTTTCCCACTTCTTATGAGTCTGAAGAATTGAAAATAAAGGCGACTGATCCGGTCTATGATATTAAACGAGTGAGATATGTCAATGAAGAGGCGAGAAGTATAGAGACATCTATCATGCCTCTTAAGTACATCAAAAATTTGGACGAAGAGATTTTAAAGGGGTCCATCTATAACTATATCAGAGAAGAGTTAGGTTATGTGGTTAGTGCGGCCCGTCGAGTGATCATTGCTTCAAAGGCAAATCATTTAGATAGTGAAGAGTTTGAGATCGAGGTAGGCGACCCGATTTTGGAAACCAATCAGATCGTCTTTTTTGATGATGGTACGCCGTTTGATCTATCTAAGACAAGATATCCCTATACGTCAGGAAAAATAGTAGCAGACATCAATTAGATCATAATGTTTAAAAGACTGTGCTTGTCACGATCAAGTGTGGTCTTTTTTCTTTCGTCGACAAATAAGTATATACTAATTTTAATTATGTATTTACAAAAGTTATTGCAGGTGATATTCTGTATTAGAAGTTGATATACAACTTTAGACAATTCAGGAGGCATAAATAAATGGATGAGAAAAAAAGGGAAGCTTTGATGGGAAGATTTGTTTTAACAGCTCAAAAAATCGGCAATCAAATTTATTTAAGAACACTGCGTGATTCATTTGCTACTATCATGCCTTTATTTATTTTAGCAGGTATTGCTATTTTAATTAATTCGGTAGTGTTAGATCCGTCAGGTTGGTTCCAAAATATGATTAGCGCGGACACAATGGCATCTTGGCAAAACTGGGGATCGATCATTACGAACTCGACCCTTAATATCACTGGGATTATTCTTGTACTCACCATTGGCTATTTCTTGTCAAAAAATAGAGGGTTTGATAATCCAATCGGCGTTGTGATCGCTGTTGTTCCAGCATTTTTGACGTTACTCCCAACAATGATCGAGACAACACCGATCAATGCGGAAACGGCTGTGGAAATCAGTGGAGTCATCAGTTACGGAAATATTGGTTCAAAAGGAGTATTTGCTGCAATCATTACTGGATTATTGGCAACAGAGCTATACATTCGTCTGACACGTTCTAAAAAGTTGCAAGTCAACTTAGGAGATAGTGTTCCGCCAGCAGTAGGAAAATCTTTTAACACGATGTTCCCATTGATCATTGTCGTTTCATTGTTTGCCTTTGCTTCATTTTTGATCCAACTAACAGGAAATGATTTTATGAGAATCATTGAGCAATTCATCCAAGAACCGTTACGTGGTGTAGGTACTTCATTTATTGGTTACTTATTTTTAGTTTGTTTTGGCAACTTACTATTTTCATTCGGTATTCACCAATCTGTCATCACTGGTCCGATCCTAGATCCATTATTGATGGTAAATATGAATGAGAATATGGCAGCTACTGCGAATGGTGAGGCTGCTCCTCACATCATCAACTCAGCGTTCCACCAAGTATATGGCGCTTTGATGGGGGGAACTGGTTCGACCATTGCTTTAGTGATAGCAATATTGATTTTTAGTCACTATCAAGCATATAAAGATTTATCTAAGTTGGCGTTAGGCCCTAATATTTTCAACATCAATGAACCTGTGATTTTTGGATTACCGATCGTCTTCAACTTACCGATGATCATTCCTTTTGTATTATCACCGATCGTAGGTACGACCATTGGCTATTTAGCAACATCGATGGAACTAGTTAATCAATGTGTGGTTCCAATTCCATGGACGACACCACCATTTTTAAGTGGATTTTTAGCAACAGCAGGTGATTGGCGAGCAATTGTTGTTCAAGCAGTTATTATCGTTGCGTTAGTCTTCTTCTATCTTCCATTCTTGAAAATCAGTGAACGGGTTGCTCGTATAAATGCTGAGATGAGTCTTTCTTAAACGATTGCTAAAAGGAAATAGACAAATGATAAATAGAACGATGATTGGGATGATAAGATGGTAAAGGAAAAATTTTTCTGGGGAGATTCCTCCTCAAGTATGCAAACTGAAGGTGCTTGGAAGGAAGGCGGAAAAGGATTGTCTGTTTATGACGTTCGTGAAGCGACTGAAACTACTTCAGATTGGAAACATGGGATTGATCGCTATCATAGATATGAAGAAGATCTTGATTTGATGCAAGAAATGGGTATGAATTTTTATCGCTTTCAAACTTCTTGGTCACGTGTCAATCCTACAGGTGATGGAGCATTCAATGAAGAGGGTCTCTTATTTTATGATCATTATATCGATGCGATGCTAAAACGGAATATTGAACCCATGCTATGTCTCTATCATTTTGATATGCCACTCCATCTTGCACAAAATTACGATGGTTTTATGAGTAAACACGTCGTAGATGCTTTTGTGGAATATGGGAAAAAAATGGTGGATCGTTACAAGAATAAAGTCAAGTATTGGGTAACTTTCAATGAACAAAACTTGTATTCAACACCGTTGGCACTATTATACGGGGGAACATTGAATACTGAAAATACAACGGATAACATTCATCAAATCGCGCATAATATCATGGTCGCACATGCCAAAATCGCCAACTATATCCATGAAACGACAGATGGACAAATCGGTGGGATGTTAGCCTATTCCAATATGTACCCTGCGACAAATCACCCCAAAGATGTATTAATTGCGAGAGAATGGGATGAGTTTATCAACCAGAATCTTTTGGATGCTTTTTGTGGGCGTAGTTATTCGAAACAAGTTTTGACGTTTGAAAAACAGTATTTGAATGTAGACATGACAGAGGAAGAACTTACTGAAATCGGAAGACTAACAAGTGATTATTTAGCGTTCAGTTACTATTGTACAGGAAGTATCAGTCATAAAAATATTCCAGCAGACGTTGCACCAAATTATTATTTGACGTATGGTGAAGTAGAAAATCCATTTGTTTCGATGAATGACTGGAATCTAGGAATTGATCCTCTTGGCTTTAGAGATATCATCAACAAGATGTATCAAAAATACAATCTACCGATTTTTCCCGTTGAAAATGGGATAGGCACGCAGGAAAATTGGGATGGCCATACACCTATTGAAGACGACTACCGCATTTATTACCATGAACAACATATTAAAGCAATGAAAGATGCAATGAGCATTGACGGCTGTGAAGTACTAGGTTATCTTGGCTGGGGATTAATTGATCTACCTAGCTCAAAAGGTGATATGGAAAAAAGATACGGGATGGTTTACGTCAATAGAGGAAATCATGATCTACGTGATATGAAACGCATACCTAAAAAAAGCTTCTATTGGTTCAAGGAATTTCTTCAAAAAGAGCAAGGCTGATAGGATGAGTAAATAATAGCAAAATAGATAGTTGCATGTATTCGCTGGATCAAGTGGATACATGTAGTTTTTTTTGTATATTCTTATTTGTTTGAAGAGTTAAGTGATGAATCAATAATACAGTTAGTCTGCTGAATGTTCACAAGCGACTATCTAGGCGGGATTTTTTACTTTATAGTTTGAAGGAAATACTTTTTTTATTTTCAAAAAAAATTGGTTCATTCTTTCGACATTTATCCAATAGAATAATTATTAAAGGGGGGAATTACGATGGAACACGAAACATTGGAAGGGCTTAGAGAAAGAAAACAGCGTAAATTAGCATCAGTTAAAGAGCAAGCATTAAATGAAGTCGACAGAAATAAAGAAGTAACTAAAGATAGTAAAGAAGTATTACACAGTGGTGATTCTCAGACTATTGTGCAAAGCGAAAAAAATAAAGAGAGATAAATTTTCAAAAATCTAGAATATGAATAGAAGAGACTTGGACGTCCCGCCATCCTGTTCGATTGATACTACTTTCTAGATTTGTATGGTCACAGTGAATCTTAGAAACCAAACTTCTTCGAAAGAAAGGAGAGCGTGATGAGAGAAAAAGATCTAGAAAAGTTAAAAGAGAAAAGAAGACAAAAAATCGAGGGTATCAAACAACGTTCTTTTACAGAAATCAATAAAATCAAAGAGAAAAATATGAAGAAACTTAAACTAGAAAAAATGGACTTTAAAGAAAAAAGAACAAAAGATCAAAAAATGAAGGCTATGTATTATAAAATTTTAAGTCTCTAGAAGCGTTTTTGCATAAGTCGTCAACAATGCACAATCAGCCTCCACACCCAAAATTCTTCAAGTTTTGGATGTGGAGGCTCTTTGTGATGATCGTAAGTTTAAGATAAAACAGCTGCAGCAAGTGCCTGTTGTACAGCGATGATATTCTTATCTTTTCTAAATTGTAACGATTCAGCGGGTAATTCTGCGCTAGAGATCCAAATTTTCAATTCGGCATCTAAATCAAAATGCCCACTTGTTTCAATCGAAAAACGTGAAATCGAACGGTAAGGGATCGATTTATATTCGCTTTTTTTACCGGTCATTCCTTGTTTATCGACGATAATCATCCGACGGTCGGTAAAAATAATCAAATCACGTACTAATTTGAACGCTAACTCTACCTGTTCCATTGGAATCAGGATTTCTTGAACTTCTCTTGTGATATTGGTTGTATCTTTTTGGGTAGCATTTCCCATCAAGCCATCAAATAGTCCCATAAAAGCACTCCTTTAGTCGTAGGATAAAATTATAGTGATACTTCTATTTCATTGTAACAAAGGTTTTGAATGAACGATCAATTTATTCTTCAAAAGAACGAAAAAATTGAAGATGTAGGTCTAAGTTGGATCGATTCATACTAAACAGATGGTTTGAGCTTTGACTTTATTAGTGTTACGGTTGTTATGTAATTAAGAATAGAGGAGGAAAACTATGGGGAAATATGATTTACCGCAAGTAGAAACTCATCTTTATATTAATGGCAAATGGCTTGAAGGCTCTGAAGGAACAGTTGATGTCGTCAATCCAACAACTGGTGAAACATTAGCAAGCGTTCAACAAGGTGGCGAAAAAGAGACAAAAGAAGCAATCAAGGCTGCCAACAAGGCTTTCGAAGATTGGTCAAGAACAGCACCAAGCGAACGAGCAAAATTAATGAATAAAATGGCTGATCTTGTAGAAGAAGACAGTGAACGTTTAGCAAAAATCATGACGATGGAACAAGGAAAACCGCTTGCTCAAGCGACGGCAGAAATCCAAACAAATGTCGAGAACCTTCGCTGGAATGCAGCGCAAGGTCAACGAATCATGGGAGAAATCATTCCTTCACCTGAAGGAAAACAATGGCAAGCACGTAAACAACCAATTGGTGTCGTCGGTGCCATCACACCATGGAATTTTCCTTCTAATATGATCATTCGTAAAATCTCACCGGCAATCGCCGCAGGATGTACGGTTATCTTAAAACCAGCAAAATCAACACCTTTATCAGCACTTGCGCTGATGGAACTATTCCACAAAGCTGGCTTTCCAGATGGCGTTGTAAATATCGTCATGGGTGATTCCTCAACGATCGGGAAGATTTTATCTGAATCGGATGATATCCAAAAAATCACATTCACAGGCTCAACAGAAGTCGGACAAATTCTAAATGAACAAGCAGCACCTACCTTGAAAAAAGTTTCCATGGAGCTAGGTGGACATGCGCCATTTATTATTTTTCCAGATGCTGATGTAGAATTAGCAGTCGATACATTGATCAAAACGAAATTTATCAACAATGGACAAGTATGTACGTCACCAAATCGAATTTTTATCCATAAAGAAATCAAAGAACAAGCAACAAAATTGATTGTGGAAAAAATCAGAGAAGTGACTGTTGGAAATGGATTAGACGATCCAACTACGGGGCCATTGATCAATGAAGAAGGCGTAAAAAAAGTTGAAGAACAACTAGAAGATGCAGTAGCTAAAGGAGCAGAAATCTTGGCTGGCGGTCATCGTCTAACGGACGGAGAATATGCAAATGGCTTCTTCTTTGAACCGACAGTATTAGATGGTGTAAAAAAGGAAATGGATATTTTCTACAATGAAACATTTGGACCAGTGATTCCAATCATTACATTTGAAGACGAAGAACAAGTAATCAAAGATGCCAATGATACGATTTTTGGTTTAGCATCGTATTTCTTTGCGACAAATATCCATACGATCCACAATGTAAGCAATAAATTGCAATATGGCATGGTTGGCGTCAATGACACGGCCATCTCAAATTCTGCGACGCCATTTGGGGGAGTCAAACATTCAGGATTTGGCCGTGAGAACGGAACTTTTGGGGTAGAAGAATATGTCGAAGTGAAGTTTGTGACGATTGCATCAGAGAAATAAATGATAAGATAAAAAAGAAGAGGGATGATTGCATAAAATCATCTCTCTTCTTTTTTATTTTGATGATACTCATGATAAACATGATAGAGGTTCAGTTCGTACTCTTTCTTTGCATTTGTAACGACCGTATCTAAAATCATACCGGTAACTAGTGAAAGTAAAGCTAGGATCATCAATCCTGTACTTAATATGGCTGAAGGGACTTTAGTAATAAAGCTCGTCAACATAAACTCCCGAATGACAGGAATCCCAGTGAACAGACCAGCTAAAAAGAAAATGACTGTCCAGATATTGAAAAATAGGATAGGTTTATAATCTTTACACATTTTAATAATCATCATAATGACTTTGAAGCCATCAGAAAAGGTATTCAATTTTGATTCGCTACCTTCTGGGCGATCACGGTAATCAATAGGGAGCTCAACTAATTTGAATTTTTTATCTAAGGCATGAATGGTCAATTCCGTTTCGATTTGGAATCCCGCACTCATGATTGGGAAGCTTTTAACAAAAATACGATTAAATCCGCGATAGCCAGTCATCACGTCTCTTATTTTTGTTTTATATAAACGAGTGATCGTATTTTTAACTAAATTATTGCCAAAATCATGGAAGGCGCGTTTATTTTCTTCAAAGTAAGTGCCATTAGAAAGACGGTCGCCAATAACCATATCAGCTTCGCCAGAACGTAATTTTTCTAAAAGTCCATGTACGGCTTCGGCTGGATATGTATCATCTCCGTCTACCATCAAATAATAATCTGCATCAATGTCAAAAAACATTTGACGTATGACATTTCCTTTACCTTGACGAGGTTCTTTTTTTACAATAGCACCCGCGGCAACTGCTAAGTCGTAGGTGTTATCCGTTGAGTTATTATCGTATACATAAATATCTGCTTCTGGTAACTCTCGTTTAAAGTCGGCAATGACTGTGGGAATCGTTGCTTCTTCATTATAACAAGGAATCAGGACAGCAATTTTTTCTGTGTGATTCATTTTTCACTCTCCTAAATAAATTGAAAAAGTTTAAACTAAGCATAACCTATCATGTACGTTTATACCAGTTTTTACGCAAAAAAAGAAGCTCTTATCCATAGGAAAGCCTATTTCTAAGAGAATCTTTTAAAAATGAAATCAAGCATCTGTTCCTTTTTTTCTAGAAATATCTAAAACAGTACCAGTATAGGCATCTGCTAAAAATTCATAATAGACGACTTCACCATCTTCTATGCGAGAAATCCCACCACGATAAGCTTTTGAATGGATTGCAAATTTACGTGTCGGTTCTTTCTCAAAAGAGATCCAGGAGCCTTCAATCGAGCCTTCGTCTAAAAATGCTTCTTTGATGGTAGCTAAGACTTCATCAGCGGACATCGTTTTGTTACGGTTGTACCATAGTGCAGTTGCCACGCCACTTAATAATCCTAAACCAAGTCCGACAGCTAAACCACCTTTGAAATAGGCCTGTTCACTTTCTTCATACATACTGCTTGCCCTCCTTTACAATTACACAAGTTTCTTTGGCTTTATTTTACCACACTATCGGATTTTCTTTGAAATAAATAACCGTTTTGAAATAAAATACGGTATAATGATCACGATAGATTTGTCCAGATGCTATTTTTTTAAGACAAATCAAAGCTGAGATTGAAAGGAGACAAGTCTGAATTATAGACGATCATTATTATGGATGAAAAAACATTTCAACGTATCAAAGAATTAACAGAATTACAAGGAACAAGCGGTTTTGAACAAGATATCCGCGCGTACATGGAACAACACATGGAGCCACTAGTTGATGAATTACAATTAGATGGATTAGGTGGGATCTTTGGATTGCGCCATCACCAAGAAGCGGATGCCCCTCGTGTCATGGTGGCAGCACACATGGATGAAGTTGGTTTTATGTTGACACAAATCCAAGATAACGGATTGTTCAAAGTGGTTCCGCTAGGCGGTTGGAATCCTTATGTAGTGTCGGCTCAACGCTTTACATTGAAGACATCAACAGGGAAAAATTACCCATGTATTTCTTCTTCCGTGCCTCCACATTTATTACGTGGTACAAGCGGTCAAAAGTCAGTCGAAGTAACAGATATTTTATTTGATGCTGGTTTTGAATCAAAAGAAGAAGCAATGAGTTTTGGTGTCCTACCAGGAGATACGATCGTACCTTATGCAGAAACGATCAAAACAGCAAACGGCAAAAATATTATCAGTAAGTCATGGGATAACCGTTACGGTTGTACGATGGTCTTGGAAGCATTAGAAGCCCTAGAAAAAGAAACATTAGGTCATACGCTGATCGCCGGCGCTAACGTCCAGGAAGAAGTTGGTTTACGTGGATCAAAAGCTTCAGTGAACAAATTCAAACCTGATCTATTCTTTGCGGTAGACTGCTCTGCAGCAGATGATACAGTAACGAAAAAAGGCACATTTGGTCATCTAGGAGAAGGCACCTTGATGCGTATCCAAGATCCAGGATTGATCATGTTGCCACGTTTACGTGAATATTTACTAGATATTGCTGAAACAAACAATATTCCATATCAATACTTTGTATCAAAAGGTGGTACCGACGCGGGTGCTGCTCATACACAAAATGAAGGAATCCCAAGTACCGTTATCGGTGTGGTTGGGCGCTATATCCATACGCATCAAACGATGTTTAGTATCCGTGACTTTGAAGCAGCCAGAGAAATGTTGATCCAAACATTGAAGGGCTTAGATAAATCAACGGTGAATACGATCGTTTACGGAAAATAAGTAATCAACGAGTGAAGGCTATCCGCTTTTGCTCGTTTTTTATTTTTTAGATATAGTTTGGTCAGTTTTTTGTAAAGGTGTATAATTTAAGTAAAATATAGAATAAGAAAGAAGTGTAAACCTATGATTACTCCTAAAAGTCTTGAAGAAGTAGCCGGTTATGTTGAAAAAGGCAATCATATCTTTTTCTTTACTGCCGATTGGTGTGGTGATTGTCGCTTCATCAAACCACAAATGCCAGAGATCGAGCGTCGCTTTTCAGATTGGACATTTGTCGAAATGGATCGTGATGCGTATATCGACTTAGCAGCAGAATGGAATATTTTCGGTATTCCAAGTTTTATTGTCATCAAAGATGGGAAAGAGCTAGGTCGTCTGGTCAATAAAGATCGTAAAACAAAAGAAGAAATCGAACAATTTTTAAAAAAAACGATTCAGCAGTGAGAAACGAGAGGAGTGGGAAAAATGGAACAAGCATATAAGAAAATATTAGTTGGAATTGACGGAAGCGAGCAAGCGTTTGCTGCATTCAAAAAAGCCGTTGAGGTAGCTCGTAGAAATGAAGGCACAGTATATGCGACGAATGTGATCGACCAACAATTTTATCAATTTATGGGGTATACGCCTATTGACCAATCCTTGATCGATCAACAGACTGAATCAGCAAAAGAATTGATTGAAGAATGTAAAAATTACGGCAAATCCGTTGACTACCAAAAAATAGAAGGTATTGTGGCTTACGGTTCGGTCAGAGAATCTATGGCAGTAAAACTACCAAAGAAATATCAAATCGACTTGATCATGATTGGTCAATCAGGGTTAAATGCCGTTGAACGTTTTATGACTGGTAGTGTGGCAAGCTATGTGATTCGACAAGCTCCGTGTGATGTCTTAGTCGTTTCAGAACCAAGAGAAGCCTAGTTTTTGATTCAATAGGCAGATCCTTGAACAAAAAAGACGAGGAAACGAAAGATGGTGCATTTCGTTTCCTCGTCTTTTTTTGTGATCCGTGCTTTCTTTTTATTCCGGCAAGCTTTTCTAAGAGAATTTATCATGCAAGAACCGCCTTTTTTTGTTAAGATAAAGCAAGAGAGTTTGGCGCTGGACTATGTGGGGTTTCCCGAAAGTACGATGTATTCAGTTGCCATAAATAAAAAACAACTTCAACAAATGATATTGGAGGAAACAAAATGATTTTTGCTTATAATCGCGCACATGTGGGCGACACACTAATGGTGATCGTAGCCGACGATAAAGGGACGGAAAATACCGCTATTCGCAAATGGAATGTTGCGCAGATCAAAGATGAATCTGGCCAAATCGTTGCATGGAACTTTTTCCATATCTCAGATCATCTAACAATTGAAGGCAACGGCCAAGTAACAATCTCAGAAGAACAACTAGCTGAATTGAACCGTTTGATCAAGGAAGCTGGCTTTGAAGAAACACTCGAAAAAGACAACCAGCCGAAAATCGTTGTTGGTTACGTCAAAACTTGTGAACCCCATCCAGATTCAGATCATTTATCTGTAACTGAAACTGAAGTAGATGGTGGTGAAGTTTTACAAATCGTTTGTGGCGCACCAAATATCGAAGCAGGTCAAAAAGTAGTCGTTGCCAAACCTGGTGCAATGATGCCAGACGGTATGATGATTTGGCCTGGAGAATTAAGAGGGGTCAAAAGTGATGGAATGATTTGCTCTGCAAAGGAACTTCACGTACCTAACGCCCCAGAGAAAAAAGGCATCTTAGTTTTACCTGAAGATGCGATAGTTGGCGAAGCATTCAAAAACTAGCAATAATAAAAAAGACGACTACCTCCACTGAGATAGTCGTCTTTTTTTATTAATTATTTGAGCCATTGGAACTATTTGAATTTCCTTGATTTAATGCAGTATTATCAATTGTCAATTTGATATCTACAGTTTTTTCTTCTTCGCCACGGTAATAAGTGATCTTCACAGTGTCACCAACTTTTTTACCATAAAGCACAGACTGTAATTCAACACCAGATGAGACTTCTGTATCATCGATTTTTGTGATGACATCATATTGTTCTAAGCCAGCTTTTTCCGCAGGCGTTGCTGGTTGAACCGAACGAATGATCACGCCATTTGTTACAGAAGATGGTAATTTCAAGATCTGTTCCTGTTGTTGTGTAGAAACGGCGGAAAGATCGGTCATTGTGATACCCAGTGCAGGGCGTGTTACTTTTCCATCTTTTTCAAGTTGATTGATGATATTTACGACATCATTACTTGGAATCGCAAAGCCCATTCCTTCAACACTTACACTTGAAGAATCAGAAGTCGATGCAATTTTACTTGAATTGATACCAATGACTTGTCCTTCGATATTAACTAGTGGACCACCAGAGTTCCCCGGGTTGATCGCTGCATCTGTTTGAATCGCGTTGATATTGACCGTTTCATTAGATTCATTGGTACTTGTCACTTGGCGATTCAAGGAAGAAATGATCCCTGATGTTACGGAATTCGCGTATTGAGAACCTAGAGGAGAACCAATCGCAATCGCAGGTTCGCCGACTTTCAATGAAGCAGAATCGCCAAATGAAGCAACAGTGTCGACTTTGTCAGCACTGATTTTCAACACAGCTAAATCAGTGTAAGCATCTGTACCGACTAATTCTGCTTTCACTTTTGTTCCATCTTTTAATAAAACTTCTAACCCTTGTTGTCCATCGACCACGTGATTATTCGTCACGATATAAGCGGAACCGCCCTCTTTTTTATAGATCACACCGCTACCTTCACTGTAAGCTTGCAATTCGCCATCTTCGCCACTACTTTCTTGTTGTTGGCCAAATAATGAACCAAACGGGTCAGATGATGAACTTTGTTTTTGTAGGTTGATAACAGAAACAACTGCTCCTTGTACTTTATCTACTGCAGAAGTGATATCTGAATCTACATTGACTTTTACATTCTCGACAACTGTTTCGCCTGATGCATTTTGTGTCCCACTGCTAGAAGAAGTCGTTACTGAGTTACCACCTCCAGTTGCTGCATAAAAAATACCGAAAGTCAGTAATCCGCCAATCACGCCACCAACTACGCCAAGACCTAGCTTTCGCCAAATGCCATTAGATTTTCTTTTTTTCATTTTTGGTGTCACATCTCTTCTGTCCATGTGATCTGCCTCCATTTATTATTTTCTAGATAAGTTAAGTATAGACTTATTTACTAGATTTAGTCTACTTCCAGACTGTGAACTTTTTATGAAAAACATTAGGAAAAATAATTGTTTTCAGATGAAAAAATTAAATACAAACTTATACACAGAAATTGTGGAAAAGTATTTGTAAAAAATGCGTATAATTGTCCATAAAAGTTATCAACAACTTGTGGGAAAAGTGGAAAAATCTGTGCGAAACATATGTTTGCTTAAGAAATACTTATGAAACAAGTAATAAAACCACGATAAACTGTGGATAAACCTGTGGAAGATGTGTATAACTATGTGGGAAAACTTTTTTAAATCACTTTCTTGAATAAGCATCCTCAATTATAATAAGGAAGGAATAAATCGACATGGAAGAATGAGGAAAGGAAATAATTATGAATATAAAAATCATCTCAGTAGGAAAATTAAAAGAGAAATATCTGATTCAAGGAAGCAATGAGTACGTTAAGCGACTTAAAGCCTACGGGAAAATCGAACTAATAGAAGTACCTGACGAAAAAGCACCAGAAAATCTTAGCGAAGCTCAAATGCGCCAAGTCAAAGAAAAAGAAGGCGAGCGTATACTCGCAAAAATCAAAGATCATGAATTTGTCTACGCTTTAGCGATCCAAGGCGAAAATCCTACTAGTGAAGCCTTTGCAAAGCAAATTGATCAATTAGGTATCCAAGGAAAAAGCCAGCTCGTCTTTGTCATCGGTGGCTCGTTAGGATTAAGCGATGACGTCATGCAACGCAGCAATGCCCAAATCTCTTTCGGCAAAATGACCTACCCCCATCAACTGATGCGCCTGATCCTCGTTGAACAAATTTATCGCGCATTTCGGATCAATACTGGGGCTCCGTACCACAAATGAAATAATTATCCATATCAAGATCGACTGTCAATAAATGGCGGTCTTTTTTTGTTATTTTAACGATTATGAGACTAAAACGATGTTTTATGATATATTTTATTTTTTCAATTGATTATTATATTAAAATGGAAATATGTCGAAGGTGTAAAATTAATTTTATCAGTTATTTTATTTGATCAAAGGGCTCATTTTTTTATGAAATAATAAAAATCGCTTTAATCGTTTTAAATATGAAAATAATTCAGAAAAAATTCGTATTTAGTTTAAGAAAACCAGTATCTAAAGAGCAAAGCTATCGTTTAGGAAAAAGAATGTTGCAAGAAATCAACCATCAAATATCTAAGAAGGTGAACGAATGTCAATAGACAATGAAATGATCTATGAGAATCAAAAAGAAATTTGGAAAGTGGAACAGCAACAAGACGAATTAGTAAATGGGAAACGTAGGTTAGAAAACCAGCTCCTTCAATTAGAAAAAGAACTTCAAAGAGGTTTTCGCCAATTATCTGAATTGAATCATGAAGATATCCAACAAGGTATGACCAATGCAATTTGGATGCAGAAGGAGTATGAAGCAAAGCAACAAACATTTCAACAACAATTTCATCAGGCACATGAAGAACTTGATTTTTCGTACAGGAAAACTTTACAAGGATTAGAAGTAGAAAGAGAAGAGTTGTTTGCAGAAAGGATAACATTTGAGTGGGGAATCATCAGAATTTATGTCAGCGTTAAAGAAGAACTTAGCTAGTAGTAAAGAAACGATCAATCAACTAAAGAGAGGAAGTCAAAAAGTCGTGTCAGCTGTTAACAGAAACGAATTATCTGGTGCAGCATATGCAGCAGGAAAAGGATTATTTAGTAAATTGATCATTCCGACAATTACACGAACAACGAATGCGATTGAAAAAATTGAACAGGAGCTACAAAGGTATAAAGTCTCGGATCAGATTGTAGCAATGGAAGGATACTTGGATGAGAACAAACTGAACCAGCAACTGGCGACGACGCGAGTTATGAAAGCATCAGTAGACACGACTTCTGCTTTTGTTCAGTCCAAAGCACAAAGTAATCCGTTAGTCGGCATTCTCGAAACATTGCTAAATGTCCAACGATATCTAGAACGTATGTCAGAGAGCTTTCAACAAGATATTGATCAATTACAAAATAAGCTAAAAAAATTACATAATTTCAATTCTCAAACTAGTGGATTATTCAGTCATAGTTTGGATGAATTGAAACTGGCAATGCAGGGTGTATTAGTGTTAAAGAATACGAGAGTGAGGACAGATGGTTCATATTTGTTACCCGAGGGGATAAATAAAAAGTGGTTTACTGAGGTTGGAACTGATAATAAGGTGAAGCAAATATTGGAGAAATTGACTGAGAAGATAGACTATGCCCATTCTATAGGGAACACTACATTAAGTGTCATCAAAGAATATGGTAAAGCAACTAAAGTAAAAGCAATAAGACTTGGGTCTAAGTCAGTTTCTAGTTATTCGTTCTCTCGTACAACTAGGTACGCTAAAACATTAGAGAGTGTTAGTGATGATTTATTAGATTCAGTGGAAATTGTAAGAAGTAATAATATGTGGAAAGGTATAGGGATTGCTGGTACGATTGCAGGTATAGCTTTTGATTATGATACTCAAATGAGTAAATATAATGATATTGAAAGAGCAACTAGAAATACAGTTGCATATACGATAATAGATGCTAGTGGCAAAGTTATGGGGGCTTATATTGGGGGCATTCTTGGAACCTTGATACCAATACCTGGTGCAGGATCCGTACTAGGCGCAGTTATTGGAGCTGGTATTGGGAGTTTTGGAGAGCATGTATATGATTGGATTGAAACGGGGAAAGCTAAAAAAGCTTTTGATAATATTGGAAAAACTATTTCTTTAGGAATAAACAGTTTGAAAAACGATGTTGGTAAAGTCTTTGCCGGTTTTGGGCAATCATTAGGGAGTATATTCGGATGAAAAAGAAGATTATTCCACTTTTGAAAATATCAGGAAATTCATCAATATATTTTGATTTTGAAAAGAGCACTCCATATGTACAACATTTTAAAGGGGCTTATACGGAAACAGCAGGAAAAAGCTACTCTAAAAGTAGAACTTTTTGGACAAGTCAAGTTCTTATGGTAGGAATGGTGACGTTTGGAACCATTTTAGATAGATTACTTATTTTTCCAGCTTTAGTTAGTTTACTTCTTGTGTGGTGTCTAGGATATGTGTTAGCACACGTTTTTATAGGAATAATGATAACTAATTCATTGGGAGAAAAAGAATATAGAAATTTTTCTCCCAATGAAATTCAAGGAGTTGTATCTAACTCACCAAAGTTTTGGATATTGTTGTTTGTCGAGTTTTTATTGACTATAGGAATACTCTTTGTTTCTATTATTTCGATTTTTAATCATATGCTAAAAGGTGAAGATTTTATAGAACTTTTATTTGGTGTGTTTAGTTTAGCAAGTTTAAGAAAAATAGTACCGCCTATTTTAGGAATTAAAGCAGGGGGAATACTAAAAAAACAAATAAAGGAAGGAAAATTTCATAATCAATAAACATATTTTACCATTAGGAAGTGTAGTGCGATTAAAAGGCGGAGATATCAAACTTATTATTGTTGGACGGGCACAGCTTTTTAATAATGAAGGAGCGATTGGTTATTTTGACTATTCTGCTTTAGGTTATCCGCAAGGTGTAATAGCGGAATCCAATTTTGCATTTTTTAATGATAAAGATATAAAGAAAGTCTTATTTGAAGGATATCGAGATGAGCAAGAAGTAGCGTTTGCTGATTCTTACGAAGAAAACATAAAAAACATACCTTATCCTAAATTAGTGATTGAAAGAGAGAATGAAGAGGAACCAGAAACTTTTGGGTTTTAAAAATTTAGTTATTAATATGGAATAACAGAAATAAAATACTATAGAACTGTTTTGAAACTAATTAAGTAATAGCTTATAGTGCTAAATTTTTCAGAATCAACTGAGAAACTTGAAGGAGGCTTTAGAGGATAGGAAACAACTGTGCCCAAGAGATTAAAAGAATTAATAGCAGATATTATTTACTGGAATTAAATGATAGATTGTACATTGTTGATTATTTTAAGTTAATGAGGCTGAGAAACTTTTTTCCGTTTAGTACCTTTTACAACAACGCTCCGAAAGAAAGTTGGACTGCATATAAAGTAACTGGATCAGCAGAAATTTTTGAAGGTAAAAAAACACCTGAAATACAATTTTATGTTCCTGAATCTTATGGGATTTTCAGTGTTTTTGTAATTAGTCCTTTTCTTATATTTTTGGGCTATCTTGAATCAATATATTTAGCTCTATTGATTGCTAGTCTTCTTAGTACATATGGAATAATATCAACCTGTCGACTATTACATAACAATAAGAAAGTGAAAGAACTAGTTAAAGATACGACAATTGTACAGTTAGTACTTGTTGAAAATAAAAGGTCAAAAATCTATGTTGTTCAGAGTAATTTTTTTTCATGTGTATATGGTATATTTGTAGGCTACCTATTTATATCAGCAATTTTATCAGGTGACTTTTGGGAGGTTATTTTTGTTTTGTTAGTATCACCTACAACTTCATTAATATTTGGAAAAATCATATCAAATTTTAGAGAAGTCCCAGATGTATCTTCTAAATATCAAATTGAAAAAAGATAAAAATCACATGAAAGATTATCAATTGAAATGATTGTACATTTAAAACCATTATTCTAATCTATTACGGGAATAAACAGAAGAACGTTTGAAAAGAAAGAATATGACTACTAGAATTTCCAAAATTTAAGTTTATATAGAATGTGTATTTATTTTTTAGTCCACCTTTAAGTATTTAGGAACATAGGTGCTGTATCTTTGAGTATCTATCAAGAAATCCTACCAAATAAAGAAAAATTAGGAAATCATTCATTGTTCCATAGGAATCTTGTAATAATTATTTGATAAGGTATCATCGTGGGGGATTGAGAAAGAGGATTCGTAATTTATGCCTAAGATTACAATGATGTTTTTTATTTTTCCAAATCAAAATCGTTCGTTATTTTTTTAAGGGACACATAGATATGCGAAATAATAAGAATTTTCTGAAAATTACTCTTTTGTTTCTCTCATGAAGATGTTAAAATGGTTGTTAAACTATAAAGGGGTGATTGTTTGTTAGAGAAATTCTTGGACATGTCGTTAGTTCAACGTATTGGTTGCGGTATTTTAATTGGTATAATATTAGGTATTTTTTTACCGACCTGGGGATTTATTGCTTTATTAGGAACGTTGTTCGTTAGTTGTTTAAAAGCGATTGCGCCGCTGTTAGTGTTTTTCTTGACTGCAGCTTCAATTGCAAAACATAAAATGGGGAATGAGACATTTGTAAAACCGATTTTAGGATTGTATTTAGGGGGGACTTTTTTCGCGGCTTTTGTGGCGGTGATCACTAGTTCGATTTTTACGGTACCGATCACTCTGCAGGAAACTGCTTCGGAACAAGCGCCTCAAAATATTGGGACTGTTTTATCAACGATGCTGACCAATGTCACGCAAAATCCGATTCAAGCAATTATTGACTCTAATTATTTAGGTGTGCTATTTTGGGCGGTATTATTAGGATTGGCATTGCGGGCACGTACGGAAGCAACGAAAGAAGTTATCGATCAGATTTCGGTCGCATTGTCACAGGTGGTTCAATTGATTATTTCTTTCGCTCCGATCGGTATTTTGGGGTTAGTTTATGAATCAATTGCAACAACAGGTCTTTCTGGACTGACCGAGTATCTCCAATTAGTTCTTGTGTTAGTAGGTACGATGCTCTTTGTTGCTTTGATCATCTATCCATTACTTACTTTTTTGTTTATCAAAGAAAATCCCTATCCATTAATTTTCTTTTGTTTAAAAGAAAGTGCAATTTCTGCTTTCTTTACGCGTAGTTCTGCGGCGAACATTCCGATCAATATGATGTTGGCAGAAAAACTGAAATTAACAAAAGAATCTTATGCTATTTCGATTCCATTAGGAGCAACGATCAATATGGGGGGAGCAGCAGTGACGATTACAGTGATGACGTTAACGACTGTTCAAGCACTAGGTATCGAAGCTTCTTTCGCCTTAAAATTGATTTTAAGCATCTTGGCGGCTTTAGCTGCTTGTGGTGCATCTGGAGTAGCTGGGGGTTCATTACTATTGATTCCTTTGGCTTGTAGCTTATTTGGTATCTCAAATGATATTGCGATGCAAGTGGTAGGAATCGGGTTTATTATTGGGGTCATCCAAGACTCAGTTGAGACAGCTTTAAATTCTTCCAGTGACTTACTATTCACCGCAATTGGTGAATTGGGTGCTAGAAAAAGAAATGGCGAGGATGTTTCGATCAAAAGTCGTTTGAGTGAATTGCAATAGAGGCATCTTTCTACCATCATTTCAAATTACATTTTTTAAGTCAACAGCAATCGTCTGTTGGCTTTTTTCATATTTTTTACTGTGAGTAGAATTATTTAGTTGTTTCTGAGTATACTAAAAAAAGACTTCGATTAGTAATGTGCATACTATCTCATTATTTTTTAATGATTTTTGTGGTCTTCTAATCGGTTGTTTGAAAAATTATAGTAAACATAGAAGGTGATGGAAAATGAAAGTTATGCACTATCAGGAAAATAAAATGCGCAGAATAACCATTCTCAATCGACTGTTGAATTTTGAACACTTAAGTTACCAACAGCTTTCTGATGAATACTTTGTCTCACGAAGTAGTATTGCCAATGATCTTTCTTATGTGAAAGATATTTTTACCAAAGAAGGATTGAATTTGACATTTGATCGTTCGGGAACATTTTTTGAAGGAAATGAAATTCAAATCCAACGTGTGTTGAAGCGGACCATCCTTAATCATTTCAATGAACTAGAAGTGGTAGCAGAACTAATAGATCAGCAGCTTTTAAGAAGAATCGAGCAAGCTTTTCGTCAAGGAATCAACGAAAAACAAATGGAGATTCCAGAAAGTTATTTCAAAAGCATTGTGATTTCAATTTTATTGATTATCCAACGCTCAAAAATGGGTGAAAAAATAGATTTGATCGGTAAGAATCAGTATGGAAAATATTTCTTGGAGTTCAATAAGTACCCGCTGGTGTATGAACTATTAAAAAAATTAGAGGACCAGAAAATTTATCAGTTCACACAAGAAGAGGTCCAATATTTAACTTACATTATCGTAGGAAGTGGCTTGAAATTCTTTATGAAAAGTGAAAATATTCCTTTTGCTTTTCGCGGGAAAATTCGACAATTGATCCAAAAGGTTAGCGAAGGTATCCAGATTGATTTAACACAAGATAACCGTCTAGAAGAAGATCTTCTAGTACATCTGTATCAATTACTTTTACGAATTGAAGCGCAAACAACGATCGTCAATCCATTGATTGATGGAATCAAACAAAATTATCCGTCCATTTATGGGGTTGTATGGTTTGCATTAAAAGATTTTCGTTGGCCAAGTGAAGTGAATCTATCTGAGGATGAAGTTGGGTTTGTCACCATTCATTTTCAAGCTGCTATCGAGAGGATCAAACGATTAAACAAATTATTATTTGTCTGCCCGAATGGCATTGGAACAAGTTCATTTGTTTCAGCCAAAATACGAAGAATCTTACCTGATATTGACAGCATTGAAACTGCCTCTATTGATAAGTTGACTTACATGGATCTATCAGAAATTGATTTTATTATTTCTACAGTCGATATACCCAAGCAATCAAAGCCTGTCGTCAGAATTTCACCCATGGTGACTAGTCGCGATATGAAACGAATCATGAATCATTATATCGATTTAGTGATTGATCATGAGCATATGAAAGAAAGGCGGATCTTACCTGAAAAAACAAAACAATTGCTTGCGTCCAATATTTATTTTGGTCATTATGGGTCAAAAGAAGAAGCAATCCATTTTCTGATGGAGCAGCAAAACTTTAAAAATGACTATAAGAAACAACAATACACCCAGTCGGTTTTTGACCGAGAAGCAATCCAATCTACTTATCTCGATAATGGTTTTGTGATTCCTCATGGTAATCCGCTATTCGTAGAAGAGACTGCTATTGCGATATTAGTAGCGGATAAACCAGTTAATTGGGGAAATCAAAAAGCAGATATCATCGTATTATTGATGATCCGAGAAGAAGATGTGAAAGAAGTTGAAGCAGTGATGAAACTGATCATGCAAGGGATAGGTGATAAAAACTGGTTCATCTCAAAAATGTTGGAGGTAAAAGAATGAGTAGAATTGATCCATTATTGGCAAAAGAGCAGATCCAAGTAATCGATACAGTGGAAAATTGGGAGACTGCCGTTGAGATTGCAAGTGAGCCTTTGTTAAAAAGCAAAATGATAACGCATACTTATATGGATAATATGATCAAAAGTGTAGAAGAGCATGGTCCATATATGGTTTTAACCGATTATTTTGCCCTCATGCACGCCAAACCAGGCGTAGGAGTGAATGAACAAAGCATGAGTCTTTTAGTCGTAAAAAATGCAGTAGATATGAAAGACGAAGCGGTGAAAATATTTTTGATCTTAGCTGCGAAAGATAGTGAGAGCCATCTGGATAAATTGCAAGAAATCATGTCCATATTTATGGATGAAGTGAAGTATCAAACTATTTTATCGGGAAATAAGGAAAAAATAATCCAATTACTAACCTAAGGAGGAAAAAAAATGAAAATTTTAGCAGTATGTGGATTTGGTGTTGGAAGTTCAATGGTTTTAAAAATGTCGATTGATAAGGTGATCAAAGAACTAGGGCTCAAAGCTACAGTAGAGAATACTGATTTATCCTCAGCAAAAGCGACTCAAGCAGATGTTTATTTTACTAGTAATGAATTACTACCAGAACTGAAAGCTTCGGTCAAAGCGCCTGTTTATCCAATCAAAAAATATATGGATACAAATGAAGTAAAGGCACAATTAGAACAATATTTAGCAAATAAGGAGGGCTAGACTGATGAATTTTATTAGCAATCATATTTTGAAAAATCCACCTGTTCTTTTAGCCCTGATCGCGATGATCGGTTTGATCATCCAACGAAAGTCATTTTCAGAAATCATTAAAGGTTCCTTGACCGCAGCCTTTGGGATGGTGGCTTTAACGGCTGGTGTAAATATGTTGGTAGGGACGATAGCTCCTATAAATACGGCGGTCCAGACACAATTAGGTGTGCAAGTTACTGAAGGGTTATCTGATGTGACTTTTACAGCAGAATACGGTGGTACAGTCGGTTTAGCCATGTTCTTAGGATTGATCATCCATTTGTTGATTGCTCGTTTTACACCAGTCAAAACGATTTTTCTGACTGGACATATGCTGTGGTGGTTCCCATTTGTATTTGTAGCTGCCGGAGTAGAGGCTGGTCTAACTGGTACTTTACTGATTGGGATTAGTGCATTATTGTCTGCTTGCTATTGGTCATTCATGCCATGGATCATGCGCAAATATGTTTGGGATGCTACCGGTGATGATTCTTTCTTGATCGGTCATCCGACAGGGATCTTATCATTGATTTCAGGATTTGTGGCAAAGCGTGTGGGAAATAAAGAAAAATCGACAGAAGAGATCAATGTTCCAGAGAACCTTTCATTTTTTCGTGAAATTTCGATCACGGGAGCATTGGTCATGTTTCTTATGAATGTGGTAGTGGGGATCATCGCACCAGTTTTGATTCCAGAAGGTGGGAATCTTGTTATGTTTGCCATTGAAGCTGGGTTGAATTTCGGTGCTGGATTATTGATCATGTTGTATGGTGTTCGTTTATTGATTAATCAAATTATTCCAGCTTTCCAAGGGATTGCTGAAAAAGTGGTACCAGGTGCGAAACCTGCTTTTGATGTCCCGATCCTATTCAACTATCGTCCGAATGCGGTCATTATTGGTTTTATCGTTGCGATGATCACTTCAACGATTTTAGTTGTCTTAGCAAATTCATTCCAGTTATTTGGTGTACTGATCGTACCATTGGTCATTACAAGTTTCTTTGAATGTGGTGGAGCCGCAGTCATTGGTGAAGGCCAAGGCGGTTTTCGTGGGGCAGTTCTCGGAACGATTGCAGCATCTGTCACAATGGTTGCTTTAGTTGGTTTTTCTGCCATGATTTTCAGTACAACGATCCAAAGTTGGATCTTGATTTTTGGCGGAAACGATTTGTCATTGTGGGGAATGATTGGACGAGGAATCAGCAGTTTATTTGGAGGGTTTTAAATGTTTCGTTACATGGATAAAATCAGAGAACTATTAACAATTGTCGAAGAAAAAGAAAGGCAATCAATTGGAGAAGCGATTGAATTATTGACTCAATCAAATTTACAAAAACATTCTATTTATATTTTTGGTGCCAGCCACGCGGGTATTTTAGCAGAGGAAATGTATTACCGTGCTGGAGGAATGATGACGATCAATGCAATATTTGGACGAGAAGTGATGTTGGATCGAAATCCAGTAACCTTTACGAGTCAAATGGAGCGATTAGAAGGCTATGGAATGGCCCTAGCCGGAACGATTCCTTTTAAAGAAAATGATGTATTAATTCTTCATTCAGTATCTGGCAGAAACCCGATCATTATTGATTTAGCTAAAGTGGCAAAAGAAAAAGGAGTAAAAATCATCGCACTAACAAATGTATCCTACTCGAAATCTGTAACTAGTCGCCATTCATCAGGGGAACGATTATTTGAAATTGCGAATATCGTGATCGATAACCACGGCGATATCGGAGATGCGTGTTGTGAACTAACAGGGCTATCACAAAAGGTCGGGCCTTCTTCTACGGTGATTGGAGGGACCATTCTCAATACGATCATCGTAGAAGTTTGTGAACAGTTGATTTCTGAGGGAGTGAAACACCCACCGATTTTTTATTCTGCCAATATAGACGGTGGCGATCAATTGAATGCTGAATTATTTGAAACGTACAAAGAGGTCATTCATTATCCATTCACTTAAACTAGCTCGTCGTGAACCATTGATTTTAAAATGATAACTTTTTTGAGAATATAGTTAATAAGCTCTATCAAAGCAAAAAATCCTTTGATTTTAAACCACTGAATGTGACAGAATCAATAGGATTTTTTGTTTTGCAATTAAATTGAAAATGTTATTCTGTATATAAGAATAAAAGTGTTTTGGAGGAGTACATGGTTTTTTTACGACGTTATGGGCTTTATTTTTTATTTCTAGGAGTGTTGAGTGATTTTTCAACACCTTATATTTTGGGCTTGTTCTATCCAGGTTTAGATCAATTAAGGCTGCCAATCAGTGTATTCGGTGACGTCACAAGTCCAGTGAGAACATTCTTTCTTGTTTGTTCTGTTTTTTCAGGCATCTTTTTTAGCTTATCCTTACCTGCGCTGTATTCTTCGTTTGAAAAAGTATCTACTCATTTAGCGAAATGGTTGGTTGTTTCACTAGGTTTCTATGCGATAGGCGATTGCCTTTTTACAGGATTGTTTAGTCTTAACACCCAAGCTACTTCGTGGGATTTCTCAACGTGGGTACATAATGTTGGTTCTAGTTTAGGTTATAGTGGCTTTCTTTTATTTCCGGTTTTTGCTTTATTGCTCTATCGAAAAGAAGCGAATCAACCAATCAGTCGAGTGTATATCGTTTTAATCAGCTTGAGTCTGCTGAGTGCGATGATTTACGGACTGGCAAGGATCCCAGTGCTGAATCACCTTCCACTATTAGATAAACTAGGTTTTTGTCAAAGATTGAGTTACTTCTTCAATTATTTAACGATCATATCAGTAGGTACCAACCAACTAAAACGAGTGACAAAATAGCTGTTTGGGTGAGCGAAATGGTTATTTCTAAACAATCGAATAAGCGAGCTTCCTGAAGAGGATTTTTTCGAGAAATGAGCCGCGCAAGCCAAAAATAGGAGAGACTATTTTCGACTTGTGCGGCTCATTTCTCGAAAGTAGGTACTTCTGCTACATTCTTGCTTGAAAAATTAGTACAGGCTTTCTTACTTTTCTGCCAACTTAATTGGCAGAAATCTCTACTTTTTATTTTGGAAGCGCAAACATATACTTGGTTCAGAAAGGAAAATCAATCATATGAAAACGAGAACGATTGAGTTACTTCAAAGATTTAGAGCATATCATTATCCAATCAAAGCGGAACAATTAGCGTTAGAGTATCAAGTCAGTCAACGAACGATTCGTCAAGATGTGCTGGATGTCAACAGTTGGTTGCGAGCCAATCAATTAGCAGAGATCCAAACGGTTCGTAAGCAAGGGTTTCTGTTGCGTTTAAGCGATGAGGAAGAAAAAAGACTGACAGAAGCATTGGTGACTTATCAAGAGGAGTTGTTGAATCGTGACGAGAGGACCTTTGATTTAGTGTTATCAATTGCTTATGAGCAACAGCCAGTTTATTTGAATCGTAAGGAAGAAGCATTCATGATCTCGAAAAGTACGATGGACGAAGATATGCGTCGTTTGCGAGCGGATTTGATCAAATACGGTATCGAAATCGTGAGTTTTGGCAGACAGGGATTGGTCTATAAAGGAGCGGAGCGCTCCATCCGCACGATGATTTATGACTTGATTAATAAAAATCTAGGGAGAATTGATTTTTCAGCAAGAAACGGTACGAAAATCACTGCGGCTCAAAGAATTTTCCAACAGTATTTTTCACCTTCGGAGATTGTAAAGCTCGAAGCCATCTATACAGATACTATGATCAGACAAGAAGATGATATCTACAAAAATCAACTGTTGCTGTTTACAATGATCTGGGTCCAGCGAGTCAGAAAGCATGAACTTATTTCAGCAATCAATTGGAAAAATAATAACGAAAAAAAAGACTGTTTCACTGATTTTATTGAAAAAGTCATCGTTGAGTTTCGCTTGACAGACGTTCCACCGGTTGAAAGAAACTACCTTCGTTTTACGATTGAGACATTCAGTTCAAAAGATATCAGTAATTCGTTGGAATGGGTCCAAGCCCAACTGTTGACGATCCAACTGATCCAGTTCGTCGAGGAACAGACCCGTATCCCATTTCACTTAAAAGAAGAAATCCTGTGTGAAAATCTTTATAAACATATGACGGCTTTGATCATTCGCATCAAACATCGAATCCAAGTCACGAATCCTTTGAAAGAAAATATTCGGGCCAATTACCGCCCCATCTATGAAGCAGTTGAATTATTTGTCCCAACGATCGAGGAAGTCATTGGTGGAGAGATAATCGAAGATGAACTTGCTTTTCTAGTGATCCATTTTTCGACGATTGCTAGCACGATCAAACAGAATGTCATGTACATGTATAAATCAGTGGTGGTTTGTCACCATGGACTGGCAACAGGCAATCTATTAGCAGAAAATTTAAAAGAGAAGTTCCCACAAATTGAAGTTGTCGTGGTATTGAGTTCTAAAGAAGCGGAGTTGGTGGATAAGTTAGATGTCGACTTGATTTTCAGTACGTTCCAATTATCAGATCAGAACAAACCACTGCTTGTGTTGGAGCCTATTTTAACCGATGCGAATCGTCCGATCATTGCAGATTTTTTAAATGCTCACCAAAAGGTCCAACGACTGATTCCGACAGAGAGTGGGCAAACAGAATTGTTTACCGACGTCTTGCGGATCGTGGAAGAAAGTGGAGGCAAGATTGATCGGCCAATCTACACCAAATTAGAAACATTATTTGAGCAAAATCATTTAGAAATCAATAAAAGGGAGATCCAACCAATGCTAAAAGACATTTTGACAGATAATCATATATTGATCCAAGAACACGTAGACAATTGGCAAGAAGCGATTGAACGAGTGGCTAAACCATTGTTGAAAGAAAATATCGTTGAGTCAAGTTATGTTGATGCGATGGTCCGTGCAGTAGAAGAGTATGGCGCCTATATCGTTATTGGCAAGAATCTGGCATTAGCCCATGCCAGACCAGAAGATGGCGTCAATAAGTTAGGCGTGAGTGTCGCGACAATTCGTCAGCCAGTTGATTTTGGCAATGAAGAGATGGACCCAGTAAAAATCATTTTCTGCTTAGCAGCAGTAGATTCATATTCCCATTTAACCATCATGAAGGAGTTGATCGAGTTGATCAATGACGAAACGAAATTGACTCGTTTGATCGAAAGTCCAAATGTAGATTTATTTAAAAAACGACTATTTAAGTAGCTAAAAGGAGAGAGTGGAATGAACAAATTGAATATTTTATTTGTATGTGGCGCAGGACTAGGAAGTAGTTTTGCCGCTCAAATGTCAGCCGAGGATGTATTGAATAAATTAGGCGTAACAGCTAAGCTGGATCACTGCGATATCTCTTCGGCCGTTTCGATGAAGCCAGATGTGATCATTACCGCAGAGAATTTTCGTTCACAATTTGAAAAATTTACCATTGATCCGACAACAGCCATGATTTACTTGAAAAATATCGTCTCAAAAGTTGAGATCGAAGAGAAGTTAACACCAGTTTTACAAAGTAAGGGAGCTATCTAATCAAGAAAAAATAGGGGGAGAAAACATGGGCGTTATCAATTTTATTATCGAAAATATTTTGACTCAAGCATCGATCACGATTGCCTTGATTGCGATGCTAGGGCTGATCCTGCAAAAGAAATCAACGGGTCAAATTATTTCGGGTACATTGAAAACATTGCTAGGCTTTCAAGTTTTAAGTGCGGGTTCGAGTATCATCGTCGGTAGTTTGACGTATTTTGGGCAAATTTTTACCGAAGGGTTCCAAATGGAAGGGATCATCCCGTCAATTGAAGCAATCAATGGTCAAGCAATGAATGAACTTGGTCTAGGTAGAGATATCGCGTTAACCTTTTTAGCTATTTTTATCTTTAATATCTTACTTGCCCGTTTTACGAAGTGGAAATATATCTTCTTGACTGGTCAAGCAATCTTATGGATGGCGACGATGACCACTGTATTTGGGTACTTCGCTGGGTTACGTGGGTTTGTCTTGATTTTAGTTGGTGGTTTCATTGGGGCAGTGTTTGCTATTGCGATGCCAGCGATGGCGCAACCAATCATCCGTAAGGTCACCGGTTCAAACGATATTGCTTTAGGGCATTTTTGTACGATCGGCTATTTATTTGAGGCTGGGGTAGCAAAAATCTTTGGTGAAAGAGGCGAGAACAAGAAATCGATTGAAGACATTAAATTGCCTGCTCACTTTGAATTTTTACAAGATACGTATTTATCAGTCATGGTGGTGATGGTGCCACTTTATATCGTGACTGTGTTGTTTGCAGGAGAGACGTTTGCGGCTGAGCTATCAGGAGGTCAAAACTATATCATGTTTGCCTTTTTACAAGCCATCCAGTTTGTTGTTGGTGTATACGTATTACTTTCAGGGGTACGTTTATTACTAGGCGAAATCGTTCCAGCGTTTCGTGGGATTGCGATGAAACTAGTTCCTGATGCGATTCCAGCGTTAGATTGTCCGGTGTTCTTCCCTTATAGTCCGAATGCAGTGATTTTAGGGTTTATCACAACAACGATCGGTACGGTCATTGCGATGTTTACGTTGCCGATGTTTGGATTAGCGATGATTCTGCCAGGGATGTTGACGAATTTCTTTGCTGGGGGGACAGCGGGTATTTTTGGTAATGCAGTTGGGGGACGACGAGGAGCAATCATTGGTGGAATCGCTCATGGCTTCTTTATTACCTTGTTGCCAGCATTATTAGTAACGATTTTCAATTCAATGGGATTTGTTAGTGCGACAGCGACAGATGTCGATACAGTAGTGGTAGCGCTACTGTACGCTTGGATCTTAAGTCCGATTTTAAAAGCATTCTAATGTGAAAGTAGGGAGCATAATGTTTGGTTTTTTGAAAAAGAAAAAAGAGCAACCTGAAGCAATACAGACGCTTTCCATCGAAGAAAAAGAAGAACTTCAAACAACGATCGAACGACTAAAGAAAGATATCGACCAGACAGAAGAAACAGACCAACGAGCGGTTCTTTTTGAACAAGTAGGACTAAAGCTCGCTGAGTTAGGGGATAACGATCAGGCAATCGAACACCTTGAGAAAAGTTTATCACTGAAGAAAAGTATCAATGATGGGTACAAGAAGTTGATGTCTTTATATAATGCAAAAAGAGCAGAAGCTGCACGAGCTGGGGACGATCAAGGAATTGATCATTATATGGGGAAAATGGACGAGATGCGACAAATTGCTAAACAACTTACGATTACAGGGAATAAATAAGAATAAAGGTGGCTATAAAAAAAATGTATACGACATTAAAAGAGGTAACAAAAACAGCAGAAGCTTTGAATTTTACCGTGGGCGCATTCAACACGCATAACTTAGAGATGTTGCCAGAAATGTTACGAGCAGCCAAAGAAATGGGTGCGCCGATCATTATCCAAACAAGTGTGGATACGGCGAAATATATTGGGATGAATGTCTTAGTCAATGTAGTGAAAACGATCGCTGAAGAAGAAATGGTGGACGCTGTTCTTCATCTGGATCATGCGCGTGATTTCTCTGATATCAAGCAAGCAATCGATAGCGGTTATACTTCAGTAATGTATGATGGTTCCCATTTACCTTTTAAAGAAAATATCTTGAAAACAAAAGCAGTCGTTGAATACGCCCACGCTCGTGGTGTCTCAGTGGAAGGGGAGCTAGGGACGATTGGTGGGACGGAAGAAGGAATCCATGTGGCAGAAGATGATAAAGTGTATACGAAACCCGAAGATGCGGTAGAATTCGTAGCAGCAACTGGAGTAGACGCATTAGCAATTGCTATTGGAACAAATCATGGACAATTCAAATCAAAAACAGAAGTCAATCTACCACTCCTGAAAGAAATCGACGCAGTAGTCGATGTTCCCTTGGTCATCCACGGCGGTACTGGAGTGAAAGAGGAAGATTATCCAGAGTTGATCAACCATGGAATCCGTAAATTCAATGTTGGGACAGAGCTACTTGTTAACTGGACGAAAACAGCAAAAGAAAGCTTTGGGGAAACAGAAGTCAGCCGATCATTACGCCACAACGTGATTCCAGCCAACGAAGCAGTAAAGGCAATCATCAAACATAAAATCGGCCTGTTTTTGAATACAGGAAGTGAGATCTATGCAGGAAAGAGCTAAAATGAAAAAATATTTGTTTCTTTTGGCAGGAAGTCCTGGGACAGGAAAAACTTATTTGATGGAACGACTGTTCGAACGTTTTCCAACGATGTATCGTCTTACCTTAGATGAAGTCAAAGAGTATTACGCTGAATCAATTGGGTTCGATAATTTAGCTGAACGAGCAGAGCAAGAAAAAAACAAGGTGTATCCATTCTTTTATCAGGCATTGGAACTGTACATGGAAGCAGGGAAGAAAGTGATTGTTTCAGAGTATCCTTTCAGTGACAAACAAAAAGGACCATTAGGAGCGTTATCAAAAAAATATGGATATGAAGTGATCACGATTCGCTTGCACGCAGACTTTGATGTACTATGGCAACGACGTTATAAAAGAGATCGTGATCCTGAACGTCATTTGAGTTATATCATGGACCATTATCATTATGGGGATACGTTGGACGATCGATCGTTAGGAACCAATCATATCACCAAAGAAGAATTTAGAGCTGTTATAAATGATCGAAAGTATGAACACTTTGAACTTGGAACGCTTTATACATTCGATGTGACTGATTTCACCAAAGTGGATTATACGCCACTGTTAAACGAGTTAGAGTGGCGAGTGGCGAATGACCAATAAAAAATAATATCTAGTTGATTGATTCAAGTTTTGAATGAATCGTAAAAAGTGAAAGCCTATCCTCCTATTTATCGAGAGATAGGCTTTTTCATTTTTATTACTAGATTTTTGTGCCATATGTCAAAGTGACTCTTTGGTGGATAACCAATCTGATAATTCCTTTAAGACTGTTTGGACTTGGGGCTCGTTTGTTTGTTTCAAAAAGTCATGTTCTAGATCATAAACAGGTTTGAATCGACTATTCGGGATCTGTTTGCTTATCCTTTTACTTGAAGCAAAAGGTACTTCTTGGTCTGAGGTGCTGGCGGTACTATAGCAAGGAGGAAAAACTGCAAGTTCTGTTTCACTAATGGCATAATCCGACCAATCCAGTGATTTCGGTAAGCGATAGTAATCGGCTAAGATTCCTTGTTGTCGTCCATAGTAATAAAGTAAGGCGCGACCCATCAGTGGATCGTCTGCCGTAGGTGTTTGTTGATCAATGTCTATAAGCATTTCTTCTGTTAATGTGTGTGTGGTGGGAGTGGTTTGTTTCTTCAGAAATTCAAAATCAGCATAGCCATAAAAATTGATTAGGAAATTGGGTGAAAGCCCTCGATCCACACACAAATATTTGGTTAGGTGGAACATCAAATAACTTCCGGCAGAACGCCCGCAAATACCAAAGGGGTGTTCATGAATGATTGTCTTTTTTAAGGCATCAAAGCTTTCATTTAGTTTTGCAATGATTTCTGTTACAGATGTATTTGGTGCCAACAGGTAATCAAGAGCTAGCAGAGTGTAGCCATGAGCTAAAAAGAGATCTTTTAGCCTATTGGGTATGTCACCTTTTGATCCGTAAATCAATCCGCCACCATGCAAATAAAGGATATATTTCGGTGTATCACTCTGAGCAGGATAAATGGTTACTGTAATGTCATCGAGTAGTTGTTTGGTTTCTTTCATTTGCCTGTCTCCTCATTTTGATAATATAGGCGCCAATCTCATGATTGATCATTTGTAACGGATTTGTTAAATCAATTGATAGATAATTGGAAATTTTGTGGAGACGATAACGAATCGTTTTAGCATGTAAAAACATTGCTTCTGCTGTTTGTTTGTAATTCCGATTGTGTTGTAAAAAACAATAAAAAGTTTCAAATAAGTCATAGTCTGTTTGAGCCAACTGCGCCAATTTTAGAGGGATTGCTTCTTGCAATGTTGCTATCTGATTTTCTCGAATAAAATGTTTGAATATGCCGATATCTTCGGATGTCACAACAGGGCCATTGTAAAATGAGGTATTGAAATTCAAAATATCCAAACATTCAAACAACAATTCCTTGATTTCCTGTCGTGGTTTTGCTTGGCTGATGGCAAATGTTACTTGTTGATTTTCTGCGAGTATTTCTACCATCAGACGTGAAATCTGATCTTTAGTGATAGGCCCTTCCGATTGAGCAAAGTTGAATAAAACAGCTGAATATTGATGTTGGTCAAAGAAAATCGCCTCTTTTTTCAGTGTCCGTAAAAGTGTAAGGATGCGATTTTTCATTAATTGCGTTTGCATCTCTTTAGTTGAAAAGACGATTGTCTGGTAAGTATCTTTTGACTGCATATGCGCTTCTTGTAGCAAGCTATCTAGTTCTTCAGGATTTCGTGGTGTATTTTGTAAAATCGCATCAGCTAAATTATTTAAACGAGTATAGCGTTCTTTTTTCAATAGGCTTTCTGTATTGAATTTTTCTTGCAAGGCGTCAATGGCATTTTCGATAATGACTAGGTCGGTTTCTTTGATTTGTTGGTTGTTCAGATAAACAAGCAATAAGCAATTGAGAGAATAGTTATTGAAAATCGCAATCTCTAATGCATAGCGTTTTTTCGAGTCTGTTTGAGCATAAAGTGTCAGTAAAGAATAATCGTTTTTCATGAAATCTGTTTGTGGCAGCGATTCACGTGAGAGTACGATGGCATCGGTTGGAATCATCCCTTCGCAAATTTCGATTTCTTTATCAAGCAATTTTAAGGAAAAAGGAAGTTCGATGATTTGATAAAACTCTTGCATGATCGTTTCTAAAGAAGAAAACTGTTTTTCTAGACGGTTGAATCTTTGGCGTGCTTCATAGTAGGTTCGTAAAGTATGGGCATGTGCATTGAGTAACGGCTCATAAATCGTTAATAGAATTTTTTCATAGCTGATCTCTTGACTGATTTTGATCAATGGGATTTCATATTTGAAGCATAACTCAATAAACCATTCGGGGATCACCTTGATAAAACGATCGGTTTTTAACACAAGACCGCTGATCCCGATTTGACACATCTTGATGAAAAAATCTTCCAGTTCTTTTTCTGACAAGTCGTTCAATGCATAAAACGAGGTCAGGATCAGCTGATTTTGTTTGCTCCAATTTTCGATATCAATGGCTTCTAAGACCATTGCAGTTTCGACTTCATTATCTAAACCAATCTCATTCGTTAGAATCTTCCCTTTTTTTAGTTCACCTAGCAATAATAACTCCCTTAATTTCATCATATTCTCCTTTTTTCCTTTTATGGATAAAAAGTATAGCATTCTTTTAGAAATACGTCCGATGAAAACACTTTCTTAATCTTCTACAATGACAGTGTAAGAATGAATAAGGAGGGGCATTATGTTAGAAACGGTTGTTTTACCAAATAATTATCAAGATTCCATCAACTTGATGCTATTGACTAATCAAATCAATTCGCTTGAGGAAGTCAACATGAGCCAGATCATGATGGGAACGGATGCTAATAAAGATATTTTGAATAACACGTCACTTTTAACAGAAAAGGCACAAACTGCGTCTGCGAACGATTTAATGATCGTGGTAGAGAGTGAGGATGAATCAATCATGGAAAAGGTACTGCCAATGATTGATGATTTTTTAGCGGATCTATCAGCAAAAGAGACAGCACAACCGAATAAATCAGTGACCACGTGGAAAGAAGCATTGAAACAATTACCAGATGCAAATGTCGCCTTGTTTAGTATTCCGGGGGAATACGGCGCAGCAGAAATGGCACGTGCGTTGAAGAATAATCTGCATGTTTTTTCATTTACGGATAATATTGCGATCGAAGATGAAGTCCGTCTGAAAAAACTAGCGCATGAAAAAGGATTACTGATGATGGGGCCAGATTGTGGGACAGGTATTTTATCGAGTATCCCAATTGCTTTTACGAATGTTGTCGCACCTGGAAATATTGGCGTAGTTGGTGCATCTGGTACGGGTATCCAAGAAGTGACGACAATCATTGATCGTCTAGGTGGAGGTGTGGTTCATGCCATTGGTACCGGTGGTCGTGACTTGAGCGACATGGTGGGAGCAATAACGGTCAAAGATGCAATCGTGGCACTTGAAAACCATGAACCAACAGATGTGATCTGTGTGATTTCTAAGCCACCTGCAAAAGAGGTACGTGACGAGGTAGTGCAATTATTGCAGAGTATTTCAAAACCAGTCGTCGCTATATTTTTAGGAGAAAAACCAACGAATCACGAAGGAAAAGTCTATCTGGCACACACGTTAGAGGAAACTGCCCGTATCGCTGTGGATTTAGCAAACGAAGCAACAGTGAAAAAAAATTACTTTGAAGCACTAGAACAGCCGGGTGTCTTGACGCTTGCTAAAGAAAAAGTCGTCAAAGGGCTATATTCTGGAGGAACGCTCGCAGCTGAAGCAGGCATGCTGATTTCAGAAGCATTAGATTTAGGTGGTCTGGTCAAAGAAGATGGGTATATCTTGAAATCTCAAGGGTATGAAGTGATTGATTTAGGAGATGATCGTTATACACAAGGTAAACCACATCCAATGATCGATCCGGAAGTCCGGATCCATAAAATAGAAGAGTACGCCAAGGAAGAAGAAACTGGCGTCATCTTATTTGATATTGTTTTAGGATATGGTGCCCATGAAGACATGGTGGGTGCATTGTTACCAACGATCCAATCTGTGCAGTCAGAAGCGGAAAAAGCAGGACGTGAACTTTATTTCGTGGCGACAGTGTGTGGGACGAAGAATGATCCACAAGACTACCAAAAATCAGTGGAACGTTTGAAAGAAGCAGGTGTTTTTGTCGCAGAGAGTAATGCTAAAGCGGTTCAACTGGCGTTGTTGTTAAAAGGCATCAGATTGTCTGAAGCAGATAAAGAAGTCTTAGCATATGATGGAAAAACAGTTTCTGTACCACAACCGAGTGAGCAAGTCATGGAGTTGTTGACGACGAAACCGCGTGTAGTGAATGTCGGTTTGAAAAGCTTCAACAAATCGATTGTCACCTATGGTGGACAAACAGTCCAGTTGGATTGGCGGCCTCGCGCGAGCGGTAACAAGAAAATGATCAAAATTTTAGATGCGTTGGAAGAGCATCAGGAGCAAATTGATGAAGAAAATCAGAAAGTGACAGAAAAAATCAAGAACGCACAGCCGTTTCTGGTCGATGTGGTCCCTGCAAAAACGGTGATTCCTGAATTAAATGATCCAAAGCAAAAAACACTATTGCATGCAGGCCCGCCAATCACTTGGGAGGCGATGACCGGACCGATGCGAGGCGCGTGTCTAGGTGCAGCGTTATTCGAACGTTGGGCAGAAAACGAAGAAGAAGCATTAGCACTTTTTGAAGCAAATAAAGTGCGATTCATTCCTTGTCATCATGTACAAGCAGTAGGACCGATGGGAGGGATCACTTCTGGTGATATGCCGGTCTTCATTGTTGAAAACCGGAAAGAAGGCAATCAAGCCTTCTGTATCTTGAATGAAGGTATCGGTAAGGTATTACGTTTTGGTGCGTATTCCCAAGAAGTCGTTGATCGCTTAGATTGGATCAAAGAAGTACTAGGACCAACAATCCATCAAGCATTGGCATTCACCGAGGAAGGATTGAATCTAAATGTTTTGATCGCCCGGTCGATTACGATGGGGGATGAATTCCATCAAAGAAATATTGCTGCTTCTTTGAATTTCCTGAAAGAAATCGCTCCATTGATCATTCAAACGGAGATTCCTGAAGAACAAAAATATGATGTAATCAAGTTCTTAGCAGATACGGATCAATTTTTCTTGAATATCATGATGGCTACGGGAAAAGCAATCGTCGATGGTGCGCGCCAAGGGACTAAAGGAACAATCGTGACAACGATGACACGTAATGGTGTCGATTTTGGTGTCCGAATCGCAGAAACAGGCGATACATGGCATCTAGCGCCTGTAAATACACCAAAGGGCTTGTACTTTACAGGATTCAATGAAGAAGATGGTAATCCCGATATTGGCGATAGTGCTATCACTGAAACTGTCGGTGTAGGTGGAATGGCCATGGTCGCAGCACCAGGTGTGACCCGTTTTGTTGGTGCAGGTGGTTTTGAAGATGCGTTAGCAACCTCAAATGAAATGGCGAAAATCTGCGAAGGGCATAACCCAACGTTTTCGATACCAACTTGGGATTTTCAAGGAACTTGCTTAGGAATCGATATTCGCAAAGTGGTGGAAACAGCAATCACTCCTGTTATAAATACTGGGATCGCGCACAAAAATGCTGGAGTGGGGCAAATTGGCGCAGGTACAGTTCGGGCACCACTCGCTTGCTTTGAACAAGCCTTAGAGGCCTATGCTAAGGAGCTAGGGATCAACGTTGAGTAATCAAGAAATTCAAATGAGCGAGTATCTATCTCCACTTTTGCAATTTGGAAAAATAGGTGTGATCCACAGCGTATTTGAGCATTCCTTTAATGTTGAAATCAAGCAACAATTGATCAATATCGCCTGTTTTCATGACTATCTATCTAGTTTTGGTATCAATCTTCCTGAAGATCGATTTAACACACTTGCTTCGGCTCTTCAAACAGGAAATCGTGTAAAAATAAGTGATGATGTATTGACGATTTACAGTATTTCAAGTGTCAGACAAGTGACATTAAAACCGTGTCGGCTGGTTCCTCTCAACGTCTTCACGTTAGGGCTATCGAAAAAACAACTACTTTTATTGAAACCATTTTTGGCTGAAAAAAACTGGCAGACAAAAATCGGGTTACCGGTAGATAAACGTGCATCCACGCTGTTTGCTCGAATGGCACAACCAAACAGAGAGTGGACGACAACTGAATGGCAAGAAGTCGTTGGTTATCTTTTAGGCAGAGGCAAAGGGTTGACGCCTAGTGGTGATGACCTATTGATGGGTTATCAGCTTGTTTTAGGGACTGTTTCAGATCCCAGAGGAATCGCGCTAGCGGTTGCTCTGGGAGAAGCCCAAACGGCAACGACTGCAATCAGCCAAGCATATCTAACTTGTGCGACAAAGGGGTACGCCAATTCACTAGTGTATCAATTATTTTCAGACTTAGCACAAAACCAAGAGGAGAAAATAGAAGAACAGTTAGAGAAAATCATGAGAATTGGTCATTCTTCGGGAAAGGATCTAGCTTTTGGTATTTGGTTGGCGCTACAAGCAATCGAAGGAGAAGAAAGTGAGGGTGAAACATGGAAGCGAGTAAACAAAAACAAGCAGTAAGAGTCAGTGATACTTACTGGATCAAAGTAGTAGCAATCTTTTTTATTGGTTGGATCTTGATGTATGCCACACGAACGATTTTTAACCCGATCATGGGAGTGGTCGGGGAAGAATTCGGTTTAAGCAATACGCAATTAGGCTTAGCAAATAGTATCTTTTTTCTGACATATGCCATCGCTCAGATTCCTTTTGGGATCGTCGGAGACAAAATTGGACGAAAGTTAGTCATCACAGTGGGATTTTTACTTTTGGCAGTAGCGACATACTTCACCGGATTAGCCACGACGTTTATTTTATTCTTAGTGATTCGTGCCATCGCTGGGATCGGGCAAGGTGCTTACTACGGTCCACAGTTTGCCTTGTCGACAGAAGCGATTCCAAAGAGTAAACGGACGATTGGAAATGCCATCATTAATAGTGGTATGGCTTTTGGAACATCAGGCGGTTATCTTCTATCAAGTAAATTGGTCTTAGAAAACGGGGATGATTGGAGCAAGCCATTTTATCTGATGGCGATTCCTACATTGATTGTCGGCATTTTGTTTTATGTATTGTTGAAAGAAAAAGTGATCCGTCCGGGTGAAGAAGCAGAAGTGGAAGAAGGTCCAAAAGAAAAAATTTCTTTGAAGCAGATTTTTACAAATCGTAACTTAGTAGCAGCCTTTATTTTATGTTTTACCAGCATTTATGCTAATTTTGTGATTCTTACTTGGTTGCCGCAGTTTTTGATTGCAGAACGTGGATTTACTGGAGCGAGTGTTGGCTTTATTTCTTCTTTAGTCCCTTGGGCATCGATACCAGGCGCCTTACTCTTTGCACGGATCAATGATAAGACAGGAGCGACGAAGAAACTAGTCTTTGTTTTGGTTCCATTAGCAATCGTTTCGGTTTTTGCTATCGCTTTTGTTACCAATCGTACCTTATTGATCACAGTGCTGATTCTTTATGGATTGACTGGGAAATTAGCACTTGACCCGATCATGGTGACGTTTGTCACGAAACATGCACCAAGAGCAGCCTTAGGAACGACGTTAAGTGCGTATAATTTTATCGGGATGTCAGGATCGATTTTAGCTCCTTACGTTACTGGTTATTTAGCAGATACTTCAGGTTCGATGCAAGTTGGTTTTTACCTCTCTTGTGTCTTGTTGATCATCGGGTTGATTCTCTTTGCCCTATTGGCAAAAGAGGATCGTACACAAACGCTGAAGTAATAGAAAGAGGTGTAGGAAAGACATGGGATTAAATGTGATTGCTTTAGGTGGGAATGCTATTTTAGAAACTGATCCAACCGATAAAGGACAAAAAGCCATAGTCGAACAGGCGGCTGAAGCTATCGCAGCTTTTGTTGAACAAGGAGAACAAGTCATTCTTTGTCATGGCAATGGTCCGCAGGTTGGCAATTTATTATTGCAGCAACAAGCAGGAATAAGCGCAAAAAATCCTCCAATGAGCTTGGATACATGTGTCGCAATGACACAAGGAAGTATTGGCTATTGGTTACAACAAGCGTTAACCAATGCGTTTACGCAACATGGGATCACCCAACCGGTCGTTTCCATCGTGACACAAGTGTTAGTTGATCCGAATGATCCATCGTTTCAGAAGCCAACGAAACCGATTGGACCATTTTATACAGAAGAGGAGGCAAAAAAATCGGTACAAAAAAATGAAGGAACATACGTGGAAGATGCAGGACGTGGTTATCGTAAAGTCGTTGCATCTCCTCAACCAAAAGAAATTGTGGAAAAAGAAGCACTTCAAGCGTTAGTAGCAGCTAATGTTGTCACGATTTGTGCAGGTGGAGGTGGTATCCCAGTAATTGAATCATCTGGGCTTTATCAAGGCGTGGAAGCGGTCAATGATAAAGATTTCTCAGCAGCCGTATTGGCAGACGCTGTGGGTGCCGATCGTTTGATCATTTTAACTGGTGTCGAGCATATCTATATCAACTATGGAAAACCAGAAGAACAAGCCTTAGAGACGATGACTCCCGAAGAAGCAAAAGAATACGTAGCTGGTGGTCATTTTGCAGCTGGAAGTATGTTGCCAAAAGTAGAGGCAGCGGTCCGTTTTGTTGCAAGTGATCCAAAACGTCAAGCAGTCATTACTTCCATTGAAAAATTGAACCATTTGACTGAAGGTGCGGGAACAGTGATCCAACAAACGAGGTAACGAGTGATGAAAAAAAATGCCATGATCATTCAAATTAGCCTTGCATTGGCTTTAGGTATTTTGGTAGGGATGTTCTGGCCAATGAGTGCGTCTGTGTTAAAACCGATTGGCGAAGTATTTTTACGACTGATGCAGATGGCGATCCCATTATTGATTCTTGGTCAGATCATTCAAGCTTTAGGTAGTATTGATTTGAAGGAATTAGCAAGTATTGGGACACGCACCTTGCTCATCTTTGGGATTTCCTCCTTATTGGCAGCTTTATGGGGTGTGTTATTGGCTGTTTTGTTTACGCCTGGATCTGGCATGGAACATATAGAGCGATTAAGTCCTACGATCGAGGCGCAAGAGCTGTCGATTCAAGAAACGTTTCTCCAGTTTGTGCCTAAAAATATTTTTGAATCCCTTACGCAAGGTTCGATTATCCAAATCATTGTTTTCGCGATTTTTTTTGGCCTAGCCTTGAATCAATATGGACAAAAACAGCCCCAATCGAAGTTGTTTCAACTAATCATTGATTTTAACGAAGTGATTATCCAAGTCATCAAATATGTGATGCATTTTGCCCCTATTGGGATATTTGCCTTGGTGAGTAGCAGTATCAGCCAATTAGGCGCACAAGTCATTCTGCCAATGGTAAAATATCTACTGGTGTATAGCTTAGCTACAGTATTGTTCTTACTGGGATGGTTAGTTGTTGTCAGTATATACGGCCGATTACATCCGTTAAAATTGATCATGAATATGAAGAATATGTCGATCATGGCACTTGCAACGACTTCTTCAGCCATCACTTTACCAATCGAATTAGAAGAAACACAACATAAATTAGGGTTGAGTAAGCGAATCAGTCACTTAGTCTTACCATTAGGAATGTCATTGAACAGTAATGGCTCAGCAATGCACATGGCACTGACGGTGATCACGATCGCCCAGATGTACCAAGTAGAGTTTCGATGGACGACCATGGTCTATCTTGCGATTTTAGCCACTTTTATTTCTTTAGCCAATGCGGTAGTTCCTGGTGCGGGGCTCGTTTCTTTAGCCATCATCGTGCCGCAAATGGGGTTACCTATTGAAAGTATTGCCATTTTTGGCGGTGTTGAATGGTTGGTAGGGATGTTGCGTACGATTTTGAATGTCAATTCTGATGTGTATTCAGCAATCCTCGTGGCGAAATCAGTCGATGAAATCGATTATGAGATTTTTAGCCGTGGCTAAATGAATAAAAAGAAAGGGGTTGCAATTTTAAAAAATACTTGTTATAGTAAATGTAAATAAAACAGGCATGTGACTGGTAAAGCAGGCAGGACCTAAAGAAAGACACACAAAGAATCCTTTGTTGTTATTTCTTATGGTCTTGCCTGCTTTTTTCTTTTTTGTCTGCGCAGCGAAAAAGAAAAACGAAAGAAGGAGTGGAAAAAATGGATCATCAAACTTTAGCAAAGCATATTTTACAATTCGTTGGCGGAAAAGAAAATATCATTCATTTGGAACATTGTTCAACTAGACTTCGTTTTACGTTGAAAGATGTCAAACAAACAAATCGTGAAGAGTTAGAACGCTTAGATGGGGTCATTGGTGTTCGGAGCAATGCTCAATTCCAAGTAATCATTGGGAATGAAGTAGTGGAAGTTTATGACGAATTAGCCAAACTGATCGGAGAAATTTCGGCAGATCAGAACATAAACAAAGAAAAGAAACCTATTGGAACAATTTTACTTGATTTTATCATTTCAGTCTTTCAACCGTTGGTCCCTGCGATTGCAGGTGGCGGTGTCTTAAAATCACTTTTACTGCTCTTATCTTTATTGGGTGTGATGGATGCAAACTCATCTACTTACCTGCTATTGAATTTGATCGGAGGAGCGCCTCTTTACTTCTTACCGATTTTAGTTGCGATGACGACGGCAAGAAAGCTAAAAGTCAATGAAATCGTAGCTGTTTCAGCAGTGAGTGCTTTGCTTTTACCAGAAATGGCAACCCTTCTAGCAGACGGAACCTCCTTTCTAGGGTTCTCAATTGAAAATATTGCGTATGCTTCTCAAGTCTTCCCAGCAATCTTAACGGTGTTGTTTTACAGTATCGTCGAAAAATATGTCACGAAAATTTCTCCGAAGCCGATTCGTATTTTCTTTGTTCCGATGGTTGCTTTATTAGTGACTGTCCCAGTTGCACTGCTGATTTTAGGACCGTTAGGCTATAACGTTGGTAGCGCATTCTCATATTTGATCGTCGAGTTATATCAACGATTAGGCTGGTTAGCGACAGGCTTACTTGCCGCAGTTCTACCATTGATGGTCGTTACTGGCATGCACAAAGCGATGATTCCTTATGCTGTTTCTTCAATGGGAGAGTTAGGAAAAGAGATGCTCTATTTACCGGCTTCTTTGGCACATAATATCGCTGAATCTGGTGCATGTTTTGCCGTAAGTTTAAAGACAAAAAATACAAAATTGCGACAAACAGCGATTTCTGCAGGAATCTCAGCTTTATTTGGTATCACTGAACCCGCATTATATGGGGTCACGATCTTACACAAACGGGTATTGAGTATCGTGATGGTTTCTAGTTTCATCGGCGGGATATTTGCCGGGATCATGGCTTTAGAAGCCTTCGCATTGGTTGGACCAGGGATTGCGAGTATCACGATGTTTGCTAGTGCAGATCAACCGATGAACCTTGTCTGGGCATTTGTCTGTACAGCTCTTTCTTTTGTCGTGTCGTTTGTAGGTGGCTTGGTATTTTTTAAAGATCAAGAAGAAGCAACTTCACAAGAAGAGAACGAGAGTCGTAGGGGAGGAACTTGGGGTATCGTGAGCCCAGTCAAAGGTCAAGTGATTCCTCTTGAAACAGTCCCAGATGATGTCTTTTCTAGTGGGATGGTTGGCGAAGGTGTCGGAGTCATTCCAGAAGAAGGTATTGTTTTTTCTCCTGAAGAAGCACAAGTGACCATGCTATTTGAGACAGGTCATGCCATCGGCTTACGAACGGTGAGCGGAGTAGAATTACTGATTCATGTAGGAATCGATACAGTCAAGTTACAAGGTGAAGGCTTCCAGGCTTTTGTTAAAGAAGGTCAGATGGTACAACCAGGCGAGCGTTTGCTTGCGTTTGATATTGAAAAAATCAAACAAGCAGGATTTGATCCAGTCGTTGTGGTGGTCGTGACCAATCAGAAGGAGTATCACATCGATCATCAAGTAGAAAATCAATCAGTGACACCCGAAACTGAGTTATTGATGATTTCTGCTTTAGTAAAATGAAGAAATGAAAGTGAGGAATAGAAAAATGGATATGACACAAACAGGTTTTCCCGAAGGATTTCTATGGGGAGGTGCAATTGCAGCAAACCAAGTAGAAGGAGCATGGGATATTGGTGGAAAAGGGCTATCTGTGGCAGATGTTGCAACTTATAAACCTAATGTAGACAACAAAGATTACGCAGCCCATGTAGGGGTGACAATCGAAAAAGTAGAAGAAGCAATAGCCGACCTTACAGACAAGTGGTTCCCTAAACGACGAGGGGTCGATTTCTATCATCGTTACAAAGAGGATTTAGCTTTATTTGCAGAAATGGGGTTTACTACATTACGTTTGTCGATTGCGTGGTCCCGACTCTTTCCAAACGGGGATGAAAAGACAGCTAATCCTGAAGGTGTCTCATTTTACAAAGAAGTTTTTAAAGAAATGAAGCGCTTAGGAATCGAACCGATTGTGACCTTGTCTCATTATGAGATGCCATTAGCATTAGCGATGAAAGGCAACGGTTGGATTCAACGAAGTGTGGTGGATGACTTTGTTCGATTTGTAGATACTTGTTTTGACGAATTTGGGGAGTACGTTCATTACTGGTTGACGTTCAATGAAGTGGATAGTATTTTTAGACATCCATTTACGACTGCCGGGATTTTGACTGATACGATCGAACCAGACAAAATCGAAGCGGCTATCTATCAAGCGTTACATCATCAATTTGTGGCAGGGGCTTTAGCAACGAAACATTGCCATGAAAAGATCCCTGGTAGCCAAGTTGGTTGTATGTTGACCAAATTGATGACCTATCCGTTGACGAGTCGACCAGAAGATGTGGAACGAACATTGAAAAAGAATATGAACAATCATTTTTATGCGGATGTTCAAGTCAAAGGTATGTATCCGCCACTCGTTTTGAAAGACTTAGCCAACCGTCATATCACGATCGACATGTTACCTGGTGATAAAGAATTATTGAAAGAACATACGGCAGACTTCCTATCGTTTAGTTATTATATGTCTATGTGTGAATCCGCAGATCCAAAGGCAGAGCGGACACCGGGGAATACCGTTTTGGGTGTTAAAAATCCTTATTTAGAAGCGACAGATTGGGGCTGGCAAATTGATCCTTTAGGCTTGAAAATTTCTTTACTAGAATTATATGACCGTTATCAAGTACCCTTGATGATCGTTGAAAATGGCATGGGGGCTTTTGATGAAGTGATTGACGATGAAATCCATGATCCCTATCGAATCGCCTATTTTACTGCACATTTCAAAGCAATGAAAGCAGCCATCGATGAAGGGGTTGATTTGATTGGGTATACAAGTTGGGGACCTATTGATTTAGTCAGTGCCGGAACCTCTCAAATGTCAAAACGTTACGGATTCATTTATGTAGATGCAGATGATGAAGGAAATGGAAGTTATGATCGCTTGCGTAAAGATTCATTTTACTGGTATAAAGAAGTTATTGGAACGAACGGTCGATCCATCGAGTGAAGGAACTGTTCGATGCGCTCAAGGAGTAACCATGAGCGAAGGAGGATATCATGAGGAAAATACTAAAGGTGCTTAACTCCAGTGTGGTATTGATCGACAGCAATCAGCAAAAAATGATTGCTTTAGGAAAAGGGATCGGTTTTGGCAAAAAGCCCGGTGAGATCATCTCGGATGATTCGATTGATGAGATCTATCTGCCCTATGATGAAGGCAAAGCCATGCAATTATTGGATTTGATCAAAGAGGTTCCTTTGACCTATTTTGAATTAACGAAAGCAATGGTCTCCAGTATGGAGAAACGACTAGGGAAACGGTTAAACTCTAGTATTTATTTAACATTACCTGATCATTTACATTTTTCAGTTGAACGTATGGCCAAAGGAATCATCATCACCAATCGGTTATATTGGGAGATCAAGAATTACTATCCGGAAGAATATCAAGCAGCGGAGCAAGCGCTAATGATCTTCAATGAAAAATCCGATGTCGAGTTACCCATTGAAGAAGCGGCAAATATCGCCTTTCATGTCATTAATTCATTGTCTCAAGAAAGTCAGGGAACCGATAGTATGAAGCAAGCGAAAATGATTGGTGGCATCGTCAACTTAGTAAAATATTCGATTCGAATCGACATTGCTCCAGACTCGATCCATTATAGTCGTTTTATTACTCATGTTCGTTTTTTCGTTGAACGGTTGTTTGCGAATAAAATGCTGGATGGACAAGATGATGGGCTATATCAGCAAATGTGTACCTTGTATCCATTGGCGATGGAAAATGCAGACAAAGTAAGGCAGTATATCCAGAAAATGATCCAACAGGAAATCACGAAAGAGGAAGTTACCTATCTAGGTGTGCATATCAATCGATTGATGCGGCACCCTGATTGAAAAAAATAGACAAGATTGCGTAATGAATAGCAGCAAGCCAGTGATCCTTTCTGGTAGCTGCTTTTTTTTAAAACAAATAGGAGGAATAGGATTTTTTAGCGAAATATATGTTTATAAAGTACCAGATAACCTGTTTTTTGGATCGGATCGTGTGGTAGTTCACAATTGTATCTGATTAGTTATATAACGTAGTTGATTTGAAAATTAACAAAAATAATCGAGGTTATATTAAAAAAACGGGTTGTTTTTAGTGTATAATACTCCTTAGTGTCGTACGACAACCCATCTACTAGGGCTTAAAATGGATAGATAACGCTTACGTTTGTGAGTAATCAATCAGGCTATTTGAAATAAATCAAAGGAAATGGGAAAATGAGTCAAGTAAAATAGTTTTTCAAGCGAATGATCAGTCATAACTAGTGGACATTGTGAATGATTGAATGATCGTGAGAGGAATTATTTGCTTATTCGTCGTATAACCAAATTAAAGGGGGAGAACAAAGAAATGAAGATAGCAATTGCTGGTGCAGGTGCAATGGGGAGTCGGTTTGGACTCATGTTGCAAAAAGGTGGAAATGACGTGACATTGATCGATGGTTGGAAAGACCATGTAGAAGCGATCAAAGAAAACGGATTGAAAGCTAACTTTAACGGTGAGGACATCGTTGTCGATATCCCAGTCGTTCTTCAATCAGAGATCAATGACGTAGAAAAAGTTGATTTGATCGTCTTATTCACGAAAGCAATGCAACTAGAAAAAATGTTGGAAGATATCCGTCCAATGATCAAAGATGAGACAAAAGTTCTTTGTTTATTGAATGGAATCGGCCATGAAGATATTATTGAAAAATTTGTACCAATGAAAAATATTTTTATTGGTAATACAATGTGGACGGCAGGCTTAGAAGGTCCTGGACGTGTGAAATTATTCGGTAGTGGTTCAGTAGAACTACAAAACTTAGGAGACGGTCAAGAAGAAGCTGCGAAAGAATTGGCAGAAACTTTAGCTGACTCTGGTTTGAATGCGAAGTATTCAAGTAATATCCATTACTCGATCTATCGTAAAGCTTGTGTCAATGGCACGATGAACGGCTTATGTACGATTTTAGACGTGAATATGGCAGGACTTGGTCGTACTTCTACAGCTCATGATATGGTTGTTGCTATCGTAAATGAATTTGGTCAAGTAGCAAAAGCCGAAAATATTGATTTAGATGTGGAAGAAGCAGTCGCCCACTGTGAAACTTGCTTTGATCCTGAAACGATCGGTATGCACTTCCCATCAATGCATCAAGATTTGATCAAAAACAACCGTTTGACAGAAATCGACTATATCAACGGTGCGATTTCACGTAAAGGAAAGAAATACGGGATCGCTACGCCTTACTGTGACTTTTTGACAGCGCTCGTGCATGCAAAAGAACAGATTTTAGAGGCGAAATAGGAGGAACAAATAAATGGATACGACGAATAAATTAACGCCAAGAATTTTTTTGAACAAAGTATTAGCTGGAACAGCAACAGGGATCATCGTAGGACTGATTCCAAATGCTGTTTTAGGAGCTATTTTAAAGTATTTCAGTGAATATCCTGTTGCTGTGACGATCGCACAACTAGCTGTGATCTTCCAATTAGCGACACCGTTGATCATTGGTGGTTTAATCGGGTTACAATTTGGGTTTAATCCGATGCAAATGATGGTAGTAGCTGGTGCTGCATTTGTCGGCTCTGGTGTTGTCCGCTTTATGCCAGACCTTGGTGAAGCAGGAGTATATGTAGGGGCAGGTACAGGAGATATCATCAATACGATGATCACTGCAGCGATTGCTGTTGGTCTGATCCTATTGATCGGTGACCGCTTTGGCTCAGTCGCAATCGTATTGACACCAATCGTAGTCGGTGTGGGCGCAGGTCTTATTGGGTTTTATTTATTCCCTTATGTGACAGCGATCACCTCTGCAATTGGTGAAGGTATCAATAACTTTACGACATTGCAACCTATTTTGATGTCTATTTTGATCGGTTGTTCATTTGCCTTTTTGATCATTTCACCGATTTCAACAGTTGCGATTGGTTTAGCGATCCAATTGGATGGAGTTTCTGCAGGAGCTGCTGCTATGGGTGTTGCAGCCACAACATTTGTGTTGATCGTCAATTCTTGGCGTGTCAATAAATCAGGTGTCACGATCGCGATTGCGTTAGGTGCGATGAAGATGATGATGCCGAACTTATTCCGTAAACCGATCATCTTGCTTCCATGTTTAGTAAGTGCGGTTATCACAGCGATACCTGTCGCACTTTTCTCTGTATCAGGAACACCAGCTTCTGCGGGCTTTGGGATCGTAGGTTTAGTTGGCCCTCTTGCTTCATTAGATGCTGGACTAAATATCGTGATGGTGTTGATTTGTTGGTTCGTCGTACCAGTCGCGGCTGCTTTATTTACGCAATTGGTATTTGAAAAAGTCTTGAAACTTTACGACCGGGAAGAAGTCTTCAAATTCTTAGGTTGATCAAAATTATAAAAGAAAAAAACGCAAAACAGAGAAATCTCTGGATTGCGTTTTTTTTTTGAGAAGAAGATGGTGTTATCTGCTATACTGACACTAAATGAAAACAATGGATCATTTGATCCAATAGAAGGAGAATACATGAGAAATATAAAATTAACGATCGAATATGATGGAAAAAGATATTCTGGTTGGCAGCGACTTGGTAATGATGAAAAAACGATCCAAGGAAAAATCGAAGCGATCATTTCGCAAATGACCGGGGAAACGATTGAGATTATCGGTTCTGGCCGAACAGACGCTGGAACACACGCCAGAGGTCAAGTAGCTAATTTCAAAACAGCTAGTACAATGAGTCGAATGGAGATGCTGGATTTTCTTAATCGTTATTTGCCAAGAGATATTGTGGTAAAAAAAGTGGAAGAAGTACCTGAACGTTTTCATGCTAGATATAATGCAAAAGGGAAAAAATATAGTTACTACGTTTGGAATGCTCCAATTCCAACAGTGTTTGAAAGAAACCATAGTTTTGATTATCCGAAGGCACTTGATTTGGAGAAAATGGAAGAAGCTTGTCGGAAACTAGAAGGAAAACATGATTTTATTGGATTTTCAGCATTGAAAAAAACAAAAAAATCAACAGTACGTACAATTGAAAAATTATCGGTCCAACAAGAAGGTAATATGCTTCATTTTACATTTGTAGGGGATGGTTTTTTGTATAAAATGGTACGGATCTTAATGGGAACGATTTTAGATATTGGTTCAGGTAAAGCTGATTTATCTTTGATCGATACGATTTTTGAAACGAAAGTCAGACAGCAAGCAGGCGAGACAGTTCCCGCACATGCGCTTTTTCTAGATGAAGTGTATTATTAAGGGATGTTAAATGATTCAAAGAAAATAGGGGAAAAGCAATCTCAGCTTTTTCCTGTTTCCTTGGATCGGCAGTGGACACTTTGGGAGGGGGAGACCCGATGAAGAAAGAGGAAGAAATCACCACTCTCTACAATTTGATTTTAAACCCAAACACGCGAGACTGGGAGCGACAACAACTAATGACAGCGAAAGAAGAGTTAGCAACTTCTGTTTCTCTAAAAGAGGTACTTGAAAAGTTGGAAGTTTCTTTGCGACCATTGGCTTTACGACAAAATCTAACTCCAGATGTCATGGATTTCTATTTGCAAATGGTCGGCGATCCGTTAGGGGAAGCGCGGTATGATTTTTCTAAACACGAACTGACAGATCCGACAGTTCAAGAACGAGCAGTGTTTGCTGGCGGTTGTTTTTGGTGTATGGTAGAGCCTTTTGAGAAAAAAGCAGGAATTATTTCTGTGATGTCTGGATACACAGGCGGGCAGTTTGATTCCCCTAATTATGACCAAGTCAGTGGCGGCTATACCGGTCATGTGGAAGCAGTGGAGATCATATTTGATAAGCGATTGATCAGTTATCAAGAGCTAGTCGAGATTTACTGGCAAGTAACGGACCCGACGGATGAATTTGGACAATTCCAAGACCGCGGAGAACAATATCGTCCAATCATTTTTGTTCAAAATGAAGAGCAACAAAAAACTGCTGAAGCGTCGAAACGAGCATTAAGCGCATCAGGTCGCTACAGAAAACCGATAGTTACGGCTATTTTACCAGCGACAGCTTTTTGGCCGGCAGAAAATTACCATCAGCAATTTTATCGGAAGCAACCAAAACGTTACAAAAAAATAAAACAAACTCGTCGTCAATTAGCATTTTTGCAAAAAATGACTACCAATTGGGGAAAAAAAGCGAAGAACTAAAACAAGCAACATAATTTTGGTAGCGTTTTCTATTGAAGAGATATAAATTTGAAAGTAATCTATGGGGACTTGAAATAGAGATGGCTAAAAAATCTTGGTCAGTAGTCATCTGCTATCCTTGAAAATGAAAAACGGCATTCCAGAAGTAACTCTTTATTTTTTTGGAGTGGAAGACTTCTGTGATAATCATAAAATAAGGAGTGAATGAAATGTATGTAGCTGATAAAACGCGTTATGAAAACATGGAGTATCGTAAAAGCGGTCAATCTGGATTAAAACTGCCTTTACTTTCCTTAGGATTATGGCAAAATTTTGGGGAATATGATCCCATCAGTAATCAGCGGGAAATTTTAAAGGGGGCTTTTGATTTAGGCATCACCCATTTTGATCTAGCCAATAATTATGGTGGACCTGCTGGAGCAGCTGAAACAAACTTTGGACGACTTTTTAAAGAGGATCTCAAACCCTATCGAGATGAACTGATTATCTCTAGTAAAGCAGGCTATTATATGTGGGATGGGCCTTACGGCAATGGGGGGTCTCGTAAGTCGATCATTGCCAGTTGTGACCAGAGTTTGAAACGTATGGGTTTGGACTATGTGGATATTTTCTATCATCATCGTCCAGATCCTGAAACGCCTTTGGAAGAAACCGCAGAGGCATTGATGCAATTAGTTCGACAAGGAAAGGCCCTTTATATCGGTATCTCTAACTACAATGGGGCGGACACGCAGAAAATGGCGGAAATTTTACGCAAAAAAGATGCGCCCTTCGTGATCCATCAAATGCGTTACAATCTGTTCTCAAGAGAATTGCTTGAGACGGACTTAGCACCTGTCCTTGCTGAAAATGGACTAGGTGCAATCACGTTTAGTCCATTAGCACAAGGCTTGTTAACGAATCGCTACTTACATGGTATTCCTGAAGAATCACGTGCGCATCGAAAAGAAATCCCTTTTCTTTCAGAAGAACAGATTGCACCGACACTACGTAAAATTACACAGTTACAGGAAGTGGCGGAAGCGAGAGGACAAACATTGGCTCAGATGGCATTGGCGTGGAATGTGCGACAACCATCAGTGACAAGTGTTTTAGTCGGTGCTAGCCGTTTGAGTCAGTTGCAGGAAAGTGTCAAAATGAAAGATAATCTCGTCTTTGCACCAGAAGAACTAGCAACGATCGAAACGATTTTGGCAGAAAATTAACGTGTGAGAAAATCACGTTGAAGTGGATACAACAAAAGCAAGCGTGTCTGGGGGATTAGTCCTCATGCATATTCTAAAACCGAATAAACGGCAGGGACAGAAGTAACCTCTTCGGAAATAAGGCGCCAGCCACGAAAATTTGTAGAACAATTTTCGTGGCTGGCGCCTTATTTATCGAGGCTGAATACTTCTGTTCCGACCTCCTCTTGCTTATGCTATCATATCTTGTGTTTGAGAGGTGATGTAGAGACAGACGGCGTAGCTTGTTTTTCTTCATTTTTACTTGGTACAATAGCTTACCTTCTTGTTCTTCTAAAGTGAAGGTTTTATCGTCTTGCTTTTTTGTTCCTTTTCTATTTGTTTCAAATTCGTTTCCGACGCAGCAGAAAGAGCCTTAACATACAAAATACGTCTATCCTCTCCGGTTTGTATTAAAGATTCGGGGGACGAGTAGCTATCGGTTCCTGTTTTGTTTTCTGACACTATGGCTGTTTCTAGCGTTAGCTCACTTATTTTTTTTGTGAATGGTTCATTTGCGCAACTACTTCTGGACTCAGCCAAAAAATCTCTGTAGGAGAATGTGGCTCGTTTCCCAAATGCAAGGTCAGTTCATTGTTATGTACTTTTATAGAATCTCCTGGGATTCCGATGATTCTTTTAATGATTTCATCCGTAGAGGATCGCTGAATAGCGATGATGATATAACGTGTGAGTGCCGAAAACTTGTCTACGATCACAATATTGCCGTTGGCTAAATTGATGTTCTAGTAACTTGACGAAAGTGATAGCGATGAAGTGAATAAGTAAAAACGACACATAAAAGCAGCCATATTAAGATATATGGCCCTTTCTTTTTTTGAAGTTGACCATTTCCCAGGTATACAAGAAAACAATCCCCTTTTTTTACTTGAATGGTCCTGTTAGTTATTCCAAACGATTTTTTGGTTCTTTGACCTGTTCAACAAACTCGAGAATGGTCTGATGGGCATTTATTCGCGCATTTTCTAGTTCAAATAGTATGTAGACGCAAAAGGTCAATGCAATAGTTAGCAAACTGTTGATGATCAAAAGTTAAAAAAATGGTTTTTTCAATAATTTCAGTTTATAAATACTGATTTTTTAGATAAAATCGTATGGGCTTACAAACGACAAAAATTTGAAGTCTTGGCAAAAAAACGTGTTACTTCTATAGAAGTGTTACAAGAATTGAAATTTATGAGAAGAATCGATGCGATTGAATCAAAAAATCAATCAACGAAGTAACTACTTGTTGATTAATTCTAGCAAGCAATCATTGAAATCTACCAAGTGAGGAGCAGACTTACTTTTTACTTGGTAGTTTCTGGTGTTCCATTCTTTTTTTTGCACACTAAAAATAGTGTGCGATAGAAAAATTAGAGTGTGTTTGATAAAAAACAACATGAAAACCCTTTTATATCAAAGTGGTAAAGCGATTTCAAAGTTGGCACGATACTTGCATTATATAAAAATGTAAGAAGAAGAAAAGGAAGTGTTCAAAATGGAGAAAAGAACAATCATGCTTGTCTGCTCTGCAGGAATGAGTACAAGTTTATTAGTGACAAAAATGCAAAAAGCAGCAGAAGAAAAAGGTGTAGAAGCGGACATCTTTGCAGTTTCAGCATCAGAAGCTGATAGCCAACTAGAATCAAAAAATGTAGACGTTTTATTATTAGGGCCACAAGTACGTTTCATGCAAAGTCAATTTGCTGAAAAACTAGCACCAAAAGGGATTCCGTTAGATGTTATCAACATGCAAGACTATGGCATGATGAACGGGGCAAAAGTATTGGAACAAGCAGAATCATTGATCAATAAATAAAAACAAGAAAAAGAGGAAAGAAAATGGAAGATCAAAAAAATTTAGAAGCGATCATGGGTTTGATCATGTTCGGTGGCAACGCAAAAAGCGATGCAATGGAAGCGATTGCTGCTGCGAAAAAAGGTGACTTTGAATTAGCAGATGCAAAAATCAAAGATGCAGAAGAATCATTGGTTCAAGCGCATCATTCGCAAACAGGGTTATTAACACAAGAAGCACAAGGGGAACACATGGAAGTTACTTTGTTAACCGTTCATAGTCAAGATCATTTGATGACATCGATCGCGTTTACAGATTTAGCAAAAGAAATCATTGATCTATACCGTCGTATAGATGCTTAAATAAAAGTTTTTTAAAGGAGAAAAGAGGAAAAGATATGGATAGCTTTGTAGCATTTATGGAGAAACACTTTATACCAGTCGCATCAAAAATCGGTGCACAACGCCATTTAGTGGCCATTCGTGACGCTTTTATGGTCAGTATGCCATTAATGATCTTAGGCGCTTTAGCTGTAATGATCAATAACTTACCGATCCCTGGATTCCAAGAATTGATGAATTCGATTTTTGGTGGTGAAGCATGGAAAGGATTCGGTGCGGCTGCTTGGAACGGAACGTTTGCGATTCTTTCTGTTTTGATTGCGTTCTTATTAGCTTATCATTTAGCAAACGGTTACCGTAAAGATGGCGTATCTGCTGGAGTGATTTCATTAGGTTCATTCTTCGCACTAGGCGGCGCTTTAGGTATGAGTTCAAACGGATTATTTATTGCAATTATTGTCGGAATTATTTCAACAGAGATTTTTGTTCGTTTAAGTGGAAATGAAAAATTGATCATAAAAATGCCAGACGGAGTGCCACCAGCAGTAGCAAAAGCATTTGCGTCATTATTACCAGCAATGATCACGATCTCATTTTTCGCACTAATCGCTGCGATTTTTGCAGCATTCGGTGTTGCTGATATTGTTGGCGCATTCTACACGGTGGTTCAAGAACCATTTATGGGGCTTGCTAACTCTTACCCATCTGCATTATTGCTTGCATTTATTACACCGTTCCTTTGGTTCTTCGGATTACATGGAGCAAACATGGTCGATCCATTGATGCAAACCATCAATGCGCCAGCAATCCAAGCAAACGTCGAAGCGATTGCCAACGGTCAAAGTGCACCATTTATCGTCAATAAACCTTTTTTTGACAGCTTTGTCAATTTAGGTGGTACAGGTGCGACACTAGGATTACTGATTGCGATCTATTTAGTAGGACGTAGAAACAAACCTTATATGGTCGTAACGAACTTATCGATTGCACCAGGAGTATTCAATATCAACGAACCAACAATGTTTGGTCTACCAATCGTTTTGAATCCAGTGATGTTTATTCCATTTATTTTAACACCAATGGTTTTAGTAACTGTTGCGTACTTTGCGACATCAACAGGACTTGTACCAGCAGCGACAGTAATGCCACCATGGGTAACACCACCAGTGATCGGCGGATTTTTAGCAACAAACAGTCTTTCAGGCGCAGTGTTATCTGCGGTCAACTTACTGATTTCAATTCTGATCTATCTACCATTCGTTAAAGTAGCAACGATCCAAGAAATGAAAAAAGAATTGAACGCGTAAAAATAAAAAACGGAGAGCAAGTGATTGCTTTCCGTTTTTTGTGTTATTACTGTTATCATTGCTATTTTTCAGAAAGCAACGTATAGTTTTTGTAAGTATTTTTTTTGAATAGGAGGATAGCATATGAATACAACAGATATTCAAAAAAGGATCGAACGATTCCAAGTATATGGGAACACCCTTCCAGGAGCTAGGGTATATTTTCGCGAAGATTGGAAAACGCTTTATTTTGATTTAGATGGTAAACAGTTTGGGATGATGAGTCCAGAAGCGAATGAAAAAGCATTGATCACGTTAAAACATTTCCCAGAAAAAAACGAGGAATTACGAACGATGTACCCTGAGATCATTATACCTGGTTACTATGCCAATAAGAAACATTGGAATTCGATCATGTTAGGCAAAGATGAATTGTCAGACGAGGAAATCGAGAAAATGATTTTGATTTCTTATGAATTGGTACTAGCTAAATTCGCTAAAAAGAAACAAGAAGAAATCAAAAACTCAGTGATAGAAAGTGATTGAAAGCTTGAAGGGCATAAATCATTTTCTAGTCGATGAAAAAGGTCTGGAAATAGGGACACCCTATTTCCAGACGCTCAATAAAATTTGTGCAGATGGACTAAGAATGTTTGGATCGATGATTCGCCGCTACATTTTTGTCACAGAAATAATCAACATCATCGGACGTCTTAATTCGTCTTTCATACCAGGCATATCTAACATATGTGACGGTGGTATTGGTTCAAGCACATGGTTGATTTGAAAGCCATTAGACAATAATGTCTCAAGATAAGTTGTAATCGTTCGATGATATTTTTTTACAGAAGATCCTAGGAAGTTTGTGTCACGCTCCCTTTCGTCAAAATAATGATTAACTGGAAAGTGCATGATCTGACCGTTGTCTGTATAAATCCAGTCTTGCCGACCATCTGCTGTAAAAATAGGGTGTTCAACTGAAAAAAGAAATTGACCATTTGGTTTTAGAAAGTGATGGACATGCTGGACGAGTTGTTCCCAATTTTCTACATAATGGATAGCTAAAGAACTGAACACGAAATCAAATGAGTCTTTGGCAAACCGGATCGTTGAAATATCGTCTTGCATATAACTGATCGTGGTATCGTTTGTTCGAGCTCTAGCTTCTTCTAGCATCTTCTCAGACAAGTCGACACCAATGTTTTTTTTGCCCCTTGCGAAGCAGCGTAACGACAGTGCCACCCATAGCCACATCCAAGATCAAGGACTGTTTGTCCATGGAGGTTGGGGAAGATAGTTGCAAGCGTGGGCCATTCTCCAGCACCTTGTAAGCCATTTTTGCTACGAGGCATTTCTTTGTATTGGTCAAAAAATTGTTGATCATCGTAAATATTTGTCATGTTTGATTCCTCCATGTAATTTTTTTATTTGCTTAAACTACATGGAGTCCGTCTCTTTTGTGTGCAATCATCTCGCTCACTCCTTTGACATCTATTCTAGCTTAGGTCGGAAGAAGAAGCAAAAATTCAAACATAGATAAACATGCTTAGGCATCTGTTTTACACGACGCATGAATAATGAATGGAGGTTTAAAAGTTGAATATGTATCAATGGATCAAATTAAATGAACACCCAGAATTACTGGAAGAAACCGCAAGTTGGTTTTCCTCAAAGTGGGGCATTCCTGCTGAGGTTTATGCGGAAAGTATACGTACTGGAATCATCGAGAAGGAAAGTATTCCTCAATGGTATGTCATTCTCGATGAAAAAGGTGCAATCGTTGGAGGAGCAGGTGTCATCGAAAATGACTTCCACGACCGCCCAGATTTAGCACCTAATCTGTGTACTTTATATGTTGAACCGGAGCATCGGAATCAGGGATTAGCAAAATGGATATTAGAACAAACCAGAGAAGAGATGCATCGATTAGGATTCAAAAAACTTTATTTGATGACAGACCACACTTCTTTTTATGAACGATATGATTGTTCATTTTTAACTATGGTCAAGGAAGAAGGTGGAACAACTGCCCGGTTGTATCAAATCACTACAACAACATAAAGAGAAGCATGAGATGTTGAATCAAATCTCATGCTTCTCTTTTTTCGCTTGTTCTCTTCGTTGTTTCTTTTCATCGTAAATAAAGACATTTCGCACGATACGTAAGATGGGGCGAGTGGTCAAGAAGATGGCGCCTGCTAAATACAAGTAATTACTGTAATAATCAGGGATTTTCGTGAGTAAAGCAATACTCCCTAAGACATAAAAAATCCCTGTGAGTAAATCAACCGCTAAAGAAATCAATGTGTAACGATTTTGGAAATACAAGCGAAAACGCCGTCCGCGGATCTCAATATCTTCTTCTTTGCCAATCTCGACATCATGGGTATTTCGTTTGATTCTTGGCATATAAAATCACCTAACTAGTTTTTATTTCTACGGTTTCAAGACAACTTTGATATTTTTATCTTCTTTTTTATCAAAAATCTCGTATGCTCGAGCCGCTTCTTCTAACGGCATCGAATGAGTGATGATTTGAGTTGGATCAAACAGTCCTTCTGCAATCATGTCATAAATTTTTGGCATCAAATGGACAACTGGTGCTTGCCCATGTTTGACGTCAATATTGCGCATAAAGAATTCTTGAAGTGGATAGGAAGAAGCAGGTGTCATATAAACACCAGTGATTTGCACTGTACCAAATTTTTTGACCGCTTTAGCAGCCATTTGGATAGGTGAGATCGTTCCACTTTGTAAGCTAACTAAATTTTTAGCTTTTTCTTTTGTTGGCTCTAAACCATCCATTCCGACACAATCAATGATGACATCTGCACCGCCACGAGCTAACTCATATAAATCATCTCCGGCTTGGTTCACATCGTCTAATAGATAGGTTTCGATTTGATTATAGCGGACTGCTTTGTCTAATCGGTGTTTGACTGGATCGACCGCAATGACACGTTTTGCTCCTGCCATCACAGCAAATTTTTGTGCAAATAAACCAACAGGACCTGAACCTAAGACGACGACTGTATCATCTTTTTTAACCCCTGCATTTGCAACGCTCCAATAAGCGGTGGGTAAAATATCAGATAAAAATAAAACTTTTTCATCAGGTAAATCATTATCTGGAACGATAAATGACGTAGAGTCGGCGAAAGGTACCCGAAGATACTCTGCTTGCCCACCCCAGTGATTTCCGTTCAATTTACCAAAACCGAATAATCCGCCGTATAATTCTTCCTGATTGGAATTATCACACTGACTTTCCATATGGTTTGTACAAAAATGGCAATGACCACAACTAATATTAAAAGGAATAACTACACGTTGTCCTTTTTTTAACTTTTTCACTTCAGAACCAACTTCTTCAACAATCCCCATAGGTTCATGTCCAACGACATAGCCTTTTTCCATAACGGATTCCCCATGGTGATAAAGATGGAGATCAGATCCACAAATCGCTGTCGCAGTGATACGGATGATTGCATCGGTTGGTGCTAAAATTTTTGGATCATCAACATTTCTAATTTCCATTTTTTGCTTTCCTTGCCAAGTGACTGCTTTCATCGTAGTGCTCCTCTCCTGTTTTCGTTAATAAAACTAACGATAGTTATTTATAAACTCATTCTAAGGGAATGTTACTTTTTTTCACAATGAAACGCGCTTTTAGTTTTAGTTTAAAACAATAAAATAACTTTTGACGAAAAAAGGAAGTTGTAGTTTTATTGACTGAAAGTTATAATTATAGTAGTTGATTTTCAACAAAATAAAACGTAAAAGAACAATTTTTTGTGCTGACCTAGGAAAGGAGAGAAATGAGAAATAGTCGATTAATCAAAATAATTATAGGAGTTGTGTGTACAGTCTGGCTCTTTTTTTTGTCGATTGGCGGACTTTTTTATACGTCTTTAGCAAATGAAGGATTTATGAATGAACAAATCAAACAAGCAAACTACATACAAAAGGTAACGAAAGAGATCAATGGTCGTGTCCAGAGCTATCACCAAGAAGCAAGAGTCACTCCAGAGGTGCTTGCCGACAGTATATCTGAGGAATTAGTCAAAAATAATATCGAGCATTTTGTCAAAGAAACTTATCGTGACAAGCAACCAAGCTTGATCCAAGAAACGGAGCTGGAAGAACATATCAAAGAGACGATCCATACATATAAAACAGAACATGAGATCAATATTGAAGAAGGGATTGCGGGAGAAGAACTCGCTTTACATATGATCGGCGGGATCTTTGAACGAAGTGTCCAACCAAGTTATCTGCATCTTTTTATTCGAGGAATCAATGACCTGAGCCACCAGGTACTTCACTATGCTTGGGGCATTGTGAGTGTGAGCTTATTGATCTTAGCAGGGTTCATTTATTTCAATCCAGGCTCTATCCGTTCGCGTATCAAAAAATTTGCGTGTAGTCTGATGGGCGCTGGACTGATAAGTCTAGCATTTGCCGCAACTTTATACTATGCGCAGATTTTGCAGACGGAGGAGCAAATGGAGTCACTTCAAGGCTTGATGCGAATATATCTCACTAACTTTACCCTGATTGTTTTATTGATCGGAGGAAGTGAGATTGTTGTGGGCGGCTTCGCATGGCTCCTTGCAAAAAGAGAAAACAAAAAAAGAACTGTCGGACAAAATCAAAAATAGCGAAAAAACAAAAGTCTTCCTCCTATTTCCATAGGTGGAGGACTTTTGTTTTAGGACTGAAGTAGCACAGGAAAGTGAATTCCTTTAGTGAACCTCAATCAAACATTTTTTTCGCTGCACGCATCAACGTAGGGATATCTTTGTCATAACGTGGTGTTTTCACCAAACGTGACATTGGAATACCTGCAAAATGGAATGCCGCAATTTCTCCTGAACGAACAGCACTTTGTTCGGTAAAGATCATTTGATAAGGCTGTTCAACGAACTCACCAGTAAAGGCAAGGTTTGTTGAATGTTTAGGAATGACTTTTGGTCGATCACTTTTCGCACGATTGTTAAATAAGGCAGAAGCATATGGCATGTAAACTGGAATATTATTGATGACACTATCGTAGATTTCGGTTTCTTTTTCGCGAATGTTTACTGGACCAGGATCAACTTTTGAAAGCTGACCAAGTAATTCTTCTAACATTTCTTTTCCGTTCATTTTAATATACTCTTTGTCGACAAATTCACCACGACGTCTTGGATACAAGAAGTAGCCCCAAATCACTGTTTCATTCGGTTTTTGTGAAGTGAAATGCGGTTGGTGATGCACGACGATAGACATATTGACATCTTTTTGACCAAGTGGGGTAATCGGTGTTGTTGAAATAAATGAATTCAACGCATTACCTGGTTCTTGTGTCGTGATACGTGTGATCTCATTTAGCAACACATGATTTTTCGTTGTCAACGTAAAGCTGACCCATTCACTTGCATCACGATCTGCGAAAAATTTATCTGGATTGCCTAAATTGTAGAATTTTTCACTGGCTTTTTTCCACAAACTCGAAGCAGCACCGTAATCCATATTTTCCTCTGCGGGTGTTTCGTAGTCGCCAAGTGTTGCCGAATCAGTGATCGAACCATTTGTAAATAATACGCCAGTATCTCCATCAACAACGACATGTTCTTCTTCTTGTGTTTTTGTATTGATCATCTTCAAGCCAGTCACAGTGATTTCATCTTGCATCGCTGTTTCTTTGAATTCCCAGTCAACGACACGACGATTCAAAATGATTTTACAACCTTGTTCTTTCAAATAATTGATCAGTGGCAACATAATACTTTCGTATTGATTATAGCGTGTTCGATTGACCCCAACTAAATGCTCGATTTGAGTAAACTCATAAATCATTTGGTGCATATAGCGACGTAATTCTTGTGCAGAACTACGTGTTCGAAAAGCAAAAGTCGTTTCCCACATAAACCAGAAGTTTGTTTCAAAGAAATGGGGATCATCTTTGAAATACTCAGCAATCGTCACATTATCTAATTTTTCTTCTTCTGAATCAGGCATGGCGATTAGTTTCGTTAATAATACGCGATCTTTATTATTGAAGCCTAATTTACCGCCATCAACGATTCCCTTGCCACCTTCCAATAAGCGAGCTTTATCAAATGTCGGATGTTTGGCATCGAAATCTCGTGTATCTTCTTCGGCTGTCATGCCCGGTTCTGTGGCAGAAGGGATACGACTGAGTAGATCCATCAAATCGACATACGTACGGTAATTCAGCATACGTCCACCACGTGCAACGTAGCCTTTTTGATTTTCTAATGGGTGATTTTTGTTCCAATATTCATCAGTCACTGTGTCCACAGGAGCGCCATCATTTGATCCATGGTCATCTAAGGAGTAGAAAGTGATTTGATCTCCACGCCATTTGCCTTCTTGGATCAAATAAACAGCAGCTGCCATATTCGCGATTCCTGCACCAATCATAATTGCTTTCTTTTTTTGCATCATGCGTTCCTCCAATATTTACCAATTCATTTTCACAGCGATTTTTCTAGATGGATTCAAATTCATCATAAAGGTGACGATCATCTTCTAGTAAGCCTGTTTTTTTGCCAAGATAAACAGCACCTATAGCGACTAGTCCTAAGCCAATGCCTACTTTCAACCATTTCTTGCTCATAAAAAAACCTCCTTTTGGTTTGTGAACTGTTTCTACTTCAAAGCATAAAGCGTTTAGAAAAATAAGCCAAATGATAGGGTAAGGAAGCAACCTGGATTTTTGACAGTTTAGAGGAAGTGTCTGTTTTTCACAATAAAGTGTAAGAAAATGTTAAATGAATCAAAGAAGAATTAGTGACGATCACTGAGGCAAAAAAGGGGAAAGAGATAATGGCTGAAAAAAATAGAACCAACATTTGCTGATTTCTTGAAAAAACTTCGTAGTTTCTGGTTTAGAGAGAAAGAATATGTTTCATCGACTAATAGATACAAGTAATTGAATCTCATTTTTGTTATTTAAAAAAAGGTGGTTTGATTATTTAAAATATTCTTCCAGTGGATAATCAACTAGGATCAGTCATTTTGGTTTTTTTTATTATTATGATGATTTTGAGAAAAGAGTGTGATAGGATGAATGAAAAGGGTATCATAGTTGTTTTTGTATAGTTTTTAGACGGATGAAGTCAAAAAAAGCGCCGAGACAGCGCTTGCTCCTAGAAGCTGATGACGAACAAAGCCTTATTTTAACTTGCTATATTGAATTGAATGCTACCAATGGTTTTATTATAGCATAGATTGTCAGACTTACAACAATATTTTTGATTTTGTTTTTTTATCATGTTGAGAGGTGAGGATTTAAGTATGGAAAAAGAGTATACGATTGGATTAGATATTGGGACAAATTCGGTTGGATGGGCAGTGTTGACGGATGATTATCGATTAGTCGCAAGAAAAATGAGTATTCAAGGAGACTCGAATAGAAAGAAAATAAAAAAGAATTTTTGGGGTGCACGTTTATTCGAAGAAGGTAAAACTGCACAATTTCGACGGATCAAACGAACGAACCGTCGTAGGATCGCACGAAGACGTCAAAGAGTTTTAGCATTACAAGATATTTTTGCAGAAGAGATACATAAAAAAGATCCCAATTTTTTTGCTCGGCTAGAAGAAGGAGATCGTGTGGAAGCAGACAAACGATTTGCTAAGTTTCCTGTTTTTGCTACATTGTCGGAGGAAAAAAATTATCATCGTCAATATCCGACCATCTACCATTTGAGGCATGATCTAGCAAACTCAAAAGAACAAGCAGATATTCGTTTAGTGTACTTAGCGATTGCCCATTGCTTGAAGTACAGAGGGCACTTTTTGTTTGAAGGAGAATTAGATACTGAAAATACCTCGGTAACCGAAAATTATCAGCAATTTTTACAAGCATACCAACAGTTCTTTCCAGAACCTATAGGAGATTTGGATGATGCTGTCCCTATTTTGACAGAGCGGCTATCTAAGGCAAAACGAGTGGAAAAAGTATTAGCTTATTATCCATCTGAAAAAAGTACTGGAAATTTTGCTCAATTCCTTAAACTAATGGTCGGAAATCAAGCAAATTTTAAAAAGACGTTTGATTTAGAAGAAGAAATGAAGTTGAATTTTACTCGTGATTGTTATGAAGAGGATTTAAATGAACTGCTAGAAAAAACAAGTGACGATTATGCAGAATTATTTTTAAAAGCGAAGGGTGTGTATGATGCGATTTTACTTTCGCAAATCCTTTCTAAGTCAGATGATGAAACGAAAGCTAAGTTGTCTGCGAATATGAAGTTGCGCTTTGAAGAGCACCAACGAGACCTTAAACAATTAAAAGAACTAGTCCGTAGAGACTTACCTAAAAAGTACGATGATTTCTTTAAGAATCGCAGTAAGAATGGATACGCTGGGTATGTCAAGGGGAAAGCGACACAAGAAGATTTTTATAAATTTCTAAGAACAGAACTAGCTGGATTAGAGGAAAGCCAATCAATCATGGAAAAAATTGATCTAGAGATCTATCTATTGAAACAACGTACCTTTGCAAATGGGGTGATTCCTCATCAAATCCATTTAGTTGAAATGAGAGAAATTATGGATCGGCAGAAACGTTTTTATCCTTTTCTAAAAGGGGCACAAGGAAAAATCGAGAAACTACTGACGTTTCGAATCCCATATTACGTAGGACCGTTGGCACAAGAAGGTCAAAGTCCTTTCGCTTGGATCAAACGTAAGAGTCCGAGCCAAATCACTCCATGGAATTTTGCAGAAGTGGTTGATAAAGAAAATTCAGCCATTGAATTTATTGAGCGAATGACAAATCAAGATACGTATTTACCAAAGGAAAAAGTTTTACCAAAACAAAGTTTGATTTATCAAAGATTCATGATCTTCAATGAATTGACAAAAGTCAGTTATACGGATGAACGTGGCAAATCTCACTATTTTTCAAGTGAACAAAAACGCAAGATTTTTAACGAGTTGTTCAAGCAACATCCAAGAGTAACAGAAAAACAATTGAGGAAATTTTTAGAGTTGAACGAGCAGATCGATTCAACTGAAATCAAAGGAATTGAAACGTCATTCAATGCTTCTTATAGCACCTATCATGATTTGTTGAAATTATCAGATCAGATGGATACATTATTAGATGATCCCGATATGACAACGATGTTTGAAGAAATTATCAAAATTTTGACGATTTTTGAAGACAGAGAAATGATTAGGGAACAACTGAAACCGTACGAAACTGTCTTAGGTCTTCCAGCTATCAAGAAATTAGCAAAAAAACATTATACTGGTTGGGGACGGCTATCGGAAAAAATGATCCAAGGAATGCGAGAGAAGCAGTCCCGGAAAACCATTCTTGATTATTTGATCGATGATGATGATTTTCCTTGCAATCGTAATCGAAATTTCATGCAACTAATCAATGATGATCATCTTTCGTTTAAAGAAACGATTGCTAATGAATTGATCATGAGCGACTCAAACGTATTGCTTGATCAAGTGAAGGCTATCCCAGGAAGTCCTGCGGTCAAAAAAGGGATTTGGCAAAGTATCAAAATCGTCGAAGAAATCATTGGTATCATCGGTAAGGCACCTAAGAACATAGTGATTGAAATGGCACGTGAGAATCAAAGAACAAGCCGTTCAAGACCCCGCTTAAAAGCCTTAGAAGAAGCATTGAAGAATATCGACAGTCCATTGTTGAAAGACTATCCAACAGATAATCAAGCGCTACAAAAAGATCGACTGTATTTATATTATTTGCAAAATGGAAAAGATATGTATACAGGTGAACCACTAGAGATTCATCGTTTATCAGAATATGATATTGACCATATTATTCCTAGAAGTTTTATTGTTGATAATTCTTTAGATAATAAGGTCCTAGTTTCATCAAAAGTCAATCGTGGAAAGTTAGATAATGCCCCGGACCCACTTGTTGTCAAAAGAATGCGATCACATTGGGAAAAGCTACATCAAGCAAAATTGATCAGTGACAAAAAACTAGCCAATCTTACAAAACAAAATCTGACCGAGGCAGACAAGGCAAGATTTATCCAACGCCAGTTAGTCGAAACAAGACAGATAACGAAACATGTTGCCAATCTGTTACATCAGCATTTTAATTTACCAGAAGAAGTAAGTGCGACTGAGAAAACAAGTATCATTACCTTGAAATCAACGTTGACAAGCCAATTCCGTCAGATGTTCGATATTTATAAGGTGAGAGAGATCAATCATCACCACCATGCCCACGACGCTTATTTAAACGGAGTAGTCGCAATGACTTTACTAAAAAAATATCCTAAGTTGGCACCAGAATTTGTCTACGGAAGTTATATCAAAGGGGATATCAACCAGATCAATAAAGCAACTGCAAAAAAAGAATTCTATTCTAATATCATGAAATTTTTTGAAAGTGAAGAAATCATTTGTGATGAGCAAGGTGAAGTGATTTGGAATAAAAAACGTGATCTCTCAACAATCAAGAAGACGATTGGCGCACACCAAGTGAATATCGTTAAGAAAGTAGAAAAACAAAAAGGTGGATTCTATAAGGAAACAATTAATTCAAAAGCGAATCCAGAAAAACTAATTCCAAGAAAAGCATCATTAGATCCTTTGAAATATGGTGGCTATGGTAGCCCACTTGTGGCATATACGGTGATTTTTATCTTTGAAAAAGGAAAACAGAAGAAGGTAACCAAAGGAATCGAAGGAATTACCGTTATGGAACAATTGAGATTCGAACAAGACCCACGAGAGTTTCTAAAAACAAAAGGCTATGAGGGCGTAAAACAATGGCTGATATTGCCTAAATATATATTATTCGAAGCACAAGGTGGATATCGGAGAATGATTGCGAGTCATCAAGAAACGCAAAAAGCTAACTCATTGATTTTACCTGAAAATCTAGTTACATTGCTTTATCATGCAAGACATTACGATGAAATCAATCATAAAGTGAGTTTTGATTATGTCAATGCGCATAAAGAAGGGTTTAATGACATTTTTGATTTTATCTCTGACTTTGGGGTGCGTTATATTTTGGCTCCTCAACATCTTGAAAAAATAAAAGTTGCCTATGAAAAAAATAAAGAGGTAGATCTGAAAGAAATGATAGATGCTATTTTATCTTTATTGAAATTTACGTTATTTGGTGCTTCTGTTGAGTTTAAGTTTTTTGATATTAAGATATTAAAAAGATATAAGAGTTTGACCGACATTTGGGAAGCAACCATTATCTACCAATCGGTTACTGGATTATATGAAAGGCGAGTGGAGGTAAGGAAGTTATGGGATGGAGAACGCTTGTAATCAATACACATTCAAAATTGACCTATACAAACAATCATTTGATTTTTAGGAACGCAGAAAGAACAGAAAAAATCCACTTGTCAGAAATCGATGTTCTATTATTAGAAACTACGGATATCACGATTACTACAATGTTGCTCAAGCGTTTAGTGGATGAAAAAGTCCTTGTCTTGTTCTGTGATGACAAACGATTACCTACTGCAAAATTGCAGCCATTTTATAGTCGGCATGATAGCAGTTTACAATTGACTCGGCAAATCGAATGGAAGAAAGATGACAAAGCGAGTGTTTGGACTGAGATCATCACACAGAAAATCAACAATCAGCAACGTTTTTTAGAAAAGCGTTTATTTACTGAAAAAGCAGAAGCAATTGCTCAGTTGACTGCCAGTTTACAATTACTAGATCCAACCAATCGAGAAGGCCATGCAGCCAGAATTTATTTCCAAACATTGTTTGGAAATAAATTCACTAGAGAAGCAGACAATGCAATCAATGCTGGATTAGATTATGGATATACTTTATTGATGAGTCTATTTGCTCGAGAAATCGTCAAGAATGGTTGCATGACTCAATTTGGGTTGAAACATGCCAATCAGTTTAATGACTTTAACTTAGCCAGTGATTTAATGGAGCCGTTTCGCCCATTAGTCGATCAAATCGTGTACGAGGTACGTGAGAAAGAATTTCCAATAATCAAACGCAGATTATTCGATCTGTTCTTAACGAATTATTCTTATGAGAAAAAAGAGATGTTCCTGACAAATATCGTTGCAGATTATACAAAGAAAGTAATCAAAGCATTAAATAAAGAAGCGAAAGGAGTTCCACACTTCGGAATATGAGTTATCGCTATATGAGAATGATATTAATGTTCGATATGCCAACTGAAACCGTCGATGACCGCAAAGCTTATCGTCGTTTTCGAAAATTTTTGATCAGTGAAGGCTTCATCATGCATCAGTTTTCCGTCTATAGTAAACTCCTGCTTAACAATACCGCCAATCAGGTAATGATCGGTCGTTTAAAAGGGAATAATCCTAAGAAAGGGTTGATCACGATCCTTACAGTAACAGAAAAGCAATTTGGTCGAATGATTTATTTGACTGGTGAAAAAGATCAAAGTATCGGGAATCTAGATGACCGAGTGATCTTTTTAGGAGAGGAGTTCAATGATGAATCTTAATTTTTCATTACTTGATCAGCCAATGAAATTTGAGCATGCGAATTTTTTTATCATAGAAGACGTGACGGTGTTTGCTAAAATGATCCAACAGCTGTACACCTATAAAGAAAATGGTGAAGTGAAGTTATTCAATGAACGGCATGAAACGATTAAAGAAAGCGAATTGATGATGATAACAGATATTTTGGGCTTTGACATCAATTCAGCCGCGACACTGAAATTGATTTATTCAGATTTAGAAAGACAATTGAACGAAAAGCCAGAAGTGAAGTCGATGATCACTAAATTGACAGATACGATCAGTGAACTGATTGAGTATGAATTATTAGACCATGAGATGGACTTGGAAAGTGATGAGATCACGATTTTAGAATTATTCAAGGCGTTAGGAGTCAAAATAGAAACGACGAGTGATACGATTTATGAAAAAATAATCGAGATTTTACAAGTATTTAAGTATCTGACAAAAAAGAAACTATTAATCTTTATCAATGTTTGTTCGTATTTAACGTTGAAAGAAATAGAAGAAATACGATCTTATATTTCTTTATGTAACATGGATGTTCTTTTTATCGAACCAAGAAAAATTGCAGGAATCACACAAACAATCTTAGATAATGATTATTTTTTAATAGATGGTAGTATGGTAGAATAAAAGAAAATAAGTATTCAATTCTGAAGTTTTGCTATGAACGAATCGCGCGATTACGAAACTTTGTCAGAAAAAATTTTTTCTACGAGGTTTTAGAGCTATGTTGAATTGAATGCTTCCAAAACATAACTTGAAAAGGGTTTGAGGATTGTTGCGTTTTAGAGCTATGTTGAATTGAATGCTTCCAAAACGGCATATAGCCGTCTAGTTCTCTCCATTCAGTTTTAGAGCTATGTTGAATTGAATGCTTCCAAAACAACATACTTCATTAATGATCCTAAAAAGTCGTTTTAGAGCTATGTTGAATTGTCTGCCATTACTAGCTATACTGGATCTCAGTAAAAAGATGATAGTGGGATTCACTAATAAAAAGTACAGAGTCAGAAGAAAACACAGACACTTGTGTTTTCTTTTTTTGCTCAAACTGGACGAAACTCTTTACTCTTAGTAGGATAGGAGTAGAAGAAAAAGTGGGGTGTAAAGATGTTTAGTGAAACGTTGGTCCATTTGTTGGAATGGGTGACTGCGATTTTGAATATTTTCTCGATTTTAGTCTTGTTGGTTGGAATTTTTTTAGTTTTAAAAAATTTGATGTTGGAACGTCCATTGATTAAAGATTATGCGACACGTAATCGGCGCAATGCGGATATTCGAAAACTACTAGCTAGTTACATTTTGTTGAGTTTAGAAGTACTGATCGTGGCAGATCTCATCGAATCTGTCATTAAACCAACTTGGACAGACATTTTAAAATTAGCATTGATCATTATCATTCGCACGATCATCTCTTATTTCTTAAATTTAGAAATTGCGAGTCATGTATCGCATGAAAGAAGGGAAGTTTGATGGAGATCAGTTGGATGACACTGCTTTATCCATATCTTGAATGGTTGGTCTTGATTTTAGATATTTTTGCCATTGTGGTCTTATTATGGGGAGGCTTTCTTTCAATCAAAGATTTTTTGAAAGATTCCTTGAATCCGTCATTCAAACAAAATGAACGGATTCATCAAAATAATGGCATCAAAAAAATGCTGGGTGGGTATATCTTGTTGAGTTTAGAGATATTGATTTCTGCTGGGATCATCGAGTCGATCATCAAACCGACATTACAAGATATTTTTCAGTTGGCCGCATTAGTTGTGATTCGTACGATCATCTCTTACTTCTTGAATAAAGAAATCGGCCCAGCAGATGTCTAAGTTTGCATCATCATAGGCAGAATGGGTAAATGATATTAGTGATCACGTCTCTTAAAATTGAATAGTTTTTCAGAAAGTAACGATTATAAAAAAGCTAGAAAAGCTAAAATCTTGTAGGATGAATTTTTGGTTTTCTAGCTTTTTTTATGGAACTGTCTAGCTTTTCACACACTTTATACGACAGAATAAATGTGTGCAAGAGTTACTATTACGAAAGTATGCCTTCCTCATGAACTACTTTTTACAAGCAGTATAATTGCTTGTTCCACTGTTTCGACTGAGATTGGAATAATTTGTTCCATGGACAAGGCCACAGGTGTGTAGAGTGTACGTTCACACAACAGCCGGTTAGATGAGGCTGCCACAAAATCGATAGCTTCTTTACTTAATTGTTTATAAATCATTGGCTCGACGGAAATGTCACATGTCGTAACAGCCTCTAAAGCTTCGCGATAAATCAGGTATTTGATATCTGAGTTGGTCACGATCCGCACAGTTAATTTTTGTTTATCTAAGCGTAAAATGCCAGTCAATTCAATAACGAATGACCGCAGACAATTTGGATTGATCTTTAATTGATAAGGAAGTGCATGGCTCCAATCGCTAACGATCCGTTTTACTTCTTCAAATAACTCTCGTTGTTCATCGGTCAATAAATGAAATTTTTCAGGTAAGAACAATTGATAGTTTTTCCAAGCAGAACGCAAAATACGTATCAAAGCACGTTCAAAAGCTTTGTTTCCAAGAAAAGCATGATCAAAATGTTGTTCAAATTGTTGGATCAATTGTTTTGTCTCTGGATTATTTTCAATAAAGACCTGATGCAGTTGGGCAAAATCCTGCTCGATTGCTTCATAAGAATCAAATCCATAATCACATAAATTGAAGAGTATCAGAATAAAATAAAATTCATTTGGTTGAAAAAATTGCTTAAACGGACTTTCTTCCCAAGCTGCAAGAACGAAATGATAAATCGGTCTCTTTTTGATTTCATCGATGAAGGATTGATCGATTGATAGCGGGGCGTCTTTTTGATAGAACAGACTGATCAGAAAGCCTGTTTGCAAAATCTCTTGGGTATCCCGATCATAGATCCGCCCACTTTTTTTCGTGACTGCTTGAATAAACTCTTGCGCTTGGACATCAAAGGAGCAAGGAAGAGAGAGGTCAGGCAATGTGCCTGTCCGATAGCTCACATTTAGCAAAACCAAGCGTCTTTCGATGTCAGTAAAGTGAGGGGAATGATGTTCAATGGCGATATCGCATGCTTGAAAGTAGTCTAACACTTGTTTCTTCAATGCGTAAGCTTTGCTGACTGAAACAAATTCGAGTTCGGTCAATTGGATATAATCTGGTTCATCTTCTAAGTAAAGAAGGCAAGTTTTTAAAAATAAAGACGGCCGAGAGAGTCGTTGCATCAATTGGAAGCGAGAAGTTGTTGGTGCGAAGTATAAAGAATAGGTTTCTTTTTCTTTTGATTGATAAATGATTTGGTCGCTCAATTCTCTACTTAATGATTTGATATCATTCAACAGAGTGGTTTGACAAACATGTAACAAAGTAGCTGTCGTTGGAAGATGGACTTCCTTATTTACATAAAACTGTCCACAAAGAAAGAGTTGGCGTAAGAGATTTTTCTCAAGATAATGTTCAATCATGGGGAATCCTCCCTATTTGTATAGTCATGCACAAGCACTTAGCTATTATGCCATGTTTTTTGTAGATACGCATCTATCACCCAATCTTTCTTAGCAAACAAGATGCTAAATTTACTTATTTTTGTTATTGTATCTGTTTTAATTAAAAAAATTGGGAACTGATTGATAAAAAGAACCAAATAGAAAAAACAAATATGAATATTTTTCAACGAATAAGTACATTTGATTTCTTTTTTTTTGTTCGTGACTTAAACGTTATAATCAATAAATTGAACCATTCTTAGATAGGGAGTTTAGTCACATCGTTCGTTTTTTTGAGCTAAAAATACAGAATAATCAGACTTTATTTTTTTTGTCTTCAAAGTAAGAAATATAAAGATATGTTATTAAAAAAATTTTTTTAAAATTTGAGCGTATAGTCAAACACGTAAACTGATCAAGCAACAACAGCCGGCTGATTATTTCCTGTGATCAGGTAACAAGAGAGGAGAAATGAATCATGAAAGATATGGACATCAAAGCCGTCTTTATTGGCGACAAAGCAGAAAATGGTCAAGTGTATAAAATGTTATTGAATAAGATGGTGGATGAACATTTAGGTTGGCGTGAAAATTATTTGCCAGCTGACCTTCCCGCAATCAGTGAAGCAGACAAATCAACAACATCTTATCTTGCGACTCGACAACATATGATGGAGGTCTTAGATGAAGTCAGTGAACGAATGCGTGCCGGTTCAATTCCTTGGCATTCAGCCGGACGTTATTGGGGACAAATGAATGCAGAAACATTGATGCCAGCTTTGTTGGCTTATCACTTTGCGATGCTTTGGAATCCTAATAACGTGGCATTGGAATCCTCAATGGCCACGTCACAAATGGAAGCAGAAATCGGAGAAGACTTTGCGAAGCTGTTCAGTATGCCGAATGGTTGGGGCCATCTGACAGCGGATGGTTCAATTGCGAATTTAGAAGGTCTATGGTATGCCCGTTGTATCAAATCGATTCCTTTAGCGGTCAAAGAAACTTACCCTGAAAAAGTGAAAGACCTATCGGATTGGGAATTACTTAATCTATCTGTAGAAGAAATCTTAGAAATGATCGAAACATTTACTGATGAAGAATTAGATCGAGTCAAAGCTGCATCTTCACGAAGTGGGAAACACATCCAAGAATTGGGCAAATGGCTTGTTCCTCAAACCAAACACTATTCATGGATGAAAGCATTAGATATTTGTGGTGTCGGGTTGGATCAAATGATCGCGATCCCCGTTGATGACTGCTACCGAATGGATGTCCAAGTATTGGAAAAGACGATTCGTGAACTAGCTATCCAACATATCCCCATCCTAGGTGTGGTCGCTGTTGTAGGTACAACAGAAGAAGGACAAGTCGATCGTGTCGATCAAATCGTTGAACTTAGAGAAAAATTGAAAGATGAAGGCATTTATTTCTACCTTCACGTGGATGCAGCTTATGGTGGCTATGCCCGTTGCTTGTTCATGAATGAAGCGTATGAATTTGTACCTTACGCATCATTAGCAGAATTTTATGAAGAACATCATGTTTTCCATCATGAAGTGAAAATCGAACGAAGTGTTTATGAAGGATTCAAGGCAATCAGTGAAGCCGAATCAGTGACTGTTGATCCCCATAAAATGGGCTATGTACCTTATGCGGCAGGAGGAATCACGATCAAACATAAAAGTATGCGGAATATCATCTCTTATTTTGCACCTTATGTGTTTGAAAAATCCGTTAAAGCACCAGATATGTTAGGTGCTTATATTTTAGAAGGTTCAAAAGCTGGGGCAACGGCTGCGGCAGTTTGGACGGCACACCGAGTTCTGCCTTTGAATGTCACTGGCTATGGTCAATTGATTGGTGCATCGATCGAAGCCGCTCAACGTTTCCGAGAATTTCTTGATCAATTAAGCTTTACTGTCAATGGGAAAACAATCGAAGTCTATCCATTGAATCATCCAGATTTCAATATGGTCGATTGGGCATTCAAAGTCCAAGGTTGTACAGATTTAAAAGAAATCAACCGTTTGAATGAAGAAATGTTTGATGTGTCCTCTTATATGGAAGGTGATGTGTACGCAGAACGCTTTATCACTTCTCATACGACCTTCACGCAAGCGGATTATGGCGATTCTCCAGTAGCATTTGTTGAAAGCATGGGTGTTCCAAAAGAGGAATGGCAAAAAGAACAACAAGTTACTTTGTTGCGAGCTGCGATCATGACTCCGTATTTAACCGATGACAACATCTTTGCTTATTATACCGAAGCCATCAAACACGCAATGGAAGAAAAACTAAGAGAAGTTCTTGCGTAGTTTTAGTGATAGAAAGAAGGATCAATCATGACAGACTCAAAATCTACCAAACAACTGTCAACGTTAACGTTTATTGGGATGACTTGCGCTTTAGTCGCAAGCGTCCGCAATATTCCTGATGTCGCTGCCACTGGTTGGACGATGTTGTTTTATATGTTAGTTGCTGTACTCTTTTATGCGTTTCCGATCTCTCTGATCTCAGGAGAGTTTGCAGGGATGTTTCCTCAAAAGGGAGGGCCAGAACTGTGGGTCTCTCAATCCCTCGGTAGAAAATGGGGATTTGTCGTCTCTTGGCTTTTATGGGTTCAAATGTTTCCAGGGATGGTCATGGTTGCCTCAGCACTTGCCCCATTGTTTGGCAACATGGTCAATAACGTCCCATTGGGCTTGAATAGTAAATTCACATTGCTCGTGATTTTAGTCGTTTATTGGATCATCACACTATTGAACTTAAAATTCGACATGGCAAAAATTGGCGGGAAAATCGGTGTCTGGTTGGGGTTGTATGTCCCGTTGGCATTGATGCTCCTATTAGGTGCCGCAGCATGGATCAAGATCGGTATTATGCCAAATGGAACATTAGGGAAATTTTCTTGGGATCTTTTAGTTCCCGATCCAAGTACTGCAAAATCATTCGTTTATTTTGCACCGATCATGTTCATTTTTACTGGAATCGAAATGTCTTCTGTTTATATCACTCGATTGGCACATCCAGTTAAAACTTATATACGCGGTATTTTCGCTGCGTTAGTCTTTTTATTTGTGGTAAATACGCTGAATGCGTTAGTCGTTGCCAATGTGGTACCAAAGGGTCAAATGGAGTTGAATAATATTGCTCAATCCATTTCGATCGATTGCCAAATTCTTGGCTTGTCACATATGATTGTGAACCTATTCAGCTTACTTGTATTTGTCGGTGTCGCTGTACAATTGTCTGCTTGGGCTTCTGGTCCAGCCAAAACTGTTACAGAAAGTGCAAGAAAAGGCGCGTATCCTCCTCGTTTCAATTTTTGGAAAACCAATGAATTTGATGTGTCAAAAGCGGTGATCTTGACACAATCCATTATCATTTCTGTATTTGCACTATTCTATTTATTGATTCCCGGAGTCAATCAAGCATTTTTGATGTTAGTAAATGCAACGACAGTGATTTATTGTATCGTCTATCTTATCATGGGTGTCGCATTCTTACGTTTTAGAAAAACAAATCCAACTATCCCTCGTCCATTTCGCATCGGTAAAAAAGAGGGAAATGGGAATCTCGGTGCATGGCTTGTTGTGTTAGTCTTATTTGCAGCAATCGTTTTTTCTGTCGGACTTACATTAAAAGCTGGTACATGGATCAACTTTGTGGCTGTCGCATTGATCAGCGGCATTCTTTTTGTTGCCCCATTATGTATCGAAAAAATTAGAAAACCTTCTTGGGAACAAGAAATAAAGAACAAATTGAGTGAACAAAAATCAACGAAGCAATCGGAGTAAAGGCAAAAATTTTCGTTTGAAAAGCAAACCTAGAAACCTGGCTCATATTAAATCACACTAATTATTTCATGTTTGCCTGAAATAATCGACATAAGAAACCCTCCTTTTTACGTATAATAAGTATTATCAAATGAAATATAGGAGGGATTGCCGATGACATGGTACAAAGAAACTGCTGAAGAAACAATGAATAAATTAAAGACGACCAAAGATGGTCTTTCAAATCAAGAACGTACCAGTCGTTTAGAAATACAAGGAAGAAATGAAATAGAGGTAAAAAAGAAAGTCAGTCCGCTTCGGAAATTTTTGAAGCATTTTACGGATTTGTTGATGATCATCCTTATGGTGGCTTCTGTCTTGAAGTTTTTAACGGGTGATTATATTGAAGGTAGTATTATTTTACTTGTAGTGATCATCAATAGTTTTGTTGGTTATTGGCAAGAAAGAAAAGCAGAAGAGTCACTCAATGGGCTAAAAAGTTTAATGAGTCAAGACGCAGTGGTTCTTTCTGAAGGCGTCAAGAAAAGTATTCCTGCCACTGAGATCGTGCAAGGGGATATAGTTAGTTTAACAGCTGGAGATGTCGTGCCTGCCGATATTCGTTTAGTCGAAACATATGGTTTGATGATCGAAGAAGCTGCGTTGACCGGTGAATCCGATGCGGTCGAGAAAATAAGTGAGCCGTTAGTCGACGAATTAGGCGCAGGAGATCAACTCAATATGGCTTTTTCAGGTACACTTGTCCAAGCTGGATCGGCACTTGGTGTCGTCGTTGAAACAGGGAATACGACGGAGATTGGAAAAATCAATCAAGCATTACAATCAGTCCAACAACAAACAACCCCTTTGGTTCGCAAGATCCATCAGTTAAACAAGCAAATCTTCAGAGGAATCGTTTTTCTAAGTTTATTCTTGATTTTCTTTACCTCATTTAGGTATGGCTTAGAGTGGAACTTTTTATTCTCAACAATCATTGCGTTGATCGTTTCTATGATCCCAGAAGGCTTGCCAGCGGTATTGACGATGATCCTCTCACTTGGGGTCAATGAAATGGCACAAGAACAAGCGATTATCAAAGGATTACCTTCTGTTGAAACACTTGGTTCAATGACGGTGATCTGTTCAGATAAAACGGGTACGTTGACCAAAAATGAAATGACTGTTGTGGAAACAATGACAGAAGATGAGACACGCTTACTTGAAATCATGAAAAATTGTCAAGAAGTGCAAACGAAAGAGGATCAAGTAGTGGAAACGTTGAGTGGCAATCCAACTGAGCTAGCTTTATTACGATACACAGCTGAACAGAATCTTCCCCTAAAAACGTCGCTTGCTAAATTGCCATTTAGCTCAAGTTATAAATATATGGCAACATTGCATGAAGAACAGGACCATGCAGTAGTGTTTGTCAAAGGAGCGCCAGAAGTTTTATTATCGAGATCTTCTTTGTCACAATCAGAACAGCAACAATGGATCAACCAAGCATCACAGCTAGCGAAAAAAGGCCAACGTGTATTAGGGTTCGCCTACAAGCAAATGCCTATTGAGCAAGAGTTAGACCATGCACAGTTGCAACAACTGACATTTGTTGGGATTGCAGGAATCATTGATCCACCAAAAGAGAGTGCGATCCAAGCGGTAAGAGAATGTCAGCAAGCAGGGATCTCAGTGAAAATGATTACTGGTGACCACAAAGACACAGCCCAAGCAATTGCGGATCAAATCGGATTGAAGCATACGAGTAATGTCCTTGAAGGAATCGATATCGATCGACTCTCTGATCAAGATTTAGCGAAGAAAGTGAGCAAAGTCGATGTCTTTGCTCGAACGACTCCGGAGCATAAATTGAGGATCGTAGAAGCTTTGCAGAAGAATGGTGAAATCGTTGGGATGACCGGTGATGGTGTCAATGACGCGCCCGCATTGAAGCGAGCAGATGTGGGAATCGCTATGGGGATCAAAGGAAGTGAAGTCAGTAAACAAGCCGCAGATATGGTATTAGGCGATGACAACTTCCATACGATCGCTAAAGCAGTCAAAGAAGGACGGCGGATTTTAGATAATTTACAAAAAACGATCAGCTTCTTCTTACCTACATCTTTAGCACAAGGCTTGGTGATCATCTGGGCATTACTTGCGAATCAGCCATTGCCTTTGACACCGATCCAAATCTTATGGGTCAATATGGTGACAACAATCACGTTATCCTATGCTTTAGGTTTTGAACAAGCAAGTAAAGACACGATGAGTCGGCCACCAAGAGATCCTAACCAAGGGATTTTGACGAAGTACAATGTTTTCCGGATTTTCTATGTGTCCCTCTTGATCATTATCCCAGCTTATTGGTTGGCAATGCAGTTTGAAGGTCAAGCCTTACAACAAACTGTTCTTTTACAAAATATTGTTGCTGCCCAAGCCGTCTATATGATTAATTGCCGTGAGCAAGTCGATGCTTCATTGAATAAAGGCTTCTTCCAAAATAAATTCTTATTTATTTCATTAGGTATTTTATTTGTCCTCCAAACTGGAGTCATTTATCTACCCTTTGCGCAACAAGTCATTGAAACAACAAGTTTGAGCTTTGCTCAACATTTACCAATCCTTGTAAATGTACTTCTATTATTTACAATCGTAGAAGTCGAGAAACGAATCAGTAAAACATGGATTAAAAGAAAAGAAAGAGAAGCTTTTGCCGGTAACTGAGAATCGTCGATCGTTTAAGAGATAAAGTCAAAGCGACAGTCTTCCCCCTAGGTTACTGTAGAGGAAGGCTGTCGCTTTTTATGGTTTAATACTTGGAGCTGAACGCTTCTTTTAAAACCTGATAAACGGTGTTCGAAAAGCTGACCTTCAACATTAAGCTAAAAAATCAAAAAATATGGAAAGCTATTTTCTGATTTTCTATCTTAGTGCTCAGGTCAAAGCGCTTTTCTCACAACCTTACAAATAACTTCTAAATGTGAGTTCGGTCAATTGGTCGAGCTCATTTTTTGTTGGTATGGTAGAGATGTAGATGATTGGTATCGGGACTTGGTCGAGGGGGGTGTTTGAGACGAACAAGTCGTTTTTATGGAACGTGATGTCAGAAAGTTGAGATAATTCTACTGGAATCAATTGAACTCGTTTCCCAAAGTAATCATTTAATTCTTGTTGCAAAAAGGCTTTCCAAGAGGGTTCGCCTTGAAAGAAGAAATACAGGTTCAATTTATTTGGACGAACGGATAAGATTGCTTGTTGGATCAAGAAGGATAGTAGGCGTAGAAAGTATTCGTCTTCTTGAATAGGCAACTCTTGTTTCAGTTGCTCAAGTAATTCTTGTTTGAATGGGTACAACTGCGGATATTGTTGCTCATATTCTTCCAAAAAATAGTGATATTGCAAATTCAGCTGCTCGATCAAGATAGGTGATTCATGGTATTTCAACAGTAACAAAATCAGGTTATCAGCAAGTTTTGTTTCGTTTAGTTTTTCTAAGTGCAAGGTATCAGCTAAATCCTGAACGAATTGTTTGATCTTGCCTGAAAAAGGATAACTTTGCAAGATATCTGCCACGGGTTCTTGGTATTGATTGTTGTAATTCCAACTTTCTAAAAAGCAAAAGAAAGCAAAAATCAATTCATCTTTTTGTAAATACACGCCTTCTAATTCATAAAGTTCGGTTAATTCAGTAGCATACGTGGAGTAAAGAGTATCTTCAGGTTTAAAGAAAGAGTCCTTGATACGGCAATTTGCCTTGACACGTATCGTGTTGATGAAAAACCAGCAAATTCCAAAGATCTCTTCTGTTTCAACAGAAAAAGGGGTTTGCTTCAAGCGTTTCAAAAAACGAAAGTAATGGGATTCATGGATGGAATAATCTTCAAAAAAATAATTATTATGAGTAAATGGCATCAAAAGACGATGATAAAACAAGCGGATCGCATTCTCAGAACCACTCATCGTACTTGTATATTTTGTCAGCTTGATCTGTAACCCATAACGAAGGAGTTGGCGATTGACTTTTCTTGTATGACGTTTCAGCGTTTCGTAAGAAAGTCCATTGACTGCTAAAAAATTGGTTGTGGAACATTCTTTTGTAAACAATAGTTCTTTGATCAATTGTACACTAACGGATTGTTTTAGAAACAATTCCCACAGATCATTGGCAAGTAGATTTTTTTGATTGAGTAAACGAATCCCTGACTGATCACTATCGATCAACCAGCCATCAGGTAATTGTGAGCGGATGACTTGTAAGTCGGAAAAAATCGTACGTTCCGTTGTATTGGTTTCTTCAGCAAGCTCATTGACAGTGATTTTGGGATGGTTCAAAAGTAGTTCAATCAGCGTGACTTGTCGTTGTAAATCTTTTTCAGTGATGATTTGGTGCATGAGCGAGTACATCCAACATCCCTCCTTTTAAAACAAATTATAACACAATCCTTGACTTACATAAGCGGTTTCTTGTAGTTTTGGAGTAAGAGATAGCAACGCGGATTTATCGAAAGGAATGAATCAAAATGGCAACAAAAATCGAACAATACAAACGCTTATTAGCGATAGCAGAAGCCGGTCTCTTCTATGGCAAAGATCCATTTGACGAAGAACGTTACCAAGAATTGAAATCGATTGCTTTATCTTTATTGAGTAATGGCGAAAAGGAAATCGAAGAACAGCTTGCTTTTATTTTAGACCAAAATGAAGGATATCCCACACCAAAAGTCGATGTGCGTGCCTTCATCAAACAAGAGAATAAGATACTGCTAGTGGAAGATAGTCATACAAAAGAATGGGCATTGCCAGGTGGTTTTGCAGAAATCGGCTATTCACCAAAGGAAAATATTGGAAAAGAGGTGAAAGAAGAAACCGGGCTAACGGTGACGGTGGATCAACTACTGGCAATTTTTGATACCAATACCCGAAAAGATATTCCACAAGCCTTTCAATACTATAAAGTCATTTTTGGATGTTCAATCATCGGAGGTTCTTTTATCACGAATAATGAAACTTCAAATAGTGCCTTTTTTGCATTGGATGATTTGCCTATCCTTTCCCAAAAACGGACGACAGAAGAACAGCTTGCGATCTTAGCGAAAGGTAATTTGCCTTACTTTGAGTGATCAATATATTTTTGTTGCATTTGCAACAAAAATCAGTACAATAAAAGTACAACTAAAGGAGAGAAGAGATGGCTGAGATCATAAGAGAAATTGGCGCGATAGCACGAGCGTTAGATTCGATCAGTAATATTGAGTTCAAGGAAGTCGCTTTGACGAGGGGGCAATACCTGTATCTCGTTCGCATTTGTGAAAATCCAGGCATCATTCAAGAAAAAATAGCCGAAATGCTTAAAGTCGATCGAACGACAACTGCCCGTGCGCTGAAAAAGTTGGAAAGTAATGGCTTGATTCGACGGGTAACTGACGAACAGAACAAGAAAAACAAAAGGTGTTACCCGACAGCCCAAGGAGAAGCACTTTATCCGATGATCATCCGAGAACACCATTATTCTACGAAAGTCGCTTTAGCTGGCTTGTCTGAAGAAGAAATCCAACAGTTGGAAAGATTATTGACACACGTAAGGAAAAATATCAGCGAAGACTGGAATATTGTAAAAAAGGGCAATAAACGCCTGTATTGAAAGGGATGTTGGAGTGGAGAAGGTAGAAATCAGACCGATTGTGGGGAGTGAAGTGGAACGTCTCCAAGCTATCAGCATTGAAACGTACACAGATACTTTTGGTGAATATAACACGCAGGCAGATATGGATGCATATCTTTCGCAAGCGTATGATTTGCAGCGATTGACAAAAGAACTGATCCAGCCAGACTCAGCTTTTTTCTGGGCGCTAGATCATGGCGAAATTGCAGGTTATCTAAAACTGAACATAGGAAAAGCACAATCCGAGGAAATGCCTGAGGATCATCTAGAAATCGAACGGATCTATATTCGACCACCCTATAAGAAAAAAGGGATCGGCACTCACTTGATGAACTGGGCGTTGGCTCAAGCGAAAGCACAGGGAAAAACAGCTGTGTGGTTAGGTGTGTGGGAACATAATGATCCAGCCCAAGCTTTTTACCGTAAGCATGGTTTCATACACCAAGGACAACATGTGTTTTATATGGGCGACGATGCACAGATCGATCATATCTTAGTCAAAAAAATCAATGAGGTGTAACGAATGAAAAAATTTGTAGCAGATCCATCATTTTGGGAAGTGTTCCCAGAAGCAAAAATCGAGATCCTAACGGTAGAAGGGATCAATAACGAAGTCGTTGAAGAAAACAAAGCAGATTATTATGACAAATTGAATCGTGCTGCTAAAGAAGCAAGAAATTATTTAACAGAAGAACCTTTTAGTCAAAATGAAGTGATTGCACAATGGCGTCAAGCGTTTACCCAGTTCAAGACAAAAAAAGGCGCACGTTCATCGATCGAGGCACTGCTAAAAAGAGCCAGTCAAGGTCGCGAATTTGTCCCGATCAGTCCGTTAGTGGATATCTATAATAGTATCTCTTTGCGCTTTGGCGTACCCTGTGGCGGAGAAGATCTTGACACAATCGTTGGGGATCTTCATTTGGGTAAAGCTCAAGGTGGAGAAAATTTCTTGCCATTAGGCGCAGAAGCAGATGCGCCCGCATTACCAGAAGAAATCATTTATTATGATAAAGAAGGCGCAGTTTGTCGCTGCTTTAACTGGCGTGAAGCGCAACGGACCATGTTAACGAAAAAAACGACGAACGCTGTGTTGGTGATTGAGGCAGTCAACGCACAACAAGCAGAAGTTGCCGGAAAAGCAATGACTGCTTTACAAGAAGACATTGAACGAACATTTGGTGTAACGAGTACTAGACAAACAGTGACGAAAGAACAACCAGAAATCACTTTGTGACCGGACACGTAGTAAATAACCAAAACGATGGAGTCACTCGTAATCTTCAAACAAAGCAAACTTGAAGATTGCGGGTGATTTGTCTTTTGATAGCTTAACACGAAAATAAGCAACGTTTGCTCGATCATCTTGTGCTTAATAGCAGTGACTTCCACTAAGTGTGTTTCCGCTTTCGTGCTATAATGAAAACAAGCTTTTATTTAGAGGAGGCGTTGTCAAATGATCCATAAATCTCGTGTCATGCTATATGTTGAAGATGTCGCGTTAGTCAGTCGGTTTTTCGTTGAGCAATTGAAGGCAGAAATCGTTGAAACGTTGGAATTGCCAGAGGAATATCAAAGCATTGTCTTACGTATGTCGCAAGAATTGGAGTTGGCTATTTTTCCTCGGACATTCGTTGAACGATTTTCACCAGAAGTGTTAGGTCCACCACCGTCTATGATTTTCTTTACAGATAAGTTTGATGAACTTTACGAACAAATCGAAACAGCTGGTGAAATTTTGGAGAATAATGGCTTGTTGACGTTTAACTTTTCCGATCCTGAAGGAAATTTTTTTGTGATTGCAAAATTAGAATCGACAGAAAAAGTAGATGAAAGGGAGACAGAAGATGAAAATCTCGATCACTGAAACACTTGAAGATTATTTCAAAAAGCAACGGATGAAAAAGAGTGATAAATTGAGAATGAAGAATTTGAAATCTGGGAAAAATCCTGCCAAAGGATGGAATAAAATGGTCGATACAGGCTTCGGTGGTTTAAATTCTTTAGATTATCGTGGGAAAGGGAGTAATTTACCGATCAGCCAAATCGACAATCAGCAATTTCGTGCGGAAGAACAAAAGCGAATCGGTAAAGAAACCCATAGATAGAAGCTTCTTCAACTATTGTGTACTTAGTTTTATTTATTAGTAATCGACATACTTTTCTCTAAATGAAAGCGGAATAGGTAAATAGTAATGTTCGGATTTTTGATTAAATCCGAATTTTTTGTTTACTTATTTCTATATTTGGGATAATATTAAACACGTTGTTTTATTAATAAATCTAATATAGTAAGAACTTTTTTATAAATGTTCGGTTTTAGGGGGATGAACGATGAAGGAAAAGATACTTTCCTACTTCGAGATTGACGCACTGAATACGACGGTGAAACGTGAGATACTGGCTGGGTTTACGACATTTATCTCTATGGCATATATCTTATTTGTCAATCCAACAGTACTTGGTGCTTCGGGGATGGATGAAGGGGCAGTGTTTACTGCGACAGCATTAGCCAGTGCCATTGGCTGTATTTTGATGGGGGTCGTTGCACGCTACCCGATTGGAACAGCACCTGCGCTAGGAATCAATGCCTTTTTTGCTTACTCAGTCTGTTTAGGTATGGGGATTCCATGGGAAACAGCATTGGCAGGGGTATTTGTCGCTTCGTTGATTTTTATTTTGATCACCATTTTTAAATTACGTGAAATGATCATTGATGCGATTCCAACAGACTTGAAGTTTGCGATTTCTGGCGGGATTGGTTTGTTTATTGCCTTTCTAGGCTTGAGTGAAGGTGGCTTGATCGTGGCAAATGAATCAACTCTTGTTGGCTTAGGTTCATTGAGTGTCGGTTCCACTTGGTTGACGATTTTTGGTTTGATCGTTACTGCGGTATTGTTAGTTCGTCGCGTACCAGGAGGGATTTTTATCGGAATGGTAGCTACCACGCTTCTAGGACTAGTCACTGGACTGATTCCTATGCCTTCACAACTTGTTGCGGCAGCACCTAGCTTGAAACCTACTTTCTTAGTTGCATTGAAACACGTTGGTGATATCAATAGCTTACAAATGTGGGTAGTCGTTTTGACGTTCTTGTTAGTGACATTCTTTGATACAGCTGGAACATTGGTTGGCCTAGCAAACCAAGCCGGTTTCATGCAAGATAACAAAATGCCACGTGTTGGGAAAGCATTGGCTTCGGATTCTACTGCGATGTTAGCTGGTTCATTGTTAGGAACATCGCCAGTTGGGGCTTTTGTTGAGTCATCCGCAGGGATCGCCGTTGGTGGACGATCTGGACTAACTGCAATCACAACAGGGATTTTATTCTTGTTCGGGTTGTTTTTCTCACCATTATTATCAGTCGTGACTTCTCAAGTGACTGCACCTGCGCTGATTTTAGTTGGTGTGTTGATGGCCCAATCATTACGTCAGATCGAATGGGGAAAAATGGAGATTGCGATTCCTGCTTTCTTGATCTTGATCGGTATGCCGTTGACTTATAGTATCTCAGATGGGATTGCATTAGGATTCATCTTTTATCCAATCACCATGCTAGCAGCAAAACGTGGCAAAGAAGTCTCACCAATCATGTACGCGCTATTCTTTGTCTTTATAGGATTCATGTGGATCTTGAATGTTTGATTGATTTAGGTAGAACTTGAGTGTTCATTCGCTTTTAAAAGAGTGTGGGACAGTCCAGTTGCCCTTTCTCAAATATAAAAAACGAGTCTGATTTTGATGTTTTTTTGTCAAAATTGGACTCGTTTTTAGTCATATACACACTTTTTATCCATGTGTTGCCCTAATTTCCTTAGATCTAGTGCCATGAGCGTCAATCTGATATCACTCGCCCACGTTAGTGAAAAATTTAGCACCCCAAGTGAGCCTTTAGATGACCGGTCACTGGTTCGACGAGTTTGTGACAGAAGTGTTTTGACCTGAGCAGTAAGATAGAAAATTGAAAAATTACTTTTTATATTTGACAATTTTTTAGCTTAATGTTGAAGGAGCCGGTTTGCAAACACTGTTTATTCGGTTTTAAGGTATGCAACAAAAAATGAATTTTATTTTTTGTCCCACCCACAAATCGAACCGTTGAAAAATAAGGACTAGAATATGACGACATGAAATGAATCGATCTTTACGATAATAATCGTTTGAAATATATGTGGTCTTTTGAATACACGGATAAAAACTTTGTTAATTACGTAGCAGCAACCCCACAGTTCAAGTTTATACGATTAGTTGAAGAGATAGTTCTAACGACAATCGGCAATTTCCTTAACTATGTACCTGATCAAAATAGGTTAGAAAAAATTCGTCCTAGCTTGATTGCTAAATAATGCAAGAAGAGGTAGTAAATAAAGTGACGATATTTAATAGATACAAAGATGATAAATATTTTTAATATTATAATTAAGCTAACTCGATAGGTAATATTTTCTTGTTGAGTTATTTTAATTTATTTTTTTAGTTATTTTATAAAAATAATATCTTTAAATAACCCTATTAAGCGAAAATTTCATTAAAACAGCATATTTTGATTAATATATTTTTCCGCTATATAAGTATGTTATTGTAACGATTGTGACAAATACAATTTGAGGAGTGGAAAAATGAAAAAGAAAATTACTGTTTTAGTTCTTAGTTCTTGTATGTTATTATCCACGTTGGTTCCAAGTAGTGTTGCATGTGCAGAAGAATTTATTGATGAGTCAACTGTAGTGGAGACTGTACATACTCCAGAGATGCCCCCTGGGGTTTACGCTGAAGTACATGAAGATGGAAGTATTTCTGTTGTAAAGACAGACCCAATGCTCAAAGCTAATGTATCTCGATGGGGTAGTTCATTCTACACGAACGTTGCAGTTTCTACTGGTGTAGCAACTAATGCAATTAATACAGCATTTTATTCAGGAATTGGTTCAGTATTGGGAATTTTTGGGGTAGTACCTCTGTGGGCTTTACAAGGACTATTAAATGCGGTTGGTTGGACTCAAATGGGATCTAAACCTGGTGCGTCGGTCGCTAAACTTTGGGATAAGAATAAAAATGGGTGGATTGGGTTCTATTTCCAAAGAGGTTACGATACTGCTGGCAAAGAAGTGGCTACTAGGTATAGTACACTTTAAATATGAAATTCAAAAAATTTACTGAAGACCACCCATATTTAACCGTAATCTATTCGGGATTAATTGGAAGTGCATTTGGGATTACTGTTGAATATATCGTTAATCGAGATTTCAGACCTAGTGGAATTTATAGTCTAATATTTTATTATGTAATTGGATTATCTTCTGTAAAATTTAAGTCCAGAAAAAAATGAGTACTGTAAAACCCAAAATTATTAATTAATCGTTTAGTCCAACAGGGTATACCTGGATAATCAAAAGAAAAATTAAGGATAGATTACTATTTGTATGAGGACATTTAAGTTGAGCATTTAAAGTATTGATGCTATAATAGGATTGCGAAATGAGATAAGCTATACACGAATAGCACAAAAGCCAACCCTATTGCGAGTAGGGTTGGCTTTCTTTATGTTCGTTGCGACTCCGAACATGTGGGTTAGAGACAACTTGCTTAGTTATCGTCTTTCTCGTCTAACCAGTGAGAAACTAGTTCGATGACTAGTCCAACAAAAATTGGTGCGATAACCAATGAGATAAGCTCTTTCACGAAAAACACCCCCAATCAGGGGCAAGTTGCCAAAAAAAGTATAGCATTAAAACTAAGAATGTACAAAAGTAGTTGGCAATCTAAAATAATCAGAAATTTATTGATTATAAAGAAATAGCTTAATAAGTAAGTTGTTTATTGGTTTAAATTATATGGTAAGTAATTTCTTGTATATATAATAGAAAGTAATTTGTTTATTTTGACATAAAAGTATGAAAAATCGACATAAAAAATGTTGTAAAATATATTACCTAATAAAACAACAATTTCTCAGGAGTTAACTAGAAGTTGTTGTTTTTGTTTTATCTATCTTATCAAGATATCTATAAATGGTTGTTCGAGAAACGTTCCATCGTTCGGCAATCGTCTTAATAGGGGTACCATTATCTACTAGAGTCTTCAGTAATTCCAAATCCTGAGAAGTTAGCTTTTCAGGACGACCACCAAATCTTCCTCTTGCACGAGCGGCTTCTCGTCCAGCAGCGGATCTCTCTAAAATTAAATTTCGCTCAAATTCTGCAAACGCCGCAAACAAATGAAACATAAGTTGTCCAGTAGAGCTAGATTTATCCATCGTGATATTTTCTTGGAGACTATGGAAACTTACACCACGCTCATTCAACCGATTAACGATCGAAATCAGATCTTCCATATTTCTTCCTAACCGATCCAAACGCCAAACCACGAGAGTATCTCCAGAACGAACAAAATCGATGGCCAATTCTAATCCTGGTCGATTACTTTTTGCACCACTCATGTGATCGGTAAAAATTTTCTCACAGCCAAATTTATTTAAGCTATCTTCTTGTAAATCTAAATTTTGTAATCCGGTAGACACCCGGGCGTATCCTATTTTCAAAAAAATCACTCCTAACTAAAATCTATTGTAACATAACTTTATTAATACGGATTAATTGAACATAGATTTTGATATGGGTTTATGAACACTAAATGAATTGATTTTTTGAAAAATAAGTCCAAAAAAGATAGTGTCCAGAAACGGACCATTTTATGAACACTTGTTATCTACAGCTAAGTATTCTATAAAATATTGAGTTACTCGGTGTTGTATAGTAATTTAAACATAAATGAGTGATCTATATGCTTATTATAAAATCTAGATTATAAGGAAGTTCTGTAGTGATTACACTTCCTTCTGATAACGGTAAGAAACCTTTGAATAATCAAGAATATATCGTTGTATATTCTGACGATGGGACAATCACGTTAGTCCCTAAAATTGAAGACCCATTTAGTGGTGGGGAAAAGCTGAGTATTATGAAAAAGATGAATGGGAAGATGTAACTCCTGAAGGGAGAGAAATTTTATAATGTTAGAAGAAAGAAAATATATTCCTAAAAAAGGGGATATTGTTTGGATTGATTTTGATCTTTCAACAGGAAACGAAATTCAAAAGAGACGTCTAGGATTAGTTGTTTCTCGATATGAGTTTAATCGGAAGACAATGTTTGCGGTAATCTGTCCAATTACTTCTACTATAAAGAATCTACCAACGCGCTATTCTCTTCCTGAAGATTTAGATACAAATGGGCAAGTACTTATTTCTCAATTAAAATCACTTGATTTCAAGAAAAGAAAACTCAAAAAGGTAGAAAATTTACCTTTACAAGATATGGCTAAAATTGATTAACTTATCTAGTATATATTTTAAGCATTGTAAATTTAATTACGATGCTTTTTTATGACAAACAGAACTAAATAGATACTATTAGAAAACAAGAAGGATTAATTTTTATGAAAAGATATTTGGGCAATAAAATCTTAATAAAATATATACATGTATATATTTAAAAATAGTTTTCTAATTGCCAACTTCCTTTCCGCAGTCTAACATGTTCATAAAAATTAAGATTTTAAATTCATTTGAATATTTTTTCTATTATTTTAGAAAAATTGATTTTCTCTTAGTTATATGTGTTTCATATAACAGTTAGTTTGTTTTATTTGGAAATCTAAGTAAGTACAGTCTGTTTTTACAAATCATAATATTGTATTTTTATACTGTTGTTATATTCTATCTTTTAAAAAATTATTCGTAGAGATAAAATAGCAATTTTCTTATTTAGAATATCATGCAATTTGACAATGTGAAATCTCTTTGATAGCATTGTAGTTCAAATTGAATGTGGAGGTGTGGTAATATTGTCAGATAGTTCGGACGAAAGTGATTCGACGGTTTTTCCTATAGTTCCTTATTATTTAAAAGAATAGTTTTACATTAGCGCATTGCCATGTTGAAAGGGTAAGGTGCCTATTTGTGTAAAAAAATTCTATAAATATGAGGAGTATTAGATGTATAATTTTGACTATCTATTAACAATATCCGAAATCAAAAAAAAATATGGACTAGATGATTTAGAACAAGGGTTAGATAAAGTAAATGCTGCCCAGCGACTAAAAGAAAATGGTCCTAATAAATTGAAAAATAAAAAAACGCCTAAATGGAAATTATTAATTAGGCAGTTTAATAACATTATTATATATATATTAATTTTTTCAGCATTATTGACTTTCTTTATTGGGCATTATTCAGATGCTGTAATCATTGGGTTAGTTATTGTTGTTAATGCATGGATAGGGTATTACCAAGAGTCTAATGCATCTGATGCATTAGAAAGAATTAAGGAAATGCTGTCTTCTGAAACTACAGTTTACAGAGATGGAAATAGAATAGATATACCCGCTGAGGAACTAGTCATTGGGGATGTTGTTTTCTTAGAAGCTGGCGATAACATACCAGCAGATTTAAGAATTGTTGATACTGATAACCTAAGAATTCAAGAGTCTGCCTTGACTGGCGAAACAGATTCAGTTGAAAAAACATCAGAAGCTTTATTGAATGAAAAAACACCTTTAGCTGAGCGCTTGAATATAGCATATGCTTCGACTTCAGTAACCAATGGAAGTGGTTTAGGTGTGGTGATTGCAACTGGTGACAATACGGAGATAGGTAAAATTTCAAGGGAAGTGAATAATGTAAGTGAAAGAAAAACTCCTTTGATGCAAGAAATTGATGGACTAGGCAAAGGAATTACCTGTGTGATAATGGGCGTAGCTGTCTTTCTATTTGTATTCAGTCTGTTTTTTGAAACATATTCATTATCAGTTTTATCTTTAGCAGTAGTTACAATGATTGTAGGATCTATTCCAGAAGGTTTACCAGCTACAACATCTGTTGTGTTAGCGAAGGGTGTTAGTGATATGGCGAAAAACAAGCATACGATAGTCAAAACTTTACCTGCTGTAGAAACACTTGGATCTGTAGATGTAATTGCCACCGACAAAACAGGAACACTAACGAAAAATGAAATGACTGTGACAGATATTTTAATCGATGAGAGTCATTACCAAGTTTCTGGAAATGGATATGAACCTGAAGGTAATATTATGGATAATGGCTCACCAGCAGAATTAACACCACATTTAAAACTATTTTTGGAAGCCGGATTCGAGGCCAACGATACTGTATTAACTCATAATGATGGTATTTGGGGGATTAACGGAGAACCAACAGACGGATCGTTTTTAACCCTGTATCACAAAATATTTCCGTACAATCAACACCCCGATTTCAAAGAACTTGACATGTTGCCCTTTGATTCTGATTATCGTTATATAGCAAAATTAGTAGAAAATAAACAAGGAGAGCATCTTCTCTTTATCAAAGGTTCTCCAGATAAATTATTTCCTATGTCTCAATCGATAGAAGAGGATTTTCCATTAGAAAAATGGAACCATCTTGTCCAAGTCTTGTCTGAACAAGGCAAACGAGTAGTCGCAGTTGGGTATAAGAAAGTTCCATCTAGTATAGATGAAGTAACACATGATTTATTGCTTGAGGGGGTTCATCTTATTGGTTTAGCAGGAATTATAGATTCACCTCGTGAAGAAGTCATTGGCTCATTAGCAGACATGAGAAAAGCAGGTGTTGATGTAAAAATGATTACTGGTGATCATCCATTAACAGCTAAAACCATTGCTGAAAAATTAGGCTTAGCATCAGAAATTAATGTTATTACAGGTCCGGAAATCGATGAATTATCACCTGAACAATTGGAAAATATTGTTTTAAATCATCAAGTTTTTGCTCGTACTACACCAAAGAATAAATTAGAAATAGTGGAGGCACTTCAGAAAAACGGAAAAGTAACTGCGATGATAGGAGACGGAGTGAATGATGCGCCTGCGTTAAAAAGAGCTGATATTGGTGTAGCAATGGGTATTAAAGGAACAGATGTTGCGAAAGACTCTGCAGATATGATTTTGACAAATGATAATTTTTCAACAATGTCTGTCGCTATTCTAGAGGGACGTAGAATTTATGACAATATCAAAAAGAGTATTTTATTTTTATTACCCACATCTTTTGCAGAGGGCTTAATTATTGCACTTACTATTATGATGCAAAGAGACCTACCGTTACAACCAACTCAGTTATTATGGATTAACATGGTATCGGCTATTACGATTCAATTTGCGTTCATATTTGAACCTGCAGAATCAGGTATTATGAATAGAAAACCAAGAAAAACAGGTGACTCATTATTAAACCGCCATGATATTTTTCAGATGGCATACGTATCAGTGATCATCGCATTAATTAGTTTATTTTCTTATGAATGGCTAATTAGCGAAGGAGCTAATCAAGCAACTGCCAGTACAATGATGGTGAATATCATTGTCATGTGTAAAATTTTCTATTTATTTAATATTAGAACTGCCAAATCAGCTTTCTCAATAGATTTTTTTTCAAATCCGATGGCGTTTATTATTATTGGGATTATGTTGGTGCTCCAAGTGATTCTTACGTATGTTCCATTTATGCAAGTAGCTTTTTATACAGAAGGACTGACGATTTTAGAATGGGGAGTAACAATTCTTGCAGGAATATGCGTGTTACTGGTTGCTGAAATTGATAAAGGAATTAGAATTTGGAAGACAAAATCAATCGAAATAAGTGAAAAATAAACATGTAGTGAGCCCTCTTAAGTTAGACATAAACATCTAACTTAAGAGATATCTATAGGAAATTAGAAATTTCATAGTGAGAAAGTATGTCATGCTGAAATCCAAGGGTATGGATAAGTGGTGAAATCTATGAATATAGTTCTGCAATAGGGTTATCGTTAAATTACGGAATACGTGGAACAGAGGAACTAAAATACAAGATAGCGAAATTTAAAAAGCACAAGAAACATTGATGAATTCAATTGAAATAATTTCACCGTTAATCAATCGAAGCAAAAGAAATCTTACGAATTGTTGAAACCGACTATCGTACGTACTTTAAGGAATTTTTTAGAAATGAGCTGAGTGCAAAAAAACAACTATTCGCTGGTATTTAATGTAATATAAAAATATGACTATAAAAAAGATTGTTTAGAAAATATGGTATTCTGTGTACGAAAAAAGGAGTTGGCTTTGATTGAAAATTTATTTTGTGTATGGGCTTAGACTTTCAGGTAAATGAAATCTGTTTATATAATATGTCTGTTTTAAAAAAAAGAGTATTTAGAAAAGGATCATTTTCTAAATACTCTTTTTGGACTTTTTGGTCTGGGAACATCTAAAAATTAAAAAAGCAAGACTAGACAAAAATAGATTTATTATAAATGCTTTCCGTAAATTTAAACAAAAATCCAGTTTCTTGGAATAGTACCTGAACCGATAGTAATATAATTATTATAAATTCCCAAGGACTGGCCTGTAGATAGATCTGTCACTCTGAAGGTATCATAATATAAATTGTTTGTGGGTGGTAGCTTGGTCACAGAAAACTCTCTGGCATTCTCTCTTCTATCTAGATAAACATATCCTCTGTTAGAGATATTAAAGTATAATTTGTTATCATTTTCTTTTGATTGTAATACTCGAATGTATACTCCTCGAGGTGATTTTTCAAAAACAATTTGATCATACCATGGTTCTCTCTGTGTTTGCATTGTTGGATAATACCAACCAGCGTATTTTGTTTGATTCAAGTACAGCATAGAGTTAAAATCATTGTTCGTGTTAACAGACAACATAAGACGTGGAGTGTTGATCGGAACATCTGTGATAGAACTTGTACTTTCTGGGAGTATTGCGGATGCTTGAACTTTTGGTCCTAATAATCCTAGTGATAAGAAGCCAAAAAAACAAACAAGTGAGAAAATAATTTTTTTCATGATGACGCCTCCTTTTATTATTTTTTAAGATAGTCAGTAATTATGTTGCAAACTTATTGTATCACGGAGGAGATAGCGCTTCCAAAAAAAATTTTTTTTTTAATCTTTTTTAACTAATTTTAGTTCTCTTATAATTTGTTAAAATAATTAACCCGTAATTACTTAGTAAAATTTATTTAGAGGGGCTAGTAGTATATCTAAGAGCTAGTAAAATAGTGACTAGGTATAATAGAGATAAGAGTCAAAAAACAAGAGTGTTCACATCAATTAGTGGATCTATTAATTGATGTGAATACTCTTGCTAGGGAAGTAAGTTGCTTGTGTATTGATTATTTATCAATCAAATATCCTGAAAAAGGAGGAATATCATATCTATAACCCTATATTTTTGAGGTATAAAGAACTATTTAATTTAACAAATCTATCAAATATATATTACTTTTTTTTAGTTCTTATTTCAAAACAAATTTTTCTTGTCATACAAACTTTATTGGTTTGATATTTAGGATGATGTTCAGTAAAATTTATTATAGATAGTTAGAATAGCGCTGTTTATCTGTCTAAGAAACTGAATACGACTATTATTTTTTATGAATTTATTGAAACTACTAATGTTTTAGTGGAAATAAAAAAGCGGACTATAGGATGTAAATCACTTTGATAATATAATTTCAAACAGACTGAGTGAACATATTTTTGTAATTGAAAACTCATAGTGAGAATAGTATAAGAATATTTAGGAGGAAAATTATATGAAATTTTTGCTATTCATAACTGTTTTATTTGTTTCACTTTTAGCTGGTCCTTTACAGGTAAAAGCGAGTTCTTCCATAAATATGCAAGACCTTGAAGAGGAACTAACGAGATATCTAAATGATCCAACCATCACTCCTGGAACACAAAAATATCAAAGTTTTTTGATTAATCAATTGATGTATAATCAAGATGAAGAATTAGCTACCAAAGAAAATTATTCCAATCTTGTTATATACATGTCTGGTTATATAAATAATATGACGCTTCAAGATGACGATTTTTATGAACAAACAATTGAAGATATGGAGTTAGCAATAAAAAATCAAGAAGGCTCTACTTCAAGAACAATCTCACGAATGCCTTCTTTTGTGAATCCGAGCGCAGTACAAGAATACGCTAGTAAATGGTGGAATAATCGTAATCCAGACTTTCCTAATTTTCCAGATGCTAACTGTGTGAATTATACGTCTCAACTGTTACTCGCAGGCGGAATCAATAAAATTGCACCAGCCAAAGTACCAGATATTCCTATAAATATGGATCCTAATTTTTGGTACAGCTATAAAAGTGGGGATTCTCCTTCAACTTATAGCAGTTCTGTAGCATGGATAAATGTGACATATTTTTATAATTTTTGGAAAGAATCTCAAGAAATAATTCAGCCTAGTACCTTGAATGCACACAGAGATTTAGAAATAGGTGATGTAATTCAATTGCAACACAATACAGGCGGAGATTACTACCATTCCATGGTAGTAATAGATAAAGACTCATCAACTGTTTATCTAACAGGCAATTCCAACGATCGAGAGAGAATGGATATTCGTAATATAACTGGAAATAATATCAGGGCTATTAAATTCACACGACCAGAATTTAATAATGTTCTTCCTAATTTGAGTACTCAAGCTATTAGACCACATTTAAATCGAACATTAGCAGTTACAAGTGGTCATTTGGGAACTTCTCTGACTGGTCAAGTAGCAAACTTTATTCGCTCTAATACTATTAGTTATGTGCCAGAGAAGAACGCATACCGTATCACTTCACAGGTATCTGGAGGTGCTCCTATATTTTGGACAGGTGAATCAGGAGTCGGTAACCTTCGGACTGTTCATCCAACAGGAACATCTGATCAAAAGAAGGATCATGATTTATGGTTACTTGAACCCCTTCCTAATGGTTTATTCATTATACGTAGTTGGATAAACCCTTCAATGGTATGGGACGTTCATAATTATAATCCCAATGATTCAACCCCCGTTAAAATAGAAAGGTTGCATTCGTCAGGAACAGTTCACAGGAATGCGCAAATGTTCTTTCTTGAGGCTATTTAATTTTATATAACCGTTGATTATTTTAATAAAAGTAAACTGGAACAGACCTTAAAAGGGTCTGTTTCAGTTTTTATTTTTTATATCACTACAAGTTAGCATTAAAAGAAGAAAATTAGAAATGCTATTTGGGGTTACAGAAAATAGATAGAGAGTCAATATATAAGTGTATTGACTAAAAAAATGTAAAAATATTTAATTATCATTTGATGAATATTAAAAAAAATCTCGATTGTTTTTGGGAACACTACTATTCAATTCATATTTATACGTCATTATATAAACAGGGTTAGGAGTGCTAGTAGTTCTATGGTTTATAGGTTATTTTTGTAAGATTTCAAATTTTATTAGAGTAGCGGGTCTTCCCTTAATCTTACCTTTAATTAGCTTATCACTTATTTCCCTGTAAATTGGGTGAATATATAGCAGATAGTATTGTTTAATATATTAGTAATAGGCATAGCAGTATTAGGACATGAATTTATTATGATAATAGAATGACTAATAAAAATAATTATATGAGATCCTAAATGAGGTTGAGAGCACCAAAACCTTTATACTTAGGGTTAGAGAAATTCTTAGAACTAGGCTCCTTATTCAAGAACATGTTTCAAAAAACCAGTTAAGCATTATACTTAGCTGGTTTTGACTATATTTTAAAATATAGTTTTCGCTACACAAAAACTAATATCAGCGAGAATTAAAAAAAATTTGATTTTACTTTATTCATTTAAAATAGAATATTACCTAAATCAGAGTCTAAAAGTTTAAACAACTCTTTCCAATTGGAGGTAGTAGGGATAGGCTCAAACAAGATATAAGGAGATTGAATATCGAATTGTTCTATAAATTCAATGTAATTAGTTATTACAACATCGAATTGTTGGGTATTAAAATATAGATTGTCTAACTCAGTTATACCAGGAAAGAAAAGTCTATGATGATTTGTAAAATACTTGGAAATTCTAGTTTGTATACTTTCTACAATAAATTGGTTTCCTTCAAGGAGTATCAAAATATTTTTTTTGAGAAACCAGTATTTATTGTTAATTGCATCTGTATATAATGTTAAATCAGCGCTTATATCGTGAATTTGTTCAATAGTCAATTTTAGGATAGGAGCAACTTCTAATTCTATAAATTCTAAACACATTGTGTATAAGATTGGAAATGTCTCATTTGCATGGTAAGAGATAGTACTAAGATTTTGAGTTAATATAGGAGAAATCGTATGCTTAAGAAATAGATTAGTAAAAAAGGATTGGAATAATACTTTAGAAGATGTCTGTTTCTCCTTTGAAAGTTTAAATAGATTGGTAAACTTTTCAGCTAAATAAATAGTTTCCGGCCAATTATTAAAACGTTCAATGAATATTTTTTCGGCACGCACAGACTCTATCGATCGTCGACTAATTAAAAGAAGATATATATAAGTTCGTTCTTCGTCTGTTAATTCTACATCATAAAAATGCTTAATCATTTCTCTTACATGAAAAAGATTTACTGTTTTCATATGTTTTATCAATTCTTTTTTCATAAATAGCTTGTTTTTTGAAAATTCATTTATTATTTTCCCTTTTTTAAATCGTTCTAGGGTAATAAATACAATATAATTGAAATCAAAAAAAGAAGTTTTTGCATATTCTTGAAAGAAATGATCTTTCTTCAAACTTACAGCAATTTCTTGAACCTCAATAGACGGAATCACACTGTGTGGAGTTATGTCGGATTCATAGAAGAAATCATGGAAAAATTGACGTATATTTAATTCTTCTCCAATGAGATCAACCTCTTTAGTAGAGATATACAATTGATATTTAGATAAAATAGGTTTGACTCGATCTATATACCTAGCAAGAGAAGCAGTAGTTGAATGAAGTTTTTCGCTCCATTCATTTAAAGAATATATTTCGTTAAAAAATATACTTTCGATTATTCTAAAAAGTGGTTCTTTTTTACTTAAATATCTTTTCTCTTCTAGATATTTTTGTTTATTTTTAATATGAAAGGTATAACCAACATTAGAAGAATCTAGCACTATACTGTCATGAAAATAATCTTTTATTTCTTTTATATCATTTAAGATAGTTCTATGAGAAGCACCCGTAAATTCGCTTAATTCTGTAGCACTGCAGCTGGATCCTTGCTGAAATTTATCTAAAATCTGTACCATTCTAATAAGTTGCTTATCAATCACAAAATGAAACTGGAATTGATTCATAATCAGCTACCTCCTTATTGCAGAATTTATTTAAAATATGTAGTGTTTTGAATAATTAATTCAGTATAGAATATTTAAAATGTTTAAACAAATTTTTGAACTTAAACAGCGAAAAACTAAAATACACTTTTGTTGTCTCTATAATTTATGGGATTGAAGAATCAGATCTGATTCTTCAACCCCATTTTTCAATTTAGATAGTAAAAAACATATTGTTCTCTAATATGATTAAATTACGACAAAATAAAGAAAGGAGAAGGGGATACGCTATATAAATGTTCTAAAAAATACTGAGATTAGTAGATAAAAATTTGATGATTACAGAGATTTATTATGAGACTTTTCAGAAGAAAAAGACATTAATAGTCGACGCGGCTCTCTTACCTGCTTCATATGCATGTAAAAATATTAGTTTTTCAGTGGTAGATTGAAATGAGAAATCGATTGTAGGGGAAATTGATAAGAAAGAAACTGCTGTACGGATTGAATAATATAAGCACATGTCAATGATTGTGCGCCTAAAAAAGAAGCACTATAACTGGAAAGGTATTCTTTTTAGAACTCTATGACAATCGTAATTCGTGTATTGAAAGGTTAAAAAGCTATTTAATAAAGTCTTCCAAGAGGATTCTACCTCTAGTGTTGAAGTTGATGAAGTTCGTTATCATACTTCCACTGAGGATAAAATGAGCTTTATTTCGCAAATGGTGAGATAGGGAAAATAATTGACATTTTATTTACACGCAAATCACCCGAAGAACAAAGTATCTATCTCCTTAGCTACATTAACCCTGAAGAAGTGTAATTTTTAGTTACATACATGAATACAGCCTACTTCCAACTTACCAAACGTGTTCTACTAAATGCGAAATGGGTGATAGCTCAATTTCATATTGTAAAACATAACCCTAATGGAAAAATAGAATCTAAGAATATCCTTATAAAGACAATGAAGCTCATATCTTACGGATTTGAATCGGTTTAAAACACGCAAATCAGAATGTTTTATCATTCAACTGATCAAACTGAAATAACAAAAAAATCTGAAACAGAATGAGATTCATTCTGCCTCAGAATTTGATTTTGCATGCTCATCAGTCCTTACTTAACGAGGAGCCGTATAATTAGAGCTAAAATTATTTGTTTGCAATAAAAGACAAATAATTTAACTTGTTATACAAAAATAATTTTTCCTAAATCAGAGTCTAGAAATCTAAATAATTCCCTCCAATTTGCAGCGGTAGGAATCGGTTCAAATATAATATAGGGAATTTTGAGGTCAAGTTGATCTATACATTCAATATAGTTGGTGATAACAACATCAAATTGATTCTTATCAATAAATTGTAAGTCTAATTCTTTGAGGTTAGGAAAATATAGATAGTGATGTTGATTAAAATACTTTTTGACTCTAGTTTTTATACTTCCAACTATGTATTGATTTCCTTCGAAAATAAAGAGAATTTTTTTTTTTTTATCCAATACTTATTTTTTATAGCATCCGTATATAGAGTTAAATCAGCACTAACATCTTCAATTTGCTTTTCATTTAAGCATAATATATCACTAATATTATCTTTAATATAATTATGACAAATTGCATATAAAACTTGAAATGTTTTACTTGCATGATGAGAAATAGTGCTTAGATTTTGAATCAGGACGGGAGAAACGCTGTGCTTTAAAAATAGATTTACAAAAAATGCATGAAATAAAGTCAGGCTAATTTTTTTCTGCTCGTCTGATATATCAAATAGGTTAATAAATTGGGTAGCTAATGAGTTTGTTTCAGGCCAATTATTAAACTGATAAATAAATTTTTTTTCTGCATCCAAAGAAACTATCGATCGGCTTGTAAACATGTAGAAATAGATATAAATTTGTTCATAATCGCTTAACTCCGTATTATAAAACTTTTTAACCAGTTCTTTTAAATGATAAAAATCTGAATTCTCAATTTTTTTGGAGAGACTCATTTTTGAAATTATGAATTCATTCAAATAATTATTGACGGTTTTTCCTTTTATATATCTTTCTAAAGTAATAAATAAAATATAGTTAAAGTGAAAAAAGGGGATGTTCAAATGTTCGTTAAAGAACTGACTCGTTTTTAATTCCATTATGATTTCTTGGGTAGCAATTGATGGAAAAGCACTATGGGGAGTTATATCAGATTCATAAAAAAAATCATGAAAAAATTGACGAATGTTTATCTCATTACCTATAAAATCAATCTTTTTAGTAGATAGTTCGATCCCATATCTATTTAATATTGGATTAATTCGGCCAATGTATCGTATCAATGATGTTTTGGTTGAATGAAGCTTCTCACTCCATTCGTTTAACGAGTAAATATCACTAAAAAAAATACTTTCAATGATTTGAAACAATGGTTCTTTTTCGCTTAATTTTCTTTTTTTTTCAAGAAATAAAGGTTTATTAACTATACGAAAAATATATCCAGCATTCGAAGAAGTTAGAATAATACTATCATCAAAAAATTCTTTAATCTCTTTTATGTCCCCTAAAATGGTTCTGTGCGAGGCTCCCACAATTTTAGATAGTTCGATAGCGCTACAAGTTGAAACATGTTGGAATTGATCAAGTATTTTTATTATTCTAATGAGTTGTTTATTGATCACAAATTGAAATTGAAATTGATTCATATCTACTTTATCCTCCTATTTCAGATATATTAGCTATCTTGTAAAATACATTCTAGCGTATTTATAAAAATCAGAAGATAAAAAAATTTCGTAAGGGTACGCAATAATTGTTATGACGAAAAAACAAATCGTTGTTAGACTAAGCAAGTAATCTGCAGATTATAAATTTTATTATTTTTAAGTAGGGATAAGTATGAGAAAAAAAAATCATGGTTTTTGTATAATAGTTTTTATCGTTCTGTTTTCTTTACTACCTTACGGCAACACTTATGCAAGAGAAGTTAGATCGATTGAGACAGAAGGGAATATTGGTTTTACTGGTGTGTATGAACCAATTGGAACACCAGATCCTATCCCGCCGGAGAATATTGTAAAGTCACCCACAAATGATCCCCAAAAATCTGATGGATTATTACCGAAGACAAATGATACAGACAATTTATGGTTGAAGTGGGCGGGAATATTCATAATCAGTACAACGATTCTTTTGTGGAATAAAAAAAAATATCAAATATATATAAATGAGAAAGTGGGATTTATTAAATGAAACTTGTAAGATTAGCAACCATTGCAGCATTAACTACAACTATTTTGGCAACTGGAACAACCGCAGTATTTGCGCAAGAAACAAGAGAAGTAACAACTGAAGGTAAAGTGCAATTTCGATCTTCTGGAGCTGGAGATGGTGATTTAGAAGTAATTAATCCTGAGACAGGACCAGAAGCACCAGAAGTAGATATTGACCCAATTGTTCCTGGGACTACTGGACCATTGTCAATTGTAATGGCGCCAACAATGAGTTTCGGTACACAGGTTATTTCAAATCAGGATCAAACATACAATATGGTTGCAGAAATGGCTAATTTATCAGATGGTTCTGGTGAGGTTCCTTATGTAAGTTTTGCACAAGTTCAAGACCTACGGGGTACTAACGCTGGTTGGGATTTACAAGTAAGTTTGAGCGATTTCGAATCAGAAACTCAAAACGATGTTTTAACTGGTGCTGAGATTGAGTTAGTAAATTCTCGTATTCAATACGAAGGGATCAATGCAGAAAATGCTCCGGAATCTCATTCAGCAGGACTTAAATTAATTCCTGGAGAAGGAGCACGTCCAGTTATGACTGCGAACCAAGGTAAGGGTGCAGGTGCTTCTTCAGTTGTTTGGGGGAATCAGCAGGCATTGAATCAGCAATTTGCAGATGAAGATTTTGATCCCGAGAATGACGTGGTAGAAAATGAAGCAATTAAACTTTTCGTACCAGGATCAACAGCTAAAGATGCTACTACTTATACATCGACTTTAAATTGGGAATTAACTACAACACCTGGGGAAGATGCCTAAGTCGATTGCCTGTATATATCTAGAAACTTTTAACAGCGTTACAAAAATTTGTAGCGCTGTTTTTTAAAAGGAGAATTTACATGATTAAGTTATCTTTAAGTAAAATGATGAAAAGATATTCATCTATAATTCTAGTTTTATTGATAATTCTTCTTTCTTCTATAGAGGTGAGAGCAGATGAGTCAAATTTAAATTTTTACGTAACACCTGAACTTCCAGAAAGTCAAGTATCAAAAGAGAATAACTATTTTGATTTGAATTTGAATCCTGGAAATACAGAAAAATTAATATTAGAACTACAGAACACAAATAGTGAACAAATTCGAGTGAAAATAACACCACATACAGCTTACACTAACGTTCATGGAGTTGTAGAGTATGGAAAAGATGCCAAAGATAAAGATCCAACATTGACTCATGTAATAGAGGACCTTATTGATCCAGTAGAAGAAATTATTTTGGAAGGTAATGAAACAAAAAAAATCGAGTTGGTTTTACATATGCCAAATGAAAAGTTTCAAGGATTACTAGCTGGTGGTTTACGTATATCTGAAGTGAAAGATGAGAAGGAAGTAGACAATAAAAGCGAAGAAGGGGTGGCTATTAGAAATGAGTTTTCTTATGTTATTGGTGTAGTAGTAAGTAACTCTAGGGACTCCATCAAACCTGAACTTGAATTGATAGATGTATACCCTGATCAATTGAATTACCGTAATGTGATTAGTGCGTCGATTCAAAATATCATGCCAGCATTTGTTAATCGACTCTCTGTGGAAGCAACGGTTCAAAAATCTGGTGAAAGTGAAATTCTATATGAAGCTAGTGAAGAGCAGATGCAAATGGCCCCTAATTCAAACTTTAGTTTTCCAATTTCATTGGAAGGGGATAAATTCCAAAGCGGGGACTATGTTCTAAAATTAAAAGCGACATCTGGAGATGAGGAATGGGAGTGGGAACGGAATTTCTCCATTAGTCCAGAAGATGCACGTACATTTAATAGAAAGGACGTTACTATTGACGATACTATAAATTGGTTGATGATTGTATTGATCTGTTTAGTAATGTTTCTAATTGGAATAATCTTATACTTGACTATCAAACAGAAACAGAGAAAAAAAAGTAAAAGTTAGAGGTGAGGCAACTATTATGATGAGCAAAACAACAAGTATGATGATGATAACTTCATTGTGGATACAACTATTCATCAGTCCTATTAATATAGTTTATGCAGAAACAGTTCAAGAAGTAGACCCGGAACATAGCGAAGAACTAATAATTAATCGATCGATACAAGAGAATAATACAGACCTCACCTTCAATATTAATGGTGAGGAAATAAGGCATGTCTCTCCCGGTGAATCCTTTGAAATATATGTTACTACTAGTCATGCTATTAATGAGTATCGTATTATCTTACCTAAAAGTGCATCATTTTCCGTAGAGAATGCACAAATTAAAGAAGTAGATGAATTAAGTGACGGATCTAAAATTTGGTTAGTTCAAACAAATGAAAAAACTGATAAACTGAAAATCCAGCTAACTTTTAGTGAAAGTGGTCAGTTTTCAATAGAAGATGCTCTAGGAGATGTTCATTCAGACTTTTTGTTTGTTGATATTACAAACAAAACTCGAGATGCTCAGACAAGATCAAATGTGAATGTTGCAACATGGGCTGCATTTAGGACTGCTTGGAATAATGCTTCACGTACGTCGATTAGTTTAACTTCTACTATTCTTGAGGGAACAACTAGTTTAAATAGCCGTTCAAGCCCAATTACTATACGCGGGAGCGACACTAATGGAACCACGAGTCTTATAGGTAATAACACGACTTTATTATCAAATTCAAGCAGTACAGAGTTTAAATTAATAGGAGTGAGAGGGTTTGGTTTTTCAGGGGGGACACTGAACATAGGTTCTGTAGCTAGTGCCGTTATTAATGTTAACTCAAATCTACAAAATTTATTTATTGAACACTTGGGTATGCCTGGTGGTGGTCCCCAAGCGACATTATTAATTCAGAACAGTACATTAACTGTTGGCACATTGGAGATGCGTGGAGGGATTAGTATATTCACAAATCCATTTCCAAACATTGTAACTAATACAACAATACAGGCACAAAATTTAAATTTGACGGGGCTGGCATATAGTATTAGAAATTCAAGTGGAAATCAAGCGATAACAGCTTCTAATATTAATATTAGAAACAATCAAGGTTTAATGTCTTGGAACTTGAATAATACAACAAATAGAGCGGATAAAGCGTGGGAAGGACTAACTGCTGAGATACGTAATAATAACGTGGTTTCTTCTTCAGATGCTACATTCAATGATGATACATTTAATATTTCTCAATCTAGCTGGATTTCTAGTTATGGTAAAAATTTTGAAGGAAAGCCTCCCGAACCTGAAGAAGGTATGATTACTGTAAACTATTTGAATAAACAAGGTCAAAAGCTAAAAGAGTCAGAAATAATTACAGGAAATGTAGGAGAACAATATACAGCTTCATTACCAGAAATTAGCGGATATTATCTTCTGAATAAACCAGATACAGTGACTGGCACTATAAAAAAAGATCCTCAAGTAGTGAATATTGACTATGTTCAGATCCACGATAAATTAATTAACCCTGACTTTGAAGAGCCATATATTGAATCTAATGCTGCGATGATGCACCAATCAGAAGTTCCAGGATGGTATACAACGGCTAGTGATAAAATGATTGAATTTGGTCTAGGACCTTCTCATAATATCGCAGGTGCAGCCAAGGGAAGACAATTTGTAGAATTAAATGCTAACGAACCAGGAGAGCTATATCAAATCGTAAATTATGAACCAGGCACTGTTTTAAGGTGGAGGTTATATCATGCCGGAAGGCTTGGAGTAGATAAGATGAGATTGAACATAGGACATCCTGAAAAACCAGAAGTTATAAAAGAAATGGAATCTCCATCGAGAAACTGGAGCTTGTATAATGGGACTTACATTGTACCAAATAATCAAGAGCTTACTTACTTTGGGTTTGAAGCTGTAAGTTCAAGTGGAGGAAATATTACTTTAGGAAATTTGTTAGATGACATTCATTTTGCAAAACAATCAGAATTAGTAGTACTTAACAAAGTAGATAAAGAAGAGGCTCCTGCCGGAGGAATGCTTAATTATTCAATGAATATAGAAAATGAAGGTGGGGTCCCTGCAGATAGATTGACGATTTCAATAATCGGTTTAGAAAACACTAAAATAGATACAGAGACCATAAAAATTAATGGACAAAAGTTAGAAGAAACCAAATTTAGTTTTGAAGACGATAGACTAATTGTCAGACCTGATGTTGTGATAGATTCCAAAGAATCTATTGAATTAAGTTTTGATACAATAATTAATAGTAACTTTATAAGCGGTCAAATCGCTACACACGCAGAGGTAGATTATTGGGATGAGCATTTTGATGACGTCAGTTACTCTTCTCAATCAAATAGCGAAATTACAGAAGTTAGCACACCAGTACCAAATCCTTTAGATCCATTAAATCCAGAAGAAGAAGTTAATCCAGAAAATCCTCCTCTATTACCTGACAATCAAGGTTTATTGAGTATCGATTTCGTTTCTCAGTTTGATTTTGGGCAGCAATTGATTTCGTTATCTGAACAAACATATTTTGCAAAGCCACAACGACTATTAAACGAAGACGGAACAATTAATGAACAAGAGGAGCGTCCAAATTATATTCAAATAAGTGATCGTAGACCTGAAGAAGACCGGAATGAATGGCAACTATCAGTAACACAAAGAGAGCAGTTTAAAGGTGGAGAAGGACAAGAACTTCTTGGTGCAAAATTACAATTGATGAATTCTGAAATAATAGCATCTCAGGGAGAAAAAGTACCTGCACTACAATCTACTACCAATGATTTACAACCAGGAAACAAAAAAATATTAATTAATGCACGAGGAAATGAAGGGAAAGGGACATGGATTTATCGCTTTGGTGATGCAGAAACTGCGCATGAAAGTATAGCATTAGTAGTCCCTAAAGGATCAAATCCTCAAAATATTAATTATTCAACAACACTTACATGGGAATTAAGTAGTGTACCAGATAATTAGGAATATAAGAGATAATAGAGCGGGAAAGTTTGGGGATTAGCTGTGTTTAAAAAAAAATTTTTTTAAGATTGATGCTGCCTTTTTTAACCGTTAATAGAAAGGAGTAAAGCTACTGTTTAAAACAAAAAATGAGTATGTTGACTATTTTAAAAATTTTATAGAGATGCAGGGAATAGTCGGTAAAGATTTAGAGAAATATGTACAAAAACAATTCAGGCTATTAGATCAACTGATTAGTGGAATTTCTGAGGAAACATTTTGGCAGATGTTTCCTGAAATATTAGGTATTGATGCAAAATTAAACCTGATTGCTGAACTAATAAGGTGGCAAGATTTTTCCGCTGATGATATTATACGTATAGTTGAAAATGACTATGTATATTATTTTAAAGAGTTGTGTGGATATGATTTAAATAATAAAATAAATCATTCAATGATTTTTAATATTCTTTGATACATCATGGATCTTTTATGTGTCAAAGAAACTCTCATGAGTGTTAGTGTATGAACGATAATTATTTTATTTACAGTTATCGTTCTATGCATTTTCTGTTGTTATACTTGTTAGTAAATTAATTAATAATTACGGTTTTTTGTATCGTGAATTAAGCAATTACTATTTCTTTGGCATTTTATTTAAAATCCATACAGATTAAAAGAGATATAATCAGATTGTGTCTCTGTTGTCCTATATAAACATAACATATAGCTGTAGGTGGAAAATGCTCTCTCTACTAAAATAAAACAAGCATATATAGTTGAATTTCCTGCAACTTTTCAGCTGTAATTGTAAGCGTTTTTTTCTGATGTATTGAGATCTGAAACAGACAATGATGAAATAAAATATACCCTTCTATTTTTCTAAATTTTACCGTGACTATTTACACTAAAACAACTTAATATCTGATTAAACTTTTTCTATTAAAATAGCTAATGAAATGTTGGAAAAGATCAATATGGTTTTAAATAATTTTGTCTAAATACAGGGATACAAAATTTTGTGTTACTGCTTATTAAATATATCAAGGATACCACTATCCTTTGCAAATTTGAGTGTCTATAGAATAAGTTATTATAAAAATAAATACGAAGGAGGCTTGTCTATGATAAAAGAGAAGTAGTATGGTTTTAGTGTTACCCATACTTTATCATTATTGCTAGTTTTTGAGGCAACAAATAAGTTATTAATATAACTTCTTAGCGTTTGACTCTGATTTAGAAAATCACTATTAAAGTAGAAAAAATATAGTGAATGATTAAAACATCTATCTAACAGTAGGAGGTTTAAAAAATTGAAAAAAAACATATTAAAAGCATTATTTTTATTGGCGACATTATTAGTGATCAGTTCACAGGTAAATGCCCAAGAATCAGTAACCAGTGAGGCACAAAAGCAAATGCAATATGGGGTGATGGGTTACTATTTTGAAGATAATAAATTTCAAAATGCTATACTTGTTGGACCTACGTATAAAGATACATTATCATTTAACAAACAAGATACAAAAGATTTAATTACGGATTCACAAAAATTTTCTTCATTTCGTTGGATCGGTGAGCTTAGAAGTTTAGAAAGTCAAAATTATCATAGCTTTAAATTGACAGGTATAAATAACTACAAGATTGAAATAGATGGTGAATCAATTGATGTAAAAGATAAATTAACATTAAAGAAAGATCAACGGATCAAATTAAAAATAGAAGGAATATCAGATACTCCACTATCCATAACTGATATTGAAGAAATAAAATTAGTGGCTCAAAGTAGTAGCGGCATCGAACACTTTTTCGATAATCAGGAGTTAAATACTCCCGACACTAGAAGTGATGAGTGGAAAAAAATCATTTCTAATGCTGGTAATGATAATTTATTTAGATTGAAAAATAATATGCCTTTGCTAGATACCGATGGTGATCATATTTTTGATGAATGGGAAATTAATGGATACACTATTCAAAATAGGATAATCGTACCTTGGAAAGATGAGTATGAGCAATCTGGTTATACAAAATTCGTTTCCAATCCATTTGAGGCACATACAGCAGGTGATCCTTACACAGATTATGAAAAAGCTGCGAAAGACATGCCACTTGCAAATAGCGAAGAAGTATTCAATCCTCTAGTTGCCGCATTCCCTGCAGTGAATGTTAATCTGGAAAATATCATCCTATCATCCAATCAAGATTTGACAAACAGTGTTAGCTCTAATCACTCTACTAATTGGACCTATTCCAATACTGAAGGAGTAGATGTTACAGCAGGTTGGCAAGGTCTAGGACCTAATTTTGGTGTTACCGGACATTATACCCATAGCAACACCGTTGCTAATGAGTGGGGAGGCTCCAATGATGACACAACCCATATAAATAGTGCTGAATCAGCCTTTCTAAATGCTAATGTGAGATACAATAATATTGGAACTGGAGCGATCTACGAAGTTAAACCCACAGTTAGCTTTGTACTTAATAACGATACACTAGGAACCATCCGAGCAAAAGATAATACAACAGCACTAGCTATTTTGCCTAATGAAAGTTATCCTATGAAGGGGCAAAATGGGATTGCTATTAACACTATGGACGACTTTAATTCAAGACCTATTCCGTTAAATAAGAATCAATTAGCCACCTTTATATCAAATAAATCACCAATTTTATTGGAAACAAATCAAGTCGACGGAAGATATATGATTAAAGATTCTACAGGGAACATAAGATTGGGTGGTTTTTGGAATGGTGTAGAGCAACAAATTAAAAAGAGAACAGCTTCAGTAATTATTGATGACGGAGAGTCTGTAGTAGAGCGTAGAATTGCAGCGAAAAATCCATCTGATCCAGAAGATAGAACACCGAAGTTAACATTGAAAGAAGCTTTAAAAATAGGATTCAAAGATATAAGGGAACAAGACGGTAAACTACTTTACAAAAATAAGTCTATAGAAGAATATCATAGTGTAGCTTTTTTAGATGAATTTACGGCACAGAGAGTACGACATCAACTCTCCGATAATCAAGGAGCCTATAGAGATGTATCGGATCTCTATGAAATAATCATAGAGCCTGAAATGGCCATTACCATAAAACAACCAAAATTTTATGATGATGCCAGATCAGAAATTAGCTCTCTAGGTAGGATGAATAATATTGTCTCACATAGAATGATAGATGATTTGGACAATAAAGGGGGGGTGTATCATGCACAGACAACTAACTCTCCCATGAATACTGTTCGATTAGATTTTAGTGATGACATATTAAAAAATTTGAACCCAAATTCTAAATATTCAATAACATTATCAGTTAAAGCAGATTCCAAATACCCTACTTCCACAGTTACTCTGAGAACTTTAGGACGTTTTGGCACTATGAATGGACCCAATCAAAGGTATAATATCTCTACAGATGGTTACCAAAGAATTTCCGTTGTATATGATCCTGGAATATATGGTGGGGGAGAAAATACAATACTAAGTACTTTGGAGTTAGTAATTTTTTCAGTTCCAGCGATATCAGATACTCAAGGGGTATACTTTAAAGATATATCAATAACAGAAATAGGCACATGGAGACAATGATATAAATACTTTTTATACTTCATACAATGTAACAGTTTACTTGATATGGTTAAAACCTCTAAAATTTACTAAATAATAAAGTTCTGATAGAAGCATAACAATTTGCATACAGTGTTGTATCTCCGTTGGAATTTTGAAAGGAGCGACTATATTTATGAAAATAATATTAGCGATGTTTCTATTATTAGTAAGTATATTTTTATTCCCAAATTATGTCGAGGCCGCCAGAGATTTTAGGGTGAAAGACTATGATGAGGCAGTGGATGAAATTATTAATGAATTCGAATCATTCAGGGATTCTTTAACTGAGCAAGAAGAAGATACTCTTAGGACCTTTGAAAGTAATATAAATAGAGAATCTACGGAAACAGATCCACATTTGAATTATCTTTTAAGAGTTACTGGTGGACACTTGGATTCTTTACCCAGAGGTTTAACTCCCGAAGAAATACTCAAAATAAGTACAATAAAATCAGAAAACGAAACCCTCGAGGAACTATTTAGGAGAGAAAACGGAAGAGTAAAGGAAGGTCTCTTTCTATATTCCTCTTTATCATCTTCAGATTTTTTTATACCTGAATCAACATTCTATACTCGAGATAATCCAAATCTGTTAGTGGAAGACAGAGTTAGACACTTAAGGGATAATCTCAAATATGGTATTTCTAGTGATTTCCTAACTGGAAGCCCTGTCGGAGATGAACCACAATCTGCAGGCTTTTTTAAATATAGAATTAGAATACCTGCAAATACTCACTTAGTACATTTAAATCCTGCAATGGATTACTTAGTAGTCGATAAAGGGACTGGCATAGAAGTTAAAAGCATACGAATTTCTACTGAAAAAGGAAGGCAAATCGTTATTGTTGAAGCAGATCTGGTTTCAAAAGAAAGCATCGATTCAAGAATAGCCGACATTAGCAGCAACATAAATGCAAAAATAGTTGATAAGATGGAGAACGAGAAATTTTCAGACATTTTTAAATTGGATTTAACAGGGCGAGGAGCTTCTTTAATTGCAGAACAAGCAACAGATACGGTTAGTAAATTTCTTGAGCTAGTCCCAAAGAAATTACTAAATGAGGGATTGGAGTTCATGCAAGAAAAAGAAGGGAGAATCATTTTTGTAGACCGCTTACTTGGTTATGTAGACGAAGCAATACCAGCGGGACTAACTATTTCAGAAACACAAGAGACAGTCAATAGAATTAATAAGTCCGCTGGTAGGTATAATATAAATAAGAGAATGCTTGTGATCAATGGCCATGCTTCTGGAGCAGCTGGTAAGGAGATGGATCCAGAGAGACTATTGCATGAATTTGGGCATGTTATAGATAATGTGAAGGGAGTTTCCACTTCATCTGAAGGTGAATTGATATCGGGAACAGCTGAGTTTCAAGAAATATACGATGATGAAAAAAATAATTTAAATGAATATGCCGCTTCAAATAAAGAAGAATTTTTTGCGGAAGCTTTTCGACTTTTTTATTCTGATAGCGAAGCAAATAAAAGTCTTCTTAGAGAACAAGCCCCTAGAGCATATGAATTTATGAAAAATTTATAAAATAATTTTCCATTGTGATATAGAGTAAATAAAAAAGCATCATGGATTTAATTTTATATCTAAAGTATTTAGCAAATCTTAGAAAGTATATGATGAAAAAGTTGTGCTAGTAGTATAATGCTAGTTATGGACGATCATTTAAGTTTTTTTAGAAACAAAGAGGCTATATTTTATTTATGAATTGTGAAGATTTTGTACAAGAAAATCAAAAAGACAAGCCTACTGCGAATAGGCTTGTTTTTTTTACATTCGTTGCGACTCCGAACGTGAGAATTATCGACAACTTGCTTAATTATCGTCTTTTTCATCTAACAAATGAGAAACTTGCTCAATGACTATCCCAACGAAAGTTGGTGCGATAATCAATGAGAAGATTTTGTTTAACAAGAGAAACGCAGAATAGGGTAGCCTCTTTGCAGAGATTACCCCTTTCGTAGAACGGAGCGTGAGACTTTCACCGCACTCCGCTCGCACATTCTTAAAGCAACTTAAGTAGTTGCCCAGTTTTAGAATTTTGTAGCTTTTTTTGATTGACAACACGTAATCTATTTTTCCTGAGACGGAAATATTTTTCAGCAAGAAAACAATTAACATCTTCACATGGCACAGTATGGCGAACGATGGAAGTTAGATGTATTGGACATAATATTGCTGTTTTAGAGCAAAAGATTATAACCCCCATAAAGCGTTGCCCAATATCTTCTCATTATCCACAAGTATGACTTGTTCGGATGTCTACATCTTGCCCAGTGTCGGAGATATAACCATAATTGTTTGTTTACTTCCCGAATGCCTCACTTGAACACATTGATAAGTGATAGTTAGTCCATATAGCCCATACTCGCAAAGTGAGTTTCAAATTCTGAATTAGTAGGTCTTGGGATGAGGAATAATGTACTTTAATAACTTGTTTCAATGTTTATTTAATTTTCTTTATAGATTTTTTCGATGGTTGAACAGTCAGCTTGTTGCGCTTATATTTTCTGAAATTCCACCCAAGAAAATCGAAGCCTTGATTGATATGCTCAATGAGTGTTTTTTCATCCTATAATGAAAGCCTACGTTCTTTTAGAAACTCATTAATCATGTTTTTTACTCCTAAGAGTATTTCTGGAGAGTCTCCAGTGACAATGAAGTCATCTGCATATCGAACAAAATTTATTTTGTGTTTGTTGTACCTGACCGCAATGGATCCCTTTTTATTAGACCAATATTTAGATTTTATACTTTTCTCTAAGCCGTCTAACGTAATATTTGCTAGCGTAGGGGATACAATTCCATCTTATGCTGTTCCCATTGTAGTAGGGAATAGATTTTTTTCCATGTATCCACTTTTCAAAAACTTTCTCAACATGTTTTTTCAAAAGGAATATTATCAATCAACCATTGATGGCTGATATTGTCGAATCAGCCTTTTATGCCCCCTTCTAGTATCCATTGAGCTGAATATTGTCTGCACAGAGCTTTAAAAACTTTTTTTCCTGCGTCTTTCGCACTTTTAAAACTTCTAAAACCATAAGAGTTAGAGTCCAAAGTGCATTCTGAAACAGCCTCCAAAGCTAGTAAATACAGTGCTTGCATGGCACGGTCAAGCATACATGAACTTCCCAAAGACCTCTTTTCTTTCTTGTCAAATTTGGCAATATAGATTCTTTTTACAGCTTTTGATGAGTAATGATTAAGATTTAGTTATTCAATTGCTTGAAATTTATGAGAGTTTGTTTTCCAGATTGTCCCATCAATTCCATATGTATTTTTCCTTTTATTCGAATTACTATGGTTTTAGGTGCTTCAGCATATAATGTTTTTTGTGAGTAAGCATGTTGAGGAATATGAAGTATTCAATTACTTAAAAGAGAAAAAATCAAATAAATAATATGAGAACAGCACGTATAGTTTTTATTTGAGATAGCCTGTAACGAAACAATGGATTCTCTTAAAATTGAAAGTTTATATAAAATAAACATTCTTTAAGATTGAATATGAGAGTGTAGAATATTTTGTGTAACTTATAAAATAGTAGCCAGTAGAATTAAGAAGTATTATTTACATGATCAATGTTATTGAGAGATAGTACAGGTAACTACACAACATAACAAAGTTAAAAAGCGTTTTTCCTTAAAATGAATCACTATTAAAAATAGTTATGAAGAGTCCTGATTTAAGAAGTTCTATTTTAAAAATAACTGATTTATTAAATATTTGAAGGTTATATTTCTTACACGTAATTGTGCTTAAATTTAATTGTTTCATTAGTTTTTTTACCTGTTTAAGAGAGTCTTACATCCATCCTTTTAACAATACATGATAAATTTTTATTAAACCATACCTTATTTATACAAATACGTTAATTAAATCATGCAAACATTTTTATTTTCTAACCCCTTACAAATATGTAATGAATAAATCAGATATAACAATGGTCATAAAAAAAGTTTTATAGATAATTAAATATATAAAACTTAGAAGGTTTATATATGCTAATAATCAAATTGATTATTCCATTAAAAGTAACCTCTCCATTAGTAACCGAATTTCTTAATTGGTTATCTTGGTATTACACATTACTTGTCTATATATCTTCTATATGGGTGTAATAGATCCGAACATTCCTCTGTTCGTTTTCTTAAAAAATTGTTTCTGCTACTTCCCTGGTCTTTCATGTTTCTTCCGATAATCTTTATTTGTCCTATCTGCTGATCTTTAAAATCCAATTATTTTTATTACAAAAAAAAAAATTTGGATTTTAGTGTGATTTAATACATAAAAAACAAAAAATGAAATTGTTATAATTTATTTTATCAATACTTTAGGAGGTATCTATGGAACGCAATCATTCTATTGATTTAATTAAGTCTTGTGCGGCATTTTTTGTGGTTTCCGTTCATTTTTTATTAAATAGTGGTTTTTATGATGAAACGATTCAATCAAATATGATAATTTTTTGGATGTTGACTAGGAATTTAACAATAATAGCAGTACCACTCTTTTTATTAAGTACAGGATTCTTAATGAAAAATAAACAATTGTCAATTGCTTATCTAAAAAATTTATTTCCCATTCTTTTTCTATATGTAAGTATCTCTCTTTTTGATTGGATTTGTTCATTTTTCATGGATGGATCACAAAACTTTATCGAGGCTATTTTTGGACTCTTTGATTATTCTACAGATAGATATTCTTGGTATGTAGAGATGTATATCGGCTTATACTTAGTGATTCCTTTACTCAATCTAATTTGGCAGTCAAATAAAAATCGATTTTTTCATTTCTATGTTGTAGGTGTATCACTATTATTATTTTTTATACCATCTCTACTTAACTCATTTGGAAAAGTCATTCCAGACTTTTGGGTTACAGCTTATCCCATCGGTTACTATTTTATTGGTGCGTATTTGGCAGAATACCAAGAAGATTTAAAAAAGATGAAAAAAACAGGAATGTTACTTTTAGTTATGATTAGTTGTTTCTTTTTAATTGATTTGCTGATCAGTGTTCAAACAAATTATCAAAATTTTTCTGGGAATGAGTATTCTGGTTTTGAACCATTGCTTATTAGTATTTTATTTTTTGTTTTTTGCCTACAACGATCACTTCCTCACAATAGTCATCGTTTTCTTAAATGGATCAGTACAAGTACATTAGGAATTTATTTAATATCTGATGTGACAGATAAATTGATTTATTCTTTGGCAAAATATGTATTCTCTACATTAGAGATACGTTTGAGATATGGTTTTTTAATTATCTTACTGAGTTTTATTGGAGCTCTAATTCTTAGTTATCCTTTTGAACGGGCAAAAAATTGGCTACAAGATAAACTGAACGGAAAAAAATCCTTGGAAAGGAATGAATCTAATGTTTCTAATAAAGTATATTGACTATTATACCATCGGTTATCCGGTAATTATGTCAATTTTATGGTCTATTGGTGCTTATTTTTCAAGAATAAACTATATTAAAATACAAGAAATGAATTTCTATCCTAAAGTTTCCATAGTTTTATCAGCATACAACGAGCAAGAAACAATTAAAGAGGCAATGGAGGCACTTGAGCAACTAGACTATCCCAATCTAGAAATCATTGTCGTCGATGATAAAAGTACAGATCAAACGTTATCTATACTTAAAGTAATTCAAAGAAAATTTGATATAACGAAACAGCTGAAAATTATTGCTCAAAAACAAAATGCTGGAAAAGCCCATGCTCTAAATACAGCTTTAAGGAAAGTAACAGGTAAATATATGCTTGTTCTTGATGCAGATGCATTATTAGCAAAAGACTCGGTTAAATTACTCATTACTGAACTTGAAAAAAACCCCTTGGTTGGTGCAGTAACAGGTAAACCTGTTGTACGTAATCGATCTACCTTGCTAGGGAAATTGCAAACACTTGAATATATAGGGATTATTGATGGAATTAAGCGGACCCAAACATTTATGCTCGGAACAATCACTACAGTATCGGGAGTGATTGTTATGTATCGAGTTGAAGGGCTAAAAGAAATAGGAGGATTTAATACAGAAGTGATGACAGAAGACATCGATGTAACTTGGCGATTATATCAGAAGGGTTGGCAAGTTACATATCATTATCACGCCCTTGCATATATTCTAGTTCCAGAACACTATTTTAATTTATGGAAGCAAAGAAAGCGATGGTCTATCGGTGGATTAGAAGTATTAATATCTAACTTTTCTTGGGTTTTTAAGGAAGGATCTTTGAAATATAAATTGCTATTGACTGAAATGATATTGAGTCATTTATGGGGATGGAGCTTTTTATTGAGTACATTGAATTATATTATAACAGTTTATTCCCATAAAGTATTAATTATAACGGGGAATATCATTATTTTATTTGTGTTACTATCAATTATTTTATTTGGGATTGGTATGAGTGGGGATAAACATGACAGTCAGCTTCAGTTTCAAGATAAAATAACAGTACCTGTCTATTTGTTGTTTTATTGGGTTATAAACATCATTAGTGCTATTTTATCTGAATTTGTAGTCATCACAGGTCGTACAAGTAAAGGAAAATGGGAAAGCCCAGATCGAGGTGTTTAAAATGAATAAATTGATTATTAGGAAAAAATTTTTTTTGCGTAATTTGTTTGCATCGTTTATTCTTTTTTTTTCATGGTTTTTATTTTTATCATTTCTGCTATGTATGTTCTTTTCAATAAGCGGATATTACTCAGATAGTATCAGTACATTATTTTTACTAATTTATTTTCCCATGAATCAAGTAAAAGAAATATTACATTTTATATTTGCTACCTTAGCCATTTATATATTGCCGACTCTTATAGGAATTGTCAAGTTAACAACGAATGAAGAAAAAAAATACACAGAATGAAGTATATATATTTTACCATTTTTATCTGATAGTTATTAATATAGTTTGTACCTGCACTAAAAAAGAAGTTTATAGGAAGTAAAAAGAAAATTTTTTCTTATATGTTATAACTTGATGAAGTTGGGAGGGGGCATTTTATATGATAAACGAGTATTAGAAGATAATATAATTGTAAATTCATTTTCAAAGATCTATAAAAATTATCAGTTATATTAATTCAGTATATTTTTAAGTACATTTAAGCAATAGATGAAATATCTTAAAAAATGTGGGATGTCGATTTTTACCATGAAACAGTTTATTGAAAAATGGAGAAAAAAATTTAACGTAAGGATTGCCATCCTTACTTTCGAAGATATAGAGGTCACATTATCTAACAATCAATACATTTCCAATTTTAAAAAAAAGTTTCTTTTTCTGTTTTTTTATTACAGACGAAACTGAAAAGAATCTATCTGAATCACAAATGGAAAGTTGAGATCAAATAGTAAAAGATACATCTCTTAAAATAAATATAATAGAATAAAAAAAATAAATGATAAAAAGTTAAACGAACAAATCAGGAGGTAGATATGACAATAAATAAGTTAGACTTATTAAGTAATTCGGCTAGGTATCAGTTAGATATCTTAAGAATTTTTGATGCACATAATGGTCAAATTCTATCTATTGAAATCTTAGTTGAATTACTTGGCATTTCTAAGTTTAAAGTTAATAAATATATTCTAGAACTAGAACAAGTTTTAGAAGAAACGACTTCAGCTCGAGTAATCTATCTGTCAAAAGGAGATATAGAAATCTATCACCTATCCAATGAAGTAATTCGTAAAATTCAACTTTATTATTTAAAACAATCAGATTTATTTTTACTTCTCCATGAAATAGTACAATTCGAATCGACACCAGAAAAATTTTCACAAAAATTCTTTTTAAGCCGCTCAAAAGCATATATGATCAAAAATAAACTCGAAGATATCTTATTTGAAGCTGACATTCACATCAATGAAGGAAAATTAGTGGGTGATGAAATAACGATTCGTCGTGAAATATTTGCTATTTATTACTTTTTTTTTAACGGATTAGAGGCACCTTTTGATATCACTTTACGACACAATAAGCATGAGGTAATGGAAATAATTATCCATACACTTAATTTAGATACGGTCATCACCCGATTAGCCAAATTAGAGTTATTTTTAAGTATTGTAATTTTAAGAATGATGAATAACAATTATATAGAAACGGTAGAAATTGAATTTGCTAACAGTCATTCAGAAAAAATCCAGCAACAATTAGAATTTATACAAAAAAAATTACAAAAAATTGTGTCGATTCCTAAAGAGAAGCAAAAATACGAACAATTATGGCTATTAGTTTTTTTAATAAGTGAAGAATGTATCTCATTAACAGATTATGCAACAATATTTAAAATTTGCCCGGATCTAACTGATTTAACGAATAAACAAGTAGATTATATATTTCAAACTTTAAAGCTTTCATTTCCTAAAACTGAACAAAAACAACGACGATTACAATTGTTTCAAGAGCTGAACCTTACAAATTTCAAGTTAGTGTTCGCCAGCTATTCACACCTAACATTTTATACTTTTGAAGAAGAAAGTTTGTTTGCAGAATTATATCCTCAATTTCATCAAGTGGCAAAAAAATTTGTTGAAATGGTAAGAAAAAGTAATATTTACAATAAACAATTGATCATAAAATCAGGTCTTTATTATGATTATATTTTTGCTATTATTTCTGTTATCCCACAAAAATACTTATTTGATAAAATTTATATTTGTGTCGATTTTTCTCAAGGATCATCTTATACTTCTTTCATTGCAGAAACTATTAAAATATTTCAAAGCCTAAATATTGAGGTTCAACAGAAAGTGAATAATCAAACACAATTATATGTGAGTGATATAATGATCGATAAATTAAATTGTCCTCAGATTATTTGGAAAAATCCACCAAGTGATTATGACTGGTTACTCTTTGGTGAAATGCTGATAAAAGTGAGCAATAAAAGTGGAATTTAGCTCTTTAATCGTTAACTGGATGCTAGTATCTACTTTTTTTTATTAAAAAATGATATTAGATGAAACTTACTGTGCTTTTTTTTCGTCATAAATTATAAAAAAACGAAAGAGAGGCAACGCTATGAAAAGATTATTAATAACTATATTCGGTATATTGATTCTTACTTTATTAGTGGGTATTCCATATAAATACCTAATGAATCAAGTTTATAAAAAAGATCAAACAAATTTTGAAATGCAAATCGAAAAAATAATTAAAAAAGAGTTTTTTAATCATGATATGGCTCAAATTGGAAAGTCAAAGAGTGGTGATAATAAATACAATAAATATAATATGTACTATTCTACGTCTGAAAAGGAACATATTATAAAACAATTGGAAGCTCAAACAAAGGAGGCTTCGAAGCAAATGAAGGATTCTCGGTCAATGGTTCTTTCATACGTCAACGAACAAAAGGTGAATGATAAGATTATTAAACGACAATTAGTTACAAAAAAATATGTTTGGGATGAAAAAACAAAGTGTTTAAATTATTTTGGCGAAGTGAAAGCAATCGCGGAGATACTTTTATCCAAAAATCGAAATAACTCACGATTAAAAGATATTGTCAATGATGAAGGAGATTTTCTAGCAATAAAAAGAATCATACAAGAACAAGTGCTCAACACACATGCTAGTTTAAAATCAACACTCGATGAGGAGAAAATAAACCAAGTGCTTATGGGAGATTTTTTGACTAATAGTAGTAAAATTACCATTTTTCCTCATTCATTAGAAATTAGGTTCGATAAAGAAATTGTTGGAATGAAAAAAATAAATGTAAGCTTTGAAAAAATATTTCCATTTATTAATCCGGAAATCGCTTCTGATATAGATGTATCGAAAAAGGAAATAGATAAAAAAAGAAAATATGTCGCACTCACGTTTGATGATGGACCTAACGATACATCTACTAATAAATTATTAGAAAAGCTCAAAGCAGAAAAGATAAAAGCGACCTTTTTTGTTTTAGGACAGATGGTTGATAAGAATCCAGAAGTCGCAGAACAAATTATACGAGAAGGTCATGAGCTTGGTAGTCATTCCTACACTCATCCAGATTTAACCCATTTGAGCCCTGACAAAATCAAAGAAGAAGTTTTGAAGACTGATAAAGCAGTTTTTCGTGCTACAGGGGTATTGCCCAGACATTTTCGACCACCATACGGAGCTGTAAACAGATCAGTGGCAAAAAGCATTGGATTGCCTATTATCCAATGGAATGTAGACTCTGAAGATTGGAAAGTTAAAGATAAAGATTTGATTGTAAATAAGGTAATGAACACTGTTAAAAATGGATCAATCATTTTGATTCATGATATCCATGATCTATCTGTAGAATCCATCCCAAAAATGGTGAATCAACTAAGAAAAAGTGGGTATGAATTTGTGACTGTAAGCGAATTGCTCTCCCACGGTCAAAAACCAATGAATCAATATTTTGGTATGAATGATAGCAGAGAAATTAAATAGAAATCTCTAATAGTCATTTAATTATTTCAAAAGAGGATAGGAGGGATGCGCACCAAGAAGCTTTTTTCTCTTGAAAAATTGCCCCTACAGGGTCATCAGGCATGACGGGGTATATGGAACATAGAAACGAAAGGTTACGTTAGTCAAAAGAATAACTGTACCTAAAATGAATATGCTGTCAAATCGACTATAGATAATATTTTCTTTTTTATTGAAATTAGTTTAGTAAAAAGGAAAATGCTTTGAAAGGAGAATTATGTCAATACTGCTTAGAGTAAATAATCATAGACTAAGAGAAAGGAAATACTATATCTTTCTTACCTTGTTTAGTTTTTTGATAATGCTGATATTTTCTAAGTCTTCTCCACTCTATTTTATAAATGATTGGGTAGATGCCAATGCTTTTTTCTCTGTGGGTAAAGGAATAGCACATGGACAAGTACCGTATAAAGATCTATTTGAGCAAAAGGGAATCCTTTTGTATGTCATTCATACAATTGGCTATAAGTTGAGTTCCACTTCTTTTTTTGGAGTCTACTTATTAGAAAGTATTTCATTTACTATTTCAATGATATTCTTTTTTAAAATTTGTAGTTATTATTTTTCAGAGAAAATCGCTTGTGTTATTACTTTTTTATCACCAATAATTTTGTTAAATAAGGAGTATTTTCGCGCAGGAGATAGTGCTGAGGAGTTTGCCTTTCCTTTTGTCTTAGGTCTTTTATATTTAATCATATCTATTTCTAACACTGACAAAAGAATAGAAGGGAAACAATATTTCATCCAAGGATTATTCATGGGGTGTGTATTTTGGATAAAATACACTTTAATAAGTCCATGGATTGCTTTTTTCTTCTTTTTTGGGATCAATTATTTAATAAAAAAAGATTTTCACCAATTATTTAAAGCAATCATTTGTAGTACGATGGGATTTTTGTTAATTAGTATGCCAATCATTTTATATTTTTGGATTAATCATGCGCTATATGCCATGTATTTTGTTTATTTTAAATTCAATATGGTATTATATCCACAATTAGTTAACCAAGGCAATAATATAAATATAACTAACCGATTTTTTAGTACTTTAAGAATATTTATTACTTTAATGTGGGCTAATAAAATTCTTTTATCTATCTTATTGATAGGATCTATCTATCTATTATTTACAAAGACCATTTTTAAGCGACTATTTTTTAAACTATTATGGGTACTCTTAGTTTTGTGTTCCAACTTTTTTATTTTTTATGGAGGTATCCCACTAAAATATTATATTTTACTGGACTTAGTAATATTACTAGTTGGATTTTTAGGTTTCTGTGTATTATTGAGAGATTTAGCCACTCGATATAAACTACAAAATCCTATCGTAATTAATTCTATATTATCGGTTATAGTTGTTCTGAGTGTTCTATTAATGATAAATTTTAATGATACATTTAAAGACATGCGTTTCTTTACAAATCGTCCCGGGGTTCAAATAAAAAATTCTGAAAATACAAATCCCAATGCTGACGCACCAGCCCAGATAGAATTTGCTAAGTATTTAACAGATAAGAAGAATGTAACTTTGTTAAATTATCAGTTTGTGGACTATGGTTTCTCGGTAATACCAGATATTGTTCCAAATGTTAAATACTTTATGAATATAAATATTCCTTACAAAGTTTATCAAGAAAGTATGGATCAGCAAAACAAATACGTGGAAGAAAAAAGAACAGATTATGTGATAGCTGGTCTAAAACTGAACGAAGATGTCAATAATTTTGGTACACCTTGGCTCCACTGGAATTATCGTCCGATTGCTGTTCATGTACAGCAACGTGAGGAAAGTATTGTAAAATATGTTCTTTATGAGAAAAAATAGAAAGTAGGTTCTGTTAAACCTTCTTTTTTGTACAATATTATTTTCTTTTTGGGTTCACTGGGAAATACTTATAGAAAATAGTGGTAGAAAACCGAGCAACCACTTGAAGATCAAGTTAGTTGTTCGGTTCGTTTTTTTAACTTTTTCAAATTCTATCGATTAATTTCACAATAGAATGTTCCTTTAGGTATCTGATTGGTAGCAAGAATCTCTTTAACGGAATGTTCGCCACTTTTGTATATTCGAACTGCAATATCTAATTTTTCTTTTGCTAATTTTTAGTTCAATAAGTACAAAAATCTACATTTTTATATCTCTTCCCATGCATTGGAGAACTCTTTATCTCTAAACAAAGAAGCTAGTCCACTTATTTGCTTTAGTCGCAATAACTCATCTTTATCCATACCTAAATTAGTCATGATCCATTGGTCACCTAAACCAGCTTCTACTAAATTTTGAATTATTACAACCATTGAATCAATATTATGTGTACCTCTAGCTCTATTATGTCGAATAGTACTTGCGACTCTTTCGGATAAGGGTTTATCAATAATACTTACAGGTAAACATCCTCCTTCTCTCTCATATATTTCCTTTGAGTTTTTCATCACTAAAAATCGATGATAACCATCCACTATTTCGTAATAGTCTTTTTCAGATGAGTAATAGCATACAATTGGCATTGTGTATCCATCTAACAAAATAGATTGCTCTAACAATTTAAATTCTACATGTGCCACTACATTAGGATTATAATCGTTTGCTTGTATTTTTTCTATGGGAATTTTTTTCACATTATAAATGGGACTCAAATAGTGTTTTTGGCTTGCCATTGTTTCATCGCCTCTTTTTGTTTTTGTAGTTCATCTTTTGTTTGAGAAAACCCCATATATCGACAAGATGTATCATTTTTTAAAATAGTTATACACATTCTTTTGTAAGAGGGTAACAATCGAAAGAATTTTGTACCTACAGTATCTGGATATGTGTCAAAACGTATCCAACGATATTCTGATTTATATCGCCTATTGTTTTTTGGTTTCCCTAAATCTTTAAACTTGATAGTTGTTTCTTTTAATTCTTCTACAACAGTTTTTGGGAGTGCACCTCCCGTATTTAACCAATAATTTTTAGAAGAATGAAATTTTTTTAAATAAATACTTCGTGTATGATCAGGTAATGTTTCTAACAGAAAATTTACATATGTTTTCCATTTGTGCCCTTTTGGAAGCAAAACATTTCGAAATCCAACAGCTTTGGTTCCACCATAAATAGCTGCAAAATTTGCACCATTTACGCGACCCAATAAATTACCCCAAGTATCAGGTTCAATTGCTCTATAAAGCTTTAGTGCATGAACCCCGCAGTCATGAAATGGATTAGCTACGCGCATATCATGCAATGGCACTCCAGCATAGTAATACAAATCATAAATTTTATTATATTCCCATCCGAACCGTCCATAAGCTATCCAAACATCTTCAGTCCTCCAATCATACAAAGGATAAAAATTAAAAATATTATGATATACCCGCTTACTATACTTAACCGTTCCAAACATTGTTTCAGTATTTGTTCTTGTAACAGTATGATAACGGTGCAAGCTTTCTTGTGCTCGCATACCAATTAAAACAGCAGTCCGTTTTGCTGCTTCTTTCTCATGCAACCATTTACTTAGCTTCTGTTGAAAAATATAATCCTTCATGCCAATCTGAAAAAAATCAAATTCATGGTTTTCTAAGGTAATTGCATTATTAGGAGGTTGATTGACCCAAATTTCTCTTTGTTGCGGATCCCAGGGCATCCAACTAGCTTGATACATTGAGACGCCACAAGATGCAGTTATTGGCAAACAAATATGATAATACTTAAACTCAGAGTATTTGCCCATACAGTGGTTTACATAGTCTATTGTTTTACTGTATCCGCCTTCATAATCAATGTGATAAACTGAAACAGTTTGTGTACATCGCTGTTTTTTGTAATAGTGATAGAGTAGTTCTAGTAATAAACCGGAATCTTTCCCTCCAGAAAAAGCAATGACAATATGATCAAATTTTGAAAAAATATACTCAAATCTTTTTAAAGTTGCTTCATAGACGTTAATATTTAGAATTTTTTTCATAAATATTCATCCTTTTATTTATTATGGCATCTTATAGTTAACATAGAAGTAAAAGTATCATTTTATAACTTACTGTATATAACCATTACGTATGTGCTTTACAATTAAATTCTCCATATTTTCCATAGAATGATAATTTTTTGCTTTTTATTCAGATTAAAAAAAGTATATGAATAATAAGAGAAAGCTATTTCTATATTTTAGTATACTATAAATAACGTAAAGAACAAGTAATGATCCAAGATCAAACAAAACTGAGAGTAGAAGATTAAATAAAGGTTTATTGACATTCTTAAAAATCAAATGAAAACCTCTTAGAGGAAAAATGGCCGATTGTAAAAAAATGAAACATAAAAAAATAGGTTTGCGAGTGATATTCAAACAGTCTAACTTACGGATTAAAATAATTGAAATTGTAGCGATCGCCAAACAGAACAAAAAAGAAGTCTACAGGGAAGCAGAAAAAAGATTAGGTAGATAGAAATAAACTATCATTAATTTACAAAGAAGATCAGAAAATTTTTAGTTTTGATCCTTTTTAACTTGCTTATTTCATAGTTATTTCAGCTGTTCACTTAATTATGCTCATCAAGATATTTATGAGTATATTCTAAAGAGATAAAAAAGCGATTGTCTCAATAATAATATAATTGTAATGATAGAACATGGAAATATATCGAAGTTATAAATGTGACATAATCAGATTGTGTCTCTTTCGTTTTGTTTCATTTTGGAATTTAGATAGGTCCAACAGAGTATACCCTGTTGGACTTTCTATTTCGCTTTTAAACACTTAAATTAGAAAATGACATCAAAGTTGAGCAAGAAAAATAAAAGATAAGGATCAAAAAACTTAAATATTTTTGATCCTTACCTTTTATTTTTTTTTGAGTACTAATTATTTTCTCCCATTCATTCTGATGAATCAATGATTTCATTTGTTTTTTTTTGGTTATTTTCTAGATATGCATAACGAGGTGAAAATTGTGATTTTCAACCTTATATAAATTGTTATAAGATAATGAGTATAAGGAAGGCTAAAGGTTAAGCCTTGTTTATTCACTAAAACGTATTAGAAACCATCGTTTTTGGGTGTACAGCAATATAGACATCTGAACTTGTCAGATGTCTAAAGCAATGTTGTTAAATTGGCGTTACGATGACTTAGCATACATAAGTATTCGTTATTCTAAAAAACGATCGTTTTTGAGATAGATGTTAAAGGAGGAGGGAAGATGCGAAAAACTATTGGTCTTATGATTGGTCTAATGTCCCTAATAATAGCGATACAATTTCCCCTGCAGGTGTATGGTACACAGGTCCAATCCGTCGAGTCAGAAGGATCTATTGGGTTTACAGGAACTTATGAACCAATCGGTCCACCAGATCCACCTCCCAGCACCAGCCCACAAAAGCCAGGAGGAACTTTGCCAAAAACCAATATGACCGGTAGCTCACTTGGGCTATGGATTGGAAGTTTCTTAGTGGCAGGTGTTTTATTAGTCGTAGGGAATAAAAAAAGAAAAGAAACACAAGAAAATTAATTAAAAGAAAGCAGGAATTTAAGTATGAAATTTATTCGTTTAGCAACTGTAGCCGCATTATCAACCACGATCTTCGCAGGAGGTGTACAGGCTTTCGCTGAAGAGGAAAACCAAGAGTCAAAAGAAGTACGTAAAACAACAACGACCGGTCAGGTCACCTTCACTCCAAATATTGAAGACACAGTAGTAGAACCTGATCCTGAAGGTCCAGATGTGACGATCCCACCAATTCCTGGTACAGGACCACTAACGATTGCAACAGTTCCAACAATGAACTTTGGAACGAAAGTTATCTCAACTGCTGATGAACATTACAACATGATTGCGGAAATGCAACAGAAAGCCGGAACAACAGGCGAGGAAAATATGATTCCTTATGTCAGTATGGCACAAGTTCAAGACACCCGTGGAACGAATGAAGGATGGGAACTGAGCGTGAGTTTAAGTGAATTTCAAGCAAAAACAGATACCCTAAATAGTGTGTTAAAAGGCGCCAAAATCACGTTATTCGATCCTTCCCTTCGTTACAGTGTGAATGATGCAAATCAGGAACCGACGATTCACACAAGTGGTTTAGAGTTGATTCCAAGTGAAGAGGCCGTGCCGGTCATGACAGCTGCTAACCAAAAGGGTGGCGGAACTTCTTCCGTTGTTTGGGGAGATCATGATGCGCTCGCAAAACAAGTAGAAGATGGGGTAGATGTCGTTGAAAATAAGGCGATCCAATTGTTTGTTCCTGGCTCGACTGCCAAAGATGCAGTAACGTATACCTCTACATTGACATGGGAATTAGAACTAACACCAGATAATGAGGAACCTGATGCGGTTTAAGAAGTAAACCATTCCTATTTCCATGTTCCATTAGTCACTGGCAGCGTTACAGATTTCTGTGACGCTGCTTTTTTAGAAAGGATTATGACAAATGATACACAAACAAACGATACAAAAAAGTCTATGGTTGCTTATAGCGCTCTTCTTTTTCTTGCCGCAGGCGGTCCAGGCCGAGGAAACGAGTTTAAATACGTACGTTACCCCTCTTTTTCCAGAGAGCCAAGTGGATGAAAGTAAAGGATACTATGAGTTATTACTCCCTCCTGGACAAAAAGAGACTTTGCGACTAGAAGTCGGAAATTCCAGTTCAGAACCAATCAACGTTCAGGTGACACCGCATACAGCTTATACTAATACTTTGGGGAATGTCGAGTATGGCAAAGATGTTGAAGAAGCGGATCCATCCTTAATCCACTCCTTGGATGAGCTGATGACTCCTTCGGAGGTCATTGCTTTAGCTGGAAATGAAACAAAGGTTATAGAAATTCCTCTGCAAATGCCTAAAGACGCCTTTGAAGGGTATTTAGCCGGCGGCTTACGAATCGCCGAAGTAAAAGAAGAGGAAGATAGCGATGCCCCAGGAGGAGAAGGCGTAGCTATCAAGAATGAGTTTGCCCATGTGGTTGGTGTGGTCGTTAGTAATACTCGAGACTCGGTGCAACCGGAGTTGGAACTATTAGATGTGTTTGCAGATCAATTGAACTACCGCAATGTGATCAGCGCCACGTTACAAAACTTTACGCCCACTTTTGTCAATCAATTGGCGGTGGAAGCGACCGTAAAACGAGTAGGGGAGAACGAGGTTCTCTATAAGGCGGAGAAAGAAATGATGCAGATGGCCCCAAATTCTAATTTCAACTTCCCGATTTCTTTAGAAGGCGACCGTTTTCGAAGTGGGAACTATGTCCTAGAATTAACAGCTACATCTGGAGAGAATGAATGGTCATGGACGCGTGAATTTACAATTGAAGCCGAAGAAGCCCGCAAGTTAAATCGAGAAGACGTAATGATTGATTCTGGTGTCAATTGGTGGATGATCGGTGCGATTATTTTGCTTATTTTAATGCTTGGACTTGTGCTTTACCTGATGTGGCAAAAGAAAAAAGCACGTGAAAACGAAAAAGAAGTATAGAGAGGAGGATTCCATGAGAAAGCTAATGAAAAAAGGAATGCTCATTTTAGGGACGATGATTCTTGTTCTGCATGCATTCCTCCTGCCAGTAGGCATCGTCTATGCGGAAACCACGGATAGAAAGGTAGGGGGGCAAGTACAGGAAGAAGAACAATTGGAACTTCCATCCATAAAAAACTATCTAGAAGTGGAAGAAGAAGGCAATCCTCGCTTTTCCTTTCCTCGCTCTCACCTTCAAGGAACGGTTGAAGAGCCATTGAAGGTGACATTTGTTTCAGATCAAGAGGTGTCAGAGGCAAGAATTACCCTTCCAAAGGAAGCGCAGCTGGTAAAAGATCAGTTACAAGCTGGAGTTACCGTAAACCAAGAAGAATCAGATGAATGGGTGATTCAAGCGGAGCGTGTACAACAAACGTTTGTGCTTCCAGTGGTATTTAAATCTGAAGGTAATTATGATGTGTCCGTCGAAGACGTAACTGCGACACTTGAAATATCGGAAAAGGAAGAAACGGAGACTGAAGATCAACCAGAAATGAATCAGGATTCATCTAATGAATCAAATGAAGAACATGAGCAATATCCAAATACGACTGAACAATCAGAAGAAAAAGAAGCGCCTGTAGCAACCGAAGAATCGAAAGAGGAAGCTACTCCTTCTGAGAACGAAACATTCAAACAGGCGGTCTTTGATGGAAATACAGAAGAAGTCTCAACAATGGCTGCATTCAGAGAGGCTATCGCAAATCCTGAAGTCAGCATTATCTCTGCTCAAGCAAATTTAACTGAAAATACAGCCAATATAATGACGATCGACCGACCAATCAAGATACAAGGAAACGGACATACGCTGACTTTTGGTAACAATAGTTTTTATTTTCAATTAGCAGAAGTGAGTGAACCAATGACCTTTCGGATAGAGGACGCAACAGTTACAAAAACCGGCGATACACCTTTAGTCAATGCAACAACAGAGGTTAGCCACAATTGGACACTAGAAATAGAAGATGTAGCAGAAGTCAATGCCAATACGATGCGACTAGCATCAATTCCAAAAGGTACGGTTCAATTTACAGGTGGCACGAATAACTTTACACGCACAAGCTCTACGCAAACTTTCATTGAAGCAAAAGAAGTCAAAGCAATCAATCAAGCGAAAGTAACGATCAGTCGTGGGAATGCCACGATCTTTCTAGCAGCAGCGACAATTTCCGAACCTAAACTAACAATCGAGAACGGTGCAAATTTAGCAATTACTACGACTTCAGGTGTGGCAAATACGATTGATTTTAGAGGAGAAAATGCGGAGATTGCACTCCAATCTGGTGGGGATTTAACGATCAATACAGTAGGAACGACTGCTACTCCTACTAATATAAGAAATAATACGATTGCTATGACTGGAACAGGACCGAAAATCACCGTTCTTGATAAAAGTAACTTGACTACGACAAGTACTGCAGCCAAAAGAGGGTTACATCTATCCGGAAATAATCCCCAGGTAATTGTGAATGATTCGAAATTATCTGTGACCTCAGCCACACAGTCAGCCATAAATCTATCAGGGGATGAGCCAATATTTTCTGTAATGAATAGTCATACTGATATTCGTTCTGAAACAGGGACCACACTTGCCTTGACAGGTGTATCGCCTAAAGTCAACTATGTGGGGTCTATAGGGAGTTTAATAAGTACCACCGGACAACGATTGCATTTGAACGGCGGCAACCCTCAATTATCATTGGAACAGACCCAACTGTCAATGTCAGCTACAACCGGCCGTGGAGTTTATTTAGAAGGAACAACGCCACAAGTATTACTAAATGATAGTAGTATTGAAATGACAGATACAGGTGCTTCTCAAGGTATGATTTTGGAAGGAACGGATGCGTTACTTTCTTTAAAAAAGAATAGTATTTTCAACATTTCTGGAGGTGGAACAGGAACACTAGAAAATATTCAAGTTGGGAATAATAATGCAAGACCTAAGATAGACTTAGAAGATGGTTCAAAATTAGCAATAACCGCTACCAGTGGACCTGGTGCAGGGTCTGCCACAGCCAATAATGCCGTTCATCTCAGAGGAAATGAACCAGAACTAAATATAACAGACGGAGCGAGTATTGCCATTGATATTACTTCTGGTAATCGGCGTGGCATAGCGCTGACCGGGAATAATTCTACTACACTTGTTGATTCTAGTGATATAAGTTTGAAGCTAGGGGGGAGTGGTGTAGGTTATGCTGCAACAGGAACTACTAATAAATTAGCCATCTCAAAGAGCCAGTGGGAGGCGAACGGAAGCTCTGGACACAATATTCATATGGTTGGGGCCAATAGCACAGTCTTACTTGATCGCTCTGATGCTGTTTTTGAAGCAGCCAGCTCTGGTAGGAATATTTGGTTAGCAGGAGCAGATTCAGTTCTTGCTATAGAAAATGGTGCTCAAGTAAATGCAACATCAGATAATGCGAACAGTATAACAATACATGGCGCACGTGCATTATTACAAATGAGTGGGTCTGAATCAAAGATGGAAGTAATTAGTAATGTCAGTGCCGGTGAAACCAATGCAGCGGTTTATCTAGGTGCTGCTAGCGCTAGTACTACTTCAGGAGCTGCAAATCCTAATGCTGAAGTTAGATTGACGGAAGGCGCAAAAATGAACGTCCATGCAAATCGTGCCTCTGCGTTAGGTTTGCTTAGCTCAAATGGCCAATTTAACCTGTTAAAGCAGTCCGAATTAAATTTAACTGCAGGAAGTACCAATGAATCGCAGAATGGAGCTGTCGCTGTCTTACGTTTTATACGTGCAGGAGGCTATCAGTTTACAATAGACAATGCAAAAATGAACATAAGTAAATCTGGAGGAAGAACACCAGGTATTCGTATGTATGGTGGTAATAATCATATTTTAGTTAGGAACGGAGGGCAATTTTTCATCTATAATCCTGGGAATGGTACACCTATAGATCAAGATACGTCCTCTGGTTTGGCCAATCAAGGGGTACATTATCCTAGGACCGGGGGTAATTCTTTTGTAGTTGATGGTGTTGGTTCTAAAGTTCAAATTATTGCGGACAACGGTGCAGCGATTGATATGGAAAGTCAGGCGGGGCAAATTGAAGCACGAGACGGCGCCACTTTCATTGCTCAAGGACGAACAGCTACAGATGCGGCAGGAATTTTCAATGCTGGAAATTTAACTGTTGATTTTGATAATCCGTTATTTATGGACTTTAGAAATACTCGCGTTGGTGGTGGGAATATATTTAATGCTAGTAGTGGATCGACATTAAACGCAATAAATAGTGATTTATCTGTTTGGCGAAAAGGCGCTGATTTGAATGGAGACCCAAATTTAGACTTCCGAAGTATTGATTATTCGTTTACCGGAACAAATTTTAATACGTTAAGAGAGACAAGTGACCCCACACAACTAAATACGGACGTGTTTGGAAACACAGGGTTAACTGCTTATAGTCGATTAAGTAGTAATAATGGGCGCTGGGCTATCGCAGATGAGCTGAGAGTACCAACCAATGCTGATAAGAAAATCTATGGGCGCGTGAGTCTTCCTGTAGGACTAGATGATAGTCGTCCAGCGTGGGATGATGAAGCGATTGTGACAGTCGAAGTAGAATCTCCATCAGGACGCACACAAGAGTATACAGCCAAGACCGTCGGTCATTCAGACGAATCACCAGGGATCAGTATCTACGGAGAAGACCCACGTGGTGGGCTTTTTGAAATCACCTTACCTGAACCCCTTGAAGCAGGATCAAAAGTTCGAATCAGTCACGTAGAATTAACCAGTGGCGAACTGACCGAAGATTTTGACCACCAGATCTTAACAGATACTGTGGAAGTCTTTCCAATCGTCCCTCCGGCACCTGCGAAATTCTCATCTTCTATCATTGGTGAAAATAGTAAAACCATCCAAGGGATTTCAGAAAATAAAGAAGCTGAAGTAACCGCAACGCATAATGGGCAACCCTTTGATACATCAGATGCCACTATCAACGATGAGGGCAGATTCACACTTGATATAAGCGAACTCGTACTACAAGAAGACGATGAAATTCAAATCTTTTTACGGGATAATGCAGGATCCGCAAAGGCCGCAGAGGTCGTTTCTCCACCTGAAACAAATAATGATCGAGGTAATATCAATCCGGCAACCGAGTTACTGTTTCATGATGTGACATTTGAACCAGCGACGATTTTAACGGTTGGGAATCTTGGTCCTGTTTCACCGGTAGATCCGATGAATCCAGAAATAGAAGTCGATCCAGAGAATAAACCTGAGCTCGAAGAAGACCAAGGCTTGTTAAGCATAGATTTTGCTTCTCGATTCACATTTGGCCAACAAGCAATTTCTACGCGAACGAAGCGATATTATGCGCAACCGCAACGCTTGTTAAATCCGGATGGAACCGTCAATGAGGCTGAAGAGCGACCAAACTATATCCAGATCAGTGATCGACGGCCAGAAGAGGAACGTCACGGCTGGCAATTAGCAGTTACGCAAAACAGTCAATTTACGGATCTACAGGAAAATGAACTAAGAGGGGCACGTTTGTCTTTCACTAACCAACAATTGGAGTCTATTCACGGAAGTGATGAACCGATGTTGTATAATCAAGACGGTGTTACCTTAATTCCAGGAGAAAAGACTAAACTTCTGACCGCGCTCGATGGCCAAGGAGCAGGTACCTGGATCTATCGGTTTGGTGACGGTGAAAGTGCAAGCGAAAGCGTGGCACTTGAAGTTCCTCCAACCGCGAATCCAAGAGCAAGCACCTATGAAACAACACTCACCTGGGAACTAAGTGTAGTTCCCGATAATTAGTCACAAGAAAGAAAAGGGCTGCGGCTCTTTTCTTTTTCTTCATAGAAAGGACAGAAAAAAATATGCACATTTTATTTGATCATTTAGTCATGGCAGATAAGACGAAACGTTGGCTGCTCTTATTGGCGACGTTAGAAGAAGAGGAACATGTTACCGCACAAACCTTAGCTAAACAGACTGGGTTTGGGCGACGGACGATTATTGAGGATATAAAGGTGATCAAGGACTATTTTGGTGAGCGGATCCATTTGATCGGCGATGAGAAGGGCTATCACTTTTCCTTTCTGAACCCTAAAGGGTATTATGAGGAGAAACAAGCGTTACTAAATGAAGAGAAACTTTTTCTTTTTGTGGATCAATTGGCTGCGGGAAAGTGTTTAGACAATCAACAGTGGATGGCGTATCTTGATGTGTCGAGTGCAAGCTTCCAACGGATGAAACGGCAGCTTCAAACGTTATTAACGACCTACTATGGGATAAAAATTGAATCTAAAACCAATCAATTATGGGGCGAAGAAGCGGGGATTCGCCAATTCCTTTATGATTTTTATTTCACCTTACCATTGTATCCTAGGTTTCTTTCAGAACATATTCAGGACCTACATCAGGAGAAAGTGGCGATTCAAGACGGACCTTGGCACCTAGATCAAACCTTGTTTAATCAATGGCTGAAACTAGCTAAGCAACGAGTCGACCAAGGACATTGCTTACAAGAACAAGTGGCACATAAACAAGCCCAAACAACTCTAATCCAGGCTTTGGATCAACAGGTGAGTGTGTTTCTGCCAGGACCAGAAAAAGCTGCGTTGTTTCTTCTCTCGTTAGATGAGAGTCAATTTTTGAACCCTTTGACACAACAGGCATTTACCCGCACATTTTCACCTGCGAGTGAGTATGAGTTACCGAAGGTCTGACTTATGGTTTTTTCGAAACACTCCTTTTTTTAATGGAGGCCTTTTTCCAGCTACCTACACTTGAAGCACCAGAACAAGTGCCGTATGCAAACAGTGATAAACCGTCTCCTTTAGAAGTACTCATGAAACGTTTTTTAGCTGAGAAGAAAAAATATAGCCAGACGATTTATGTTTCCTATCAGCTAGTAGGACCACGTGCTTTGACACGATGGATCAAACAGGAAGTTGAAACGATTTTAAAAAAATCTGGCCTACAGGTGGTGGAAGCTGCCCAAATGAATCCACTGGGACTAGTACGTCATGTACAAATCGTGAATCAACCACAAGCTAGAAACGCTCGTGAAACGATTGAACTTCCCTATGTACCTAGCAAGGAGAAAATCGATGAAGTGCTCTCTGCATTTTCTGAGTCAAGATGAGTGAACGAGCATGAGAGGGAAATATTTGAAAAAGTGAGGGGGAAAAAAATTGCGTGAGTTTCAGATGGCGTTTATTACAAGCGCAGAGGTCAAGCGATGGATGCAGGTGTTAAGTGTGATGGAACAAGAACGGCGTTTTACGATTGGAGAGCTGAGTGAACGACTGGCTATTTCACAACGTACCTTGATAAAAGATATTCAAGCATTCAAAAACCATTTTGGCACAAGCATCGAATTACGTTCGAATTATAGTGGGTATTATTTTGAAGAACGAAATCGTAGGGACTACCAAGAGAAAAAAGAACAACTGTTGGAAAACGAAGTGTTATTTGAAATCGTGGGAAATGTTTTTTGGGGAAAAGATTTTACAGTGGCTGACTTGGCTCACCAGCACAGTTATGCAGAGAGTACTTTACGAAGGTTTTTATTAAGAATCCGACCGGTATTAGCTGAGTATGAGTTAACGTTGGCTTTTAACCCAGTCAATTTTTTAGGGGAAGAAGCCAATATCCGAAAGTTCTTTTTTGATTTTTATTATAGCAGTGAACAAACTCCGTATACAATCCGTCCGCCAGAAGACTTACATACGTTGGTCTTGAACGAACTGTCTGGCAAATTGGGAAAGTATGAATTGGGTACGGGAATCACGATTTCAGCCTTTTATTACCAGCTTTATATCGCAATGGTCCGAGTTCATCAAAACCATTTTATGTCCTTACCTGAATGGGTAAAAGTAAGCATTTATCAGGAAAAAGATTTTCAGTTGCTTTATTCTTTACAAGAAAGAATCAAAGATGAATACGAGATCTATCTATCAAAGGAAGAATTCGCTTGGATCCATTTATCGATTATTTCCAAACGGACGATCCATCGTGTGGACCAAGAACAAACTTTTAACCAACGATTCAACCGCTGGAAGGATCTTCAATTCATCGTGTCAGATTATCTTTCTGATCCTTTCTTTGAACAATGGGATACGGATACTTTAGAACCGTTTATGACCTCTTTTTTCATTTCGCGCTTGATGAATGAAGCAGTGAGTCCAGTGTTGAACAAAGAGCTAGAAGAAATCCATTGGATGGTAAAGAAAAGCGATAAACAGATTTATGAAGCCCATAAACAATTTCTCTTAAAACATGCCCGAGTACTCAGTTTTTCTGGTCAATATTTTGAAGATATCGTGGTGAGTTTTACGGCATATATGAACTTATTGTTCCACTATTACCAACCGGTCAAAAAAGTTTTATTTTTATTAGAAGGTGACTACTTAGTGGTTCAATCCATCCGAATGCAGGCACGTGTACTATTAGGGGAATATCATAAGCTGTTGTTTATGCCGCTTCAGGAATTGACGCCGGAACATTTAAATGATGCACACGTTGATTTGATTGTAACGAACTATCGACCGTACCTTTTGGATTACGCTCTTGACACGGATTATGTTCTTATGGGCAGTATTCCTACGGCGCAAGATTGGGCAAGAGTCAAGCATCAGTTGAATCCACTGATCGATCATGAAACATTTTAAAAGAAGGAAGGAAAAAACAATGCCTACATTTTTTACAAAAGAAGCGTATCTGGAGGGCTTTTAAAGTACCTTTGAAGAGGCAGAAAAACGAGCAAGTGAAGACCTAAAGGTCTATTTAAACACCCAGATCCAACGATTGGAAACCTTAGTAAGTCAGATCTGTCAGGAGAATTTTTGGAAACTATTGCCGGAGATCTTAGGAATCGATGCCAAGATGAGTCTAGTAGTAGATCTGATCGACTTTGATCACTGTTCAGATGTGGAAATCCTTCGAATCGTTGAAAGTGAATACTCCACCTACTTTAAAGAACTATGTGGGTACAATCGCAGTATGGACCCGAAACATTCCATGATTTTCAATGTAGTATGATGGATCGATTGCTTGTGGATTATATTCAAGAACTGGAAAAGCTGACTTAGATGAGGGTGAAGTGAATGGTTGTTTCTTCAAGACTCGTTTTTCAAATTTTTTTAATTTTGTAATATCAGTACCTAATATTTTCCTTTTGTTGAAAAATATAAAGCATTCTCAATGGCTATATTGATTATCGAAAACTATACGAAATCCTTACACAAAAAAATAGACGAAATATTACTCTATTTTATGTGCTTTATTTCACAATGTGTTATATATAAAATATAGGAGGATATTATTAGTTAAAAGTTGAAGCCTATATTATTTAAGGGAGATAAAAACTAAAACAGTTGCTTAGTATATTTGATCGGAAAAGATAGTAATTATAAAATATTTTTAAAGGAGAAAGTAGTTATGCAGAATAGAAAGTTTAGAATGTGGAACCTTTTGTTAATCCTATTTTTTATAAACTTTATCAGTTTAAGTCCTATTGTAAGAGCAGACGAAACCAATTTGCATATAAAAGCGATACTGCCTAATAATGATAGAACTCAAATAATAGATGCTTCAGTGGAACCTTATCAGTCAGTATGTTTTATTTATGTGAATAATGCTACTCAAGGATCTGGTGTGGTAGTAGGGAAAAATGCTATCCTGACTAACAGACACGTTGCAAATGCTGCAAATAATGGAGATCCCGCTAATATAAAAGTAAATGCAGCTCGAGTTTCTAATACTGAGTATAAAGGAACATTCTATGGAGAAGAAATCAAATATAGTCCAGATGGACAAGATTTAGCTATCGTTTATTTAAAACCTAATACAGAGGGACAGAATATCGGTGACGTTGTAACTCCAGCTAAATATATAAATAATCCCACTACTACAGTTGGAACACCTATCAGAGTTATTGGTTATCCAGGAGATAAACCATGGGCTACCATGTGGGAGAGCAAAGGCGTATCTACGACTGAAACAACGAATCGAATTTATTACAATGCTAGTACTTTTGGCGGGAATTCAGGATCACCAGTGTTCAATAATCAAAATGAAGTAATCGGAATTCATTTTGGTGCTGTTAGTGGTGAAAATATGGCCGTTCGCTTTAAACCAAGTATTTATGAATTCATTAGAGAAAATGTTGAACCTTAAAAAAATGTGATAAAAATATTTATTTACAAGATATTTTTTAAAGAGCCTATTCATTTTTTATTTCCAGAGCGTACAGAAAATGACCAAATTTTTATAAAATTAGTATACCACCCAGTTGTATGGTATACTGAATATAGTGATATACTTTGAAACGTATTAAGAGTGCTATGCTTCCATTTATACTCTCCTTTTGCTTATCAAATATTTATTGCAACAAAACGCATACGTAGTGATGCACAAGGAGGAAATAGTATGAATAATGGTACAGTAAAATGGTTTAATGCAGATAAAGGTTTTGGTTTTATCACCGGAGAGAATGGCCAAGATGTCTTTGCTCATTTTTCTGCGATTCAAGCAGATGGCTACAAGTCTCTTGATGAAGGTCAAGCAGTCACCTTTGATACTGAAGAAGGTCAACGTGGCATGCAAGCCGTTAACATTTGCACAGCATAAATGATTTGTTCAACCGTCTCAATTGCTTGAGACGGTTTTTTTAATACTTAAAAAGGGGAGATTATTATGAGTTTTGGAAAGTGGAAACCAATAGAATCATCTATCGAAGGCTTGGCTTTTAAAGAAAATCAACAGGTGTCATTTAAACATAACAAGAAACAAGTCATCGGAACCATCGTAACTCTGCTAAATAATTCGGCAGTTGTCACTTTAAGCATGGACAAAGTAACCGCTACTTCAGAAAAAACGGTGATCAATTACAAAAATTTAGTAGCTATCTGAATTAAGTGCTACCCGTTAAAAAAGGTACTATTAAATTCACCACAGCACTTCCTGATTTGAATAACTTAAATGCGTAGGCTCTTACTTTGGTAAGAGTTTTTTAATTGGTCAATGATTATTTATCTTTATATAGGCATTCTTATTGTTGATTTCATTTTTAATTCTATAAACTGTTTGTCTAGTAATATTGTAGTCTTTTGCAATCTTAGAAATAGCAACGCCATTCTCAAGATCCTCAACGATGCTTTTATAAACAAGGCGACGTTGGGGATCTTTTGTATCTGCGCTATATAACTTAGGACGTCCTTTGTAAACACCATTCGCTTTTGCAATCTTAATTCCTTGTGCCTGGCGTCGTTTGGATTCTTTACGTTCCTGTTCGGCAATCATGGCCAATATTTGAATGATTAAGTCTTTAATGAATTTATCCAGGAGTGGATCTCCAATTGCTTGCGCCATGATAGGTAGACTAGTAATGATCAGTCGGATGTTATTATTTTTTAGGTAATTAACTGAAGCAATAATTTCATCATAATCTCTCCCTAATCGATCAATTGCTTCTACAATAAAAGTATCTTGTTCACGTACAAAATCTAAAGCCTTTTGAAAAATTGGCCGTTCTGAAATTGTGGCTCCAGATTGTTTTTCAATAAAAATTTTTTCTGCTCCAAATTGTTTCATTTCTTCAATTTGGCGTTGTTCATTTTGATCAAGAGAAGAGACTCTAATATATGCAACTTTCAATTTTTTACCTACTTTCTTGAATCGTTTAAAATACACCCTAATCATACATTAGAAATCGAGATTTTTCAATGCTTGGCTAATGTCTATTTAGGGTACACTCTAAACGGACATGTGGATAGCAAATTCTACTTATTTCAATCGATGGTTTCTGTTTTCAGGCATACTCCATGAATTGAAACTTTCCCCACGCGCTGTTTTATTTCTAAATCCTGGATTTTAATGTTATCGGTAACATGTTTCTGCCTGTTTACTCTTGCTTTTGTAAGCGTTACAATTCTTTGAGAATAGGACAAAACAAATGGAGGATCATATGGAGAAAAAATGGTGGCATCAATCAGTGGTATATCAAGTGTATCCACGTAGTTTTCAAGATACGAATGGAGATGGAATCGGTGATTTAAGAGGGATTATTTCAAGATTAGATTATTTAACCTATCTAGGAATCAATACGATCTGGCTTTCCCCAGTCTATGAATCCCCAAATGATGATAATGGTTATGACATCAGCGATTATGAAGCAATCATGGCTGAGTTTGGGACGATGGCTGAAATGGACGAACTGATTGAGGAAGCGAAGAAATCAGGCATCAAAATCATTTTGGATTTAGTCGTCAATCACACTTCTGATGAACATCCATGGTTTATCGAATCACGAAAAAGCAAAGACAATCCATATCGAGATTATTATATCTGGCGTGATCCAGTAAATGGTGATGTGCCTAATACATTACGTTCGATTTTTAGTGGACCTGCTTGGGAATTTGATGATGCGACTGGTCAATATTATTTGCATCTATACAGCAAGAAACAACCCGATTTGAATTGGGAGAATGAGCTAGTCAGACAAGAAGTCTATGACATGATGAATTTTTGGATCGATAAAGGAATTGGCGGGTTCCGCATGGATGTCATCGATACGATCGGCAAACTACCCGATCAAGAAATCACCAATAATGGACCTCGGCTTCACGAATACCTACAAGAAATGAATCAAGCAACCTTTGGCGACAAAGATTTGATGACGGTAGGTGAAACTTGGGGCGCAACGACAGAAATCGCGAAGCTTTATTCAGACCCTAAAAGAAATGAACTATCCATGATCTTCCAATTTGAACATATGAGTTTGGACCAACAAGAAGGTAAGGATAAATGGGATCTAAAAGCTTTAGATGTTTCTGAACTGAAAAAAGTTTTGTCAAAATGGCAGACAGCGTTAGGTGATGAAGGTTGGAACAGTTTGTTTTGGAATAATCATGATTTACCGAGAATTGTTTCACGTTGGGGGAATGATCAGGAATATCGTGTAGAAAGTGCAAAAATGTTTGCTATTTTACTACACATGATGAAAGGGACTCCTTATATTTATCAAGGGGAAGAACTAGGCATGACAAATGCGCCAATCCGGGAAATCTCAGAAGCAAAAGATATCGAAACGATCAATATGTATCACGAACGACTTGCAGCTGGCTATCATAAAGAAGAGATCTTGCAGTCTATCAATGCCAAAGGACGTGACAATGCACGTACACCAATGCAGTGGGATGAAACAGCACATGGTGGATTTACGACAGGAATGCCCTGGCTATCCGTCAATCCAAACTACAAAACCATCAACGCGGAACAAGCAGTCGCAGATTCCTCTTCGATTTTCTATACGTACAAACGCTTGATCGAGTTACGCAAACACAATGAGATCATCGTTTGGGGAGAATATGAATTGTTGACAGAAACGCCAGTTGAGGTCTTTGCTTATTATCGTACACTAAATGAAGAACGTTGGTTGATCGTCTGTAACTTATCCGAGCAAACACATGAATGGACTATTCCGCAAGAAGCAACGGAACTAATCATTGCCAACTATGATCGAGAAGTACCTGTAGGAGAAATCGAATTACGTCCTTATGAAGCATTTGTAGTGAAAATTGGGTGATGAGTGATAGAATTGCTCAGCTCCGAGAAATAAGTGTGAAGTATCGGAAATTTTTCTTTTCATTTTTTATATTTCACACTTATTTCTGGAACACCGTTCATTTGGTTTTAGGTGTGCAAGCTACCTAATGTCTCGAGCCTAGTGTTGTATTTTTTTTAGGCTTGGAGATATTGAATAAAAAGCTATGTTCTCTTCTTTATGATCAGTCAATGAAATCAAATGATAAAGGCTATGTTAACAAGAGATATAAGATGAAATTTATCAGGTTTATGATTATTGGTGCACGCTTGTATGTACGTTATACTTAGCAATAAAGAAGGGCGTGAATAGAGATGGAAACGAAGGCTCGTAATCATTTATATAGCTTGATTAGGCATGCTGTGGCAGACAATTAACCGGTTGAAATCATCCATTCTAAATGTGAAGAGGAAAGTGTAGTAATCATAAGTAAATCAGATTGGAATGCAATTCAGGAAACGCTCTATTTACAAAATACAGGGGTGCTCAATCAGATTAAGCAATACGAAGAGGAAGAAACGGAAGAGTTAGATGAGATTGATTGGGATACATTATAGAAATAAAAAAAATTACGAAAAAGATCTTACTAAACTTAAGGGAGCTGGGTTACATAAGCAGTTTGATGAATGACTCAAGGTCATTCGAAAGAATCCTTTTCAGTCACTGGCACCGTATGAAAAAACTAGTAGGAATTCGTATTACTCAATAAGAATCAACATTAAGCATAGACTAGTTTATAGTGTGGATATTTTGAGGGAAATAGTAACCATCCTTTCCGTCTGATCTCATTATGAGCGTGGGTTGTTTTTAAATGCGTGAACTGAATTGCTCATTGCATGCTATATGAATGTTTAGATACGACAATGGGGATTTGTCCTTAGTTGTTTTACACCTTCTAAAAACGAATAGATGCTTCTACATATCATTGTATTTTTATAGATGATCATTTGAACTACATATGAATGCTATTCTCCTCTTTGACAAATCAACTAAATCATACTATGATATGTACGCTAACAGGAGGTGTAAAAATGGGGAAATCAATTGAACGTTCGTTAGAAGAATGTCTTTTTTTTAGTGTGAAGAAGCTCGATCGAGTATTGAATAAATTAGCTGATGAAGCTTTCAAGAAAACGGGACTTGCACCTACTTATGGATTTATCTTACTGATTTTGAAAGAAAAAAACGGTATTCCTCAAAAAGATATCGCGCAGATGTTGTATTCAGCGCCTTCAACGATTGCACGTTTTGTAGAAAAGTTAGAATATAAAGGCTATGTCAAAACGGTTACAGAAGGACGGTTATCTTTGGTATTTTTAACTGATGAAGGTCGTGAATTTGTCAAAGAGATCGACAGTAGTTGGGATGAGTTGCACCACGCATATAAAGTTGTTTTAGGTGCTGCCGAGAGCGAGCGGCTTTCTCAAGAGCTGAATGAAGCGACCAATAAATTACAAAAAAAATAAAATTTTTTAAACATAACAGTTGCATGTACAACTAATCGTATGGTTAAATAAATACGAGAAAAAATAAGTGACATTCGTCATATTGGAGGAAGAAGAATGGCAAAATTCAATGAATCAATCACATTTCCATCAGGTAGTGAGCTGAAAAATCGGTTGATGCTATCACCAATGACTACAGAACTTAGCTTTTTTAATGGGGTAATCACAAAAGACGAGATCGAATACTATGCACAACGCTCAAAAGGATTAGGAGCAGTGATCACTGGTGCAGCAAATGTGCAAGACATCGGTAAAGGTTGGCCAGGGGAATTGAGTATCGCCCATGATGAAATGCTTCCTCGTCTAAGCGAGTTAGCACAAGCCATTCAAGGCGAAGGCGCCAAGGCAATCGTGCAGATCTTCCATGGCGGTCGTATGACAAGCCGTGCGACATTATCAGGAGAACAAACAGTATCTGCTAGTGCGATTCCGGCAGAACGTCCAGATGCCGAAACACCTCGGGCATTAAGTGATGAAGAAGTTAGTGAAACGATCCAAGCATTTGGAGAAGCAACACGCAGAGCCATTGAAGCAGGATTTGACGGAGTAGAATTACATGGTGCGAATACTTACTTGATCCAACAATTCTTTTCTCCTCATTCGAACCGTAGAGAAGACCAATGGGGTGGTTCTTTAGAGAAACGTTATCATTTTATTGAAGAATTATTGAAATCTGTCTTCCAAGCAGTTGAAACACACGCAACCAAACCATTTATTGTTGGCTATCGTTTTTCACCAGAAGAATTTGAAACACCAGGTATCCGTTTTGAAGAAACGATTTGGTTGATGGAACAATTACGTGAAACGAAATTAGACTATCTGCATGTTTCATTGAACACATATGATCGTGTGGCTCGTTCTGAGACCTACAACGAAAAATCAATTCTTGAATATGTCCACGAAGCGATTCAAGGGAAAATCCCGTTAGTAGGTGTCGGGAATGTCCGTAACCGCGAAGATGTCGAGTCTGTGTTAGCTCATGCGGAACTCGTAGCAGTAGGTCAACAAATGTTGGTAGATCCTGAATGGGCGGTCAAATTATTAGAAGGTCGAGATGCTGAATTTGTGACGAAACCTTTTTCTGAAGCATACAAAGACTTGTATTTACCAAGTCCGTTGTATAATTTTCTTAATCAACGCTATGGATCAACCATCAATATATAAGAAAGAAGCTGAAAAAATGAAAGTTTTGATTGTTTTGACAAATGTAGAAAAATACGACAGTATCGAGCGTCCAACAGGTTTATGGTTAAGTGAATTGACTCATTTTTATGATGTATTAGTCAAAAACAAGATCGAAGCTGATTTTGTTAGCCCGAATGGCGGATACGTACCATTGGAACCAAAAAGTATAGTAGATATGGACCAAGTGGATTGGACCTATTACCAAGATGAAGACTTTCGTAATCGTGCGTTAGGGCAAACGTTACGTCCGGATGAAGTGGACCCAACAGAGTATACAGCGATTTATTATGCCGGTGGACATGGAACGATGTGGGATTTCCCCGGATCAGAAAGATTAGCAGAGATTGGTTCTGCGATCTACAAAAATAATGGGATCGTATCAGCGGTTTGTCATGGTGTCGTAGGCTTATTACCTGTTGTTGATGAAAACGGACAGTCCATTTTAGCTGGACGTAAAGTGACTGGCTTTAGTAATGAAGAAGAGGAATTAAATGGAACAACGAATAACGTACCATTCCTGACCGAAGATTCATTGAAGGAAAAAGGGGCCGATTATCAGGCAGGGAAAGCTTTTACTGAAGTTGTTCATACAGATGGGCGTTTATTAACAGGACAAAACCCACAGTCTGCACATTTATTAGGAGAAAAAGTCGTTGCTGAATTGACGAAATAACGTGGAGTTTGGAGAGAAAATCAATGATGGAAACACGGACCTTGAACAACGGATTGACAATTCCTGTACTTGGATTTGGTGTCTTTCAAATCTGGGATCAAGAAGAATGTGAGCAAGTCGTTTTAGAAGCGCTGAATGCTGGCTATCGCCTGATTGATACTGCGGCTGTTTATTACAATGAAGAAGCCGTTGGTCGGGCAATCAAAAAAAGTGGGATTCCAAGAGAAGAGATCACTATTACAACCAAGTTATGGGTCACTGATGCTTCTTACGAGGGCGCATACAAAGCGTACGAACGTTCTTTACAAAAATTAGGGGTAGACTATATTGATATTTTCTTGATCCATCAGCCTTACAATGATTATTATGGCGCATGGCGTGTCATGGAAGAACTCTATGATGCAGGAAAAGTAAAGGCAATCGGAGTCTCTAATTTTTCAACCGGTCGTTTGACTGATTTGATTTTGAATCATCGGATCAAGCCAGTGATCAACCAAATCGAACAACATCCATACCGTCAACAAAAACAACAAAGAGAAACAGCCACTCATTTTGATGTCGTGACTGAAGCGTGGAGTCCCTTCAACCAAGGAAAAGATGGGATCTTTGATGAACTAGTTTTAAAGGAATTAGCTGAAAAATACCATAAAACTGTCCCACAAATCATCCTACGTTGGCAAACACAACTAGGGATCATCACGATCCCTAAGTCTGTCCATGTGGATCGTATGAAGCAAAATATCGCCATTTTTGATTTCCGATTAACAGAAGAAGAATTAAATTTGATTGAACAGCTCGATCAAGCACCAGAGTCGACCGGACCTCGTGAACATCGCACCTTAGTTGAAAATCTGCATAATATCTCCATTGATCAAGCAAAACAGTAAATGATATGCTGATGTGTAAAAAAAGAGAGCATAGAAGCTTGTAGTGTTTCTAAAAAGTAGTTCTTTAATACTTAGTGCGGGTAGAAAACAGTCTTGTTTTCTACCCGCATTTTTTTGTTGAAAAACTTAGAAAACTGGGATCATATCATTCTCTAAACAATTGGATAGGAACGAAGTATCAATCAAGATAGATTGGTGTGTGATTTTAAAGTATAAGGGTGGTACATTTAGTTTTTTCTTTTCTAATCAACCAGCTTTTCTAGCTATCTAATTGACTTGCATGACGATGACTTTGGTGGCAATAAAGGTATCGCCAACTTGTTGACCATAAAGATTGACGGATCTTTCAAGCTGTAAGTCTGCTCTTGAGCCTTCAACGATTCGAGAGTTTTGAGTTTGTGCATTATAAATAACGGCTGTAATCTCAGTCTCACTGGTAATAGTAAAGCTTAATTTTTCGTCAGAGGAGACTGCCATATCATAGATCTCATCATCTTCATTTTTTTGATAAAATTTTGTGATCTCTAGTTCAAATTGATCACCATTCATAGACACAAGAATCCCAGACTCATCTGCTTGATCAAGTAAATCATTAGCACGATCAAAATCTGTTTGCTCGTTGTTGTTTTGCTCATCATCGCCACTTTGACTCGTTTCGGTTTGTTTTTGCGGGGGAGTGATTTGTGCATTGGTGGGGACGTTGTCATTGTTCACCTGTGACTGGTTGGTGGTAGAACCACAGCCAGTCAATACTATCGCTAAGAAGAGAATGGATAACATTCTTTTTTTCATAAAAACACCTTCCTGTTTATTCATATCGTAATGCTTCGATTGGTTTTAATTTCGACGCTTTATAGGCGGGTAAATAACCAAAAATAGTACCGATCAGCATCGAAAAAGTAACACTGATCAAAATAGAAAGCAGAGATATCGTCAGTGGATACTCTAGCAGATTCAGGGCGACCAGACTGATGATCGTGCCTAAAATAATACCAATCAATCCACCAATTACTGATAAGACGATTGCTTCTGTCAGGAATTGTTGCAAAATCACTTTTCGTTTGGCGCCTAATGCCTTCTTTAAGCCAATCTCTCTAGTTCGCTCTGTCACGCTGACCAGCATCGTATTCATGACTCCAATCCCACCGACTAACAAGGAAATACTGGCAATTCCGCCCAATAAAATCATATTTGAACGATTGATATCATCAGTCATCTTCTTTACCTCATCATAATTTCGAATGGAAAAAACAAAATCTGATGGTGGGATGCTTTTTGTCAGTTCATGGCTAGCCTGAACGACAGCTGATTCTAACACTTCTGCATTCGTAGCCTGAAACAATACCGTTGGCTTTTGATTAAGTTTCCCTTCAACTAGACGTTGGCTATTTCTAGGAATGAAAACATATTTCCCTGAAAGTTGATCCGTTTCAGACTCTGCGATACCGATGATTCGAAAAGGTGTTCCATTAATCTCAATCAGTTGATTTAAAGGGTTGCGATACTGAAAAAAAATCTCTGCCAAGTCAGCTGTGATCAGAGCGACTTGTTTTTGTGATTGTAATTCGGTTTCAGTCATTGCTCTACCTTTAAGAATCTTATGAGGCATGATTTCAAAGAAACTTCCATCCATTCCTAATACTACGGCATCGGTCTGTCTCTCTCTTTGAAAGACCGGCAAATTAGCTTCATAGAATAAGCTGACATTCTTGGCATGATCGATAGTCAGTAATTTTTGGAGTTCACCATCTGATATCTGAGGAGAATAGTCAGGTAGCCGATCATTTCTACCATTTTCTCCGGCAAGAAAGGCACTTCTGGCGTCATATTCGATACGCATCGAATTAGTAGAACCGCCAATCATCTGCTTTTTCATATTTTCAGTATTTCCATTGATAATACTCACAATGGAAATGATTGAAGCAATCCCAACAATGATTCCTAACATCGTCAACAGGGAGCGTAAGCGATGCTGGTAAATCGATTGAATCGCTAACCGAATATTTTCTTTCATTCTTTGACCTCCTCAACAATCAAACCATCTTTTAAAAGAATTTGACGTTTGGCATAGTCAGCAACCTCTTGTTCATGTGTAATCAACACAACTGTCTTTCCCATATCATTTAGATTTGCGAATAGGGACATGATTTCATGACTATTGGCTGTGTCTAAGGAGCCGGTCGGTTCATCAGCTAAAATCACATTTGCCTCTCCAACCAGTGCCCGAGCAATGGCTACCCGCTGTTTTTGACCACCAGATAATTGATTGATCCTAAAATCGATTCGGTCAGCCAAACCGACACTTTCTAAGGCATGAATAGCACGACGTGTTCGTTCCTCTTGCATGACACCGGCATACAAAAGTGGTAAAGCAACATTTTGTAAAACGGACAATTTTGGCAATAGTTCAAAATTTTGAAAAACAAAACCAATTTTTTGATTGCGAATCTCAGAAAGATCGTCTTCGTCCATTTGACTGGTTATCTTGCCATCAATTAGATAGCTTCCTTTTGTCGGTGTATCTAAGCAGCCGATAATATTCATCAAGGTTGATTTGCCCGAACCTGATCGTCCCATGATAGAAACAAACTCCCCATTGTCAATTGTTAGATTGATTTTATTCAAGACATGGATTTCACCAAGCCCTTGTTGGAACGTTTTACAGACATCAATTAGTTGGATCATTTGTTCTCACATCCATTCCTACTTTGACATCATTTGTGGGAAAGACAAGCTCGCTGTCCAAGTCTAGCTCACTTTCTAGCAAATATATTGCTTCATCCATTTCATCTTCGAACAACTCTACTTGTTTTTTGCTGATTTTATGATTTTCAACAACATAAATGAAAGGCTTGTCTTCTTCATAGAAAACGAATGATTTTGGCAGCTTGATTTCTGTTTGGTTTTCTTCGATCAGTTCCACGAAACAATGAGTACCAATGCTTGGTGGGGTTTCACTTTTATCCAAAGCAACTTCAAAGCTGAATTGAGATAAATTTGGGTTTGCACCTTGTTCTTCCACAACTACTGAAGGTTCTTTCATATCACCAACTCGTGTGATCTGTCCAGTCCATTGCTGACTACCGCCATTACGATCCTTTAGTTGAACTTTTTGTCCCGGTTCCAGCTGACTGCGACGGAATTCATCTACGGTCCCTTTTAAAAACAGCCGGCTTGTGTCGACGATAGTCATGAAAGGGGACTCTGGGGCTGCTTCACTCGCATTCATATTCATTTGTCGTTCATCAATATCTTTGACGATTCCGTCAATACCAGCCTCCACGACATCTGAACCATGTTGTTCTTTGACGGAGTTCAACTCCAATTCTGCTCGTTCTAGTTCTAAGGTTGCATCGCCTATACTATTCTCTGAATTTTGAGCTTCCATCAATAGTTGACTTTGTTGCATTTCTAATTCATTTTTGCGGTCTTCTAGCGCTTCTTTATCTTCATCCTTTGCGGTAGTTATTTTTTGTTTGGTCTCTTCCAATTGAGTAGTTACCTTGTTGTATTGTTCCCATTTCTGGTTTGTTTGTCGCTGGGCTTGTTCTACTGCACTCCTACGGTTTGCAGTGGTTTGCTCTGCTTCCTTAATAGCTAAAGATCCTTCAGGGTTAGAATAGACAAACAGCGCTTGTCCGGCTTTCACTTGATCTCCCGTCGCAACCTTTTTTTCGACGACTGAGCCTCGCCCGCTATCTACCTTCACTTCAATGGTTCTCGCCGGTTCAATGACCCCCACCAAGTGAAAGTCATTTCTAGGTTGCAGATCTTGTAAAGATACACGCGTGATAGCTGGGGCTTCTCGGCGATCAAGCCTTAAAGCACTTGCCCCAGCTGTACTGCCGATAACCAGTAGAGCACCAGTGACCATGATGGCTTTTTTAAAATTTTTTTTATGTTTTCTCAAACCTCTCACCTTCCTCATTGGTTAATTGGATGACTACCTTTATTTAAGCACTTCACCTACAAACGTTTTGAATGATTCTCTTAATATATTCTGAAGATTTCTTAAGAGATATTCTCTATTCGTTGTATCCTCGCTTTGTTATAATCAAGAATGAATGAAGACTATTTATTTGAAAGGAACTTTTCATGCATATTAAACATCCTCGCTTTGTTTTTTCCTTTTTAGGCATCTGCTTATTATTAGGAATCGTTTGGCTAATAAAGGAGACAAGAATCATTCACATGGTCATCGACGATTTTTTTTCAAAATTTGTCATGCAAGAAGTTGTTGGAACGAGTGACGGGGAAGGGGGGACGATTATTGGAAATTTTGTTGATTGGACGATGATCAAGCAACTCCTATTAGCATTCTCTCTCTTTCTTATTTTTATCGTTTTCTTAATCAACTATTTTATCTATCGCTACTACTCAAGAAAAAAGATTACACAAATCGCTGAAGGCATTCAGCCTTTTTTCTCTGGGTCTACGGAAGCTTCGACTAGAAGTATGCCAATCGATAATGAATTGTTAAAAATAAAAAATACGATGAACCGAAATGAAACCCTCCTAAAGGAAGAAACCCAACGAACAAAGGACTTGATCACTTATTTGGCTCACGACTTGAAGACACCTTTAGCCTCCGTGATCGGCTACCTCAACTTATTATTGGATACAAAGAACTTAACGAACGAACAAATGGCTCAGTCTCTGACTATCGCTCTTGAAAAGTCTGAACGGTTGGAAACACTGATGAATGAATTTTTCGATATTACTCGATTCAATCTTCAAGATATCCAATTGTTTAAACGAGAACTTGATTTTGTGTTCTTATTAAAACAAATCCAGGAAGAATTTTACCCGTTGTTGAAAGAAAAAGGACAAGAGGTTCGTTATATCGGACCGGAAAGCTTGAAAATTGAAGCTGATAGTGAACAGTTAGCCAGAGTATTGAATAATCTATTGAAAAATGCGATCGCCTACGCACCTGAACATACAATGATCACAATGGAACTATCGGTTTCTGAGCATCAAGCAACCTTTATTCTTGCCAATCAAAGTGAGCTCATCGAACAAGAGCAGCTGGAAGCATTATTTGAAAAGTTTTATCGCCTTGATCAAGCCCGTTCAACAAAAACCGGCGGTGCGGGACTAGGTCTAGCGATCGCCAAAGAAATCATTCTGGCTCATCAAGGAACCATTCAAGCTGCCAGCAAAAATAATGAAATCCAGATGTTTGTTACTTTGCCTTTGGGTAATACAAAAATGAAGGTATCAGAAAGCAACTAAGTTGAAAAGGACGGTCGATACGATTGGAAAAAATACTTTTAGTTGAAGATGAAAAAGAAATTTCAGACCTAATTCTCTTTTATTTGCAGAACGAGAATTTTTTAGTAACGACTTGCTCTGATGGGAAATCTGCTCAAACACAAATTGAACAAAATACATTTTCACTGGCAATTCTTGACGTGATGCTACCGGACATCTCTGGGTTCGAACTTTGTAAAGAAATCCGAAAAAATCATAAATATCCGATCATCATGTTGACCGCAAAAACCGAGGAAATCGATAAGATCACAGGATTGACGATTGGCGCAGACGATTATATTACGAAGCCCTTTCGCCCTTTAGAAGTAATTGCCCGAGTGAAGGCCCAGATTCGGCGATCCACTCAGTACAATGGATTTGATAAACACAAATTGATCGTTAAAGATTTGGTATTAGATGTTGATAAACGAAAATGTTTTTTACAGGAAGAGGAGCTTTTTCTGACACCAATCGAATTTTCCATCTTAAAATTATTGATGGAACGCCAGGGACAAGTCATCAGCTCTGAAGAAATGTTTCATGAAATTTGGGGCGAAAAATATTATACTTCCTCCAATAATACCATCATGGTCCACATTCGAAATTTAAGAGAAAAAATGCATGACACGCACAAGCAGTCTTCCTATATTAAAACGGTTTGGGGCATTGGCTATAAAGTTTAAAGCTAAGATCAGAAAGCGTGGCATAAGTCAGGCAGTGTATACGCACAAAAACACAAGGGACATTCGAAAACCAACAAATTTCGAGTGCTCCTTGTGTTTTTATCTTCGATGTTTCAACTAATTTTTTTCGTTCTTCTAGTTCAATAGCGTGGCTTAGTGAAAGGGATTATCTGCTTATTTCCAGCGAGCGTCCACCACGATACCCTTTACTGATTGAAACGTTTTCTAAGAAATGATACTCTAAGGATAACAGATGAAAAAGAGGAGAATAACATATGAGGATCGTAATCGTCGGTGGCTCATTTGCGGGCATTCAGACAGCTATTTCTTTGCGCAACGACTGTCCAGAAAGTGAGATAATCATTATTGAGAAGCAAGCGCGGATAGGTTTTATCCCGAATAGTGTCAATTTGATTTTAAAAGGGGAATTTCATGAAGAAGCCCATCATTATTGGATCACTAAAGAGCAATTGACTCAAGAACATCAGATAGCAGTACGGGTAGAAACAGAAGTGACTGCGCTAAACAGCGATAAAAACCAAATCCAATTAAATGATGGGGAAATATTGTCTTTCGATTTTCTTGTGATTGCGACAGGCTCACAACAACGCTTCCGTTTTAGTACACAAGAAAACGACACGATTTGGACAATCAAAGATCCTAAAACTTCGCAACAATTCCAACAACGTATTGGAAATGCAAAAAAAATCGCAGTGGTCGGTGCAGGGCAAGTTGGCTTGGAACTCATCGAAGGATTAGTGAACCTGGGAAAAGAACTTCATCTGTACGAAAGCCAATCGACAGTTTTATTCCGATATTTTGATCCAGAGATGATCAAGCCGTTGTATCGCGAGCTGAACAATCGAGGTATTCGATATTTCTTAAATGAACAAGTACAAGAAATCATTGAAGCAGAACAAACAAAGATCTTCACGGAAAAAAGAAGTGAGACGTATGATTTAGTCTTGTTAGCAAATTACACCCGACCAGATAATCAATTATGGGAAGAATCCTTGCGATTGAATGATGATGGGACGATCTGGGTAAATGACTACCTGCAAACATCCCAGGAAAATATTTATGCTATTGGCGATGCCATCCAAGTAACCTATCGACCAACGCAAGAAAAGATGTACGTGTCTTTAGTCAACAATGCGATTCGAACGGCGAAGATCGCCAGTAAAAATATCAGTGGGCAACAAAAGAAGGATTTAGGTACGTATCGTCCAATCGGTAATCACTGGTTCGGACATTATTTTGGGAGTGTCGGTTTAACAGAAAGCGAAAGTATCTTTTATGCTGGGGAAATCAACACACAATATTTAACCACCAGAGCTTCTGCTGCGAATCAGGAGTTGATCCAAATAAAAGTGCTATTGACGGAAGAAGGAAAACTGATTGGCGCGCAATGTCATAGCCAAGCAGTTATTTTCTATCTTTTAGACCGACTGACTTTAGCAGTTGAGGAAGGATGGACACTCGCAGACCTGGAAGCGCGCGAATTCTTCTTTCAACCAGAGTATCGAGCGCCAACAGCTCTTGTAAAGGTGGTTGATTCTTTCGATGAAGATTGAAGAATTTTTAGAAAAAAAAGAGCAAATCCAAATTGAGATTTTACGAATGCTTGTATTAGAAGGTGGTTCCGCTTCAATCAATGAGTTGCGCTCCTCTGTGAAATTATCAAAATCTGCCTTCGACCAATATATCGAAGACCTTGAATTGATCGGTCGTATGATGAAAACAAAGATTTCTGTCCGAAAAAATGAATTTCAAGTCGTCCTTGAATTAGATGAGCATACGAGTTTAGAAAAAATCATGCTTTTTTTGGTACAACAAAGCGTGAAATATCAGATCTTGACGTATCTTCTTGAACACCAACAAGCTTCAAGTGTTCGTTTGGCAACAGCTTTTACGATCAGTGAATCCTCTGTCTTTAGGAAAACCAAAGAATTGAATCAGCTATTGAAAGAGTTCTCTCTACAGATAAAGAATGGACAAATCCAAGGAGAAGAGCTCCAGATCCGTTATTTTTATTATTCCTTATTTCAATTTTTCCCAGAGTCACAAAGACCACAGTATTTACAAGATACTCCAGATAAGCGTCCGTTGATAGTAGGATTGGCGCATGTGTTGAATACAACTTTTTCCCCACAATCATCGACAAAAATTGCGACATGGATCGGTATTACACGGAAAAGGTTACTGTCAGATAAGATGAAGTTTTCTAGTACAAAAGAGAAAAAAGAAATATACCAAGAGGATCAACTGTACCAGACCATCCATCCGGTGATTTCCTTATATCTTAGTCGAACAGCAGCTGATGTTACGGCGTATGAGTCGATGATGTTTTATAGTTTTCTCGTTACTTTCTCGGTACTGGAGGAAGAGACATTTTATCAATACGAGTTGACTCGTAGCAAAAAGTTACCTACAGCGGTGTTGGATACGTATATTCGAGAAACCATGCTGTGGCATTATCGACCAAGGCGTCTAAAAATCAAGGAAGAGAAAACAATTGGGTATCACTTGGCACAAATCAATAATGAGTTATACTTTTTTTCTGGCTATTTAACCATCTATGATCCGCCACACTTACTCATCCAACAACAACGGATGTTGGGTGATTCGTTGACTCAATTACTTGAACGATTGAAAAAAACGACAGTCGAACAGCTTCCTATGAAAAAATTGACCAATCAAGTTTTGGATAATCTGATGAGTCAATACGCGAATATTTTGATGATGATCGATTTCTATATTGAAAAATCTGTGGTTATTGGCATTGATCTACAATCATTACCGATCTATCGGGTTGCTTTCCAACAGTTCTTGATTCGAGAGTTAAAGGGGATCAGCGGGATCGTGATCGAAGAAGTCCAACCAGAAAAAAGTTATGATTTTGTGATCACCTTCAATCAGGATAAAAAAGGTCAAGAGTACTATTATCTATCGGAGTTTGCTTCAAGTTATGATATTTTAAGGTTAAAGCAAAAAATCGAGCAAGAAAAAAAAGCCAAAAATTAAAAAACTGTCAAAAAAAAAGTGAATTGCTATTTTTTTGGCAGTTTCTACTCCTTAAATAGGTGTACCATAAAAGTAGTTAAAGAAAGCGTTTGCAAAAATGGAGGAGATCATAATGACAGAATCAACGTATATCATGGCGATTGACCAAGGGACAACAAGCTCACGAGCGATTATCTTTGATAAAAAAGGAAGACACATCGGTAGTTCGCAAAAGGAATTCACACAATATTTTCCCCGGGAAAGCTGGGTAGAACATGATGCGAATGAAATCTGGAACTCCGTACAATCAGTTATCGCAGGTGCGTTTATTGAATCTGGTATCAAGCCAACACAAATCGCCGGTATTGGTATCACGAATCAACGTGAAACAACAGTGATTTGGGAAAAAGATACAGGACGTCCGATTTATCATGCTGTAGTTTGGCAATCGCGTCAATCAGCTGGTATTGCTAACAAATTAAAAGAAGACGGACACCAAGAGTTTTTCCATGAAAAAACTGGTTTAGTCATTGATGCGTATTTCTCTGCTACTAAGATTCGCTGGATCTTAGACCATGTAGAAGGTGCACAAGAGCGAGCAGAAAAAGGCGAGTTGATGTTTGGAACGATCGATTCTTGGCTTGTTTGGAAATTGACAGATGGGCAAGCACATGTAACCGATTACTCGAATGCGAGTCGTACAATGTTGTTCAATATCCATGAATTGGATTGGGATCAAGAAATCTTAGATCTACTGAATATTCCACGAGTGATGTTACCGAAAGTAACCTCAAATTCAGAGATTTACGGTTATACACAAGGGTACCACTTCTATGGTAGTGAAGCACCGATTTCTGGGATGGCAGGAGACCAACAAGCGGCCTTATTCGGTCAAATGGCTTTTGAGCCAGGAATGGTCAAAAATACGTATGGTACAGGTTCATTTATTGTGATGAACACAGGTGAAAAACCACAATTATCTAAAAACAATCTGTTGACGACGATTGGTTACGGAATAAATGGAAAGGTTTACTATGCGCTAGAAGGGAGTATCTTCGTTGCCGGTTCTTCCATCCAATGGTTGCGTGACGGTCTGCAAATGCTACAAAAAGCGAGTGATTCAGAAGATGCAGCGAAGCGTTCAACTAGTGATGACGAAGTTTACGTTGTACCTGCTTTTGTTGGACTTGGCGCTCCTTACTGGGATCAAGCAGCACGTGGTTCTATGTTTGGTCTTACTCGAGGAACAACGAAAGAGGATATCATCAAGGCGACATTACAATCCATTGCCTACCAAGTTCGAGATATCATCGATACGATGCAAGATGATACCGGCATCCAGATTCCTGTGTTAAAAGTTGATGGAGGTGCAGCCAATAATGAATACTTGATGCAGTTCCAAACAGATATCTTGAATGTACCGATCCAACGTGCCGGTAACTTGGAGACCACTGCATTAGGTGCTGCCTTTCTTGCAGGATTAGCCGTTGGTTACTGGAAAGATACGGATGAAATTCGTGAGTTTTATGAAGCTGGTAAAATCTTCGAGGCGGAAATGCCAGAAGAGCGTAGAGAAAAACTTTACACTGGTTGGAAAAAAGCAGTGAAAGCAACTCAAGCATTTGAGTAAAGGGAGGGAACACAAGATGTTTTCAAAAAAAACAAGACAAGATAACATTGACCACATGAAACAAGAAGAATTAGATCTTTTGATTATTGGGGGCGGAATCACTGGTGCAGGTGTAGCAATCCAAGCAGCTGCTTCAGGTATTAAAACCGGTTTGATCGAAATGCAGGATTTTGCAGAAGGAACTTCTTCACGCTCAACCAAGTTAGTTCATGGGGGGATTCGTTACCTAAAAACGTTTGACGTTGAAGTGGTCGCAGATACAGTAGGCGAACGTGCAGTGGTACAACAAGTGGCACCGCATATCCCTAAACCAGATCCGATGTTGTTGCCGATTTATGAAGGAGAAGGCGCAACGACATTCAATATGTTTTCTGTAAAAGTAGCGATGGATCTTTATGATAAATTAGCAAAAGTAACTGGAACGAAGTATGAAAACTATACGTTGACACCTGAAGAAGTTCTTGAACGTGAGCCGTTTCTTAAAAAAGATGGCTTAACAGGTGCCGGTGTTTACTTGGATTTCCGGAATAATGATTCCCGTTTAGTGATCGATAATATCAAAAAAGCGGCAGAAGACGGAGCATATCTGGTCAGCAAAATGAAAGCTACCGGTTTTATCTATGAAGGTGACCAGATCATCGGAGTCAAAGCGCGTGATTTGTTAAGTGATGAAGTCATTGAGATCCGAGCAAAAGTAGTGATCAACACAAGTGGACCATGGGTGGACAAGATCCGTAACCTGAACTTCAAGCGTGCGATCTCACCAAAAATGCGTCCGACAAAAGGCGTCCATTTAGTAGTAGACGCGAAGAAACTGCCTGTGCCACAGCCTACTTATTTCGATACAGGAAAACAAGATGGTCGGATGGTCTTTGCGATTCCTCGTGAAAACAAAACGTATTTTGGGACAACAGATACCGATTACCAAGGCGATTTTACAGACCCTCAAGTAACACAGGAAGATGTGGATTACTTACTAGACGTGATCAATCATCGTTATCCAGAAGCAAATATCACTTTGGCTGATATCGAATCAAGTTGGGCAGGATTACGTCCGTTATTGATCGGCAATGCTGGTTCTGACTACAACGGTGGTGATAACGGTTCGATCTCTGATAAAAGTTTCCGTAAAGTCGTTGATACGGTGACGGATTACAAAGAAAGCAAGGTATCACGAGTAGAAGTCGAAGATGTGTTGAATCATTTAGAAAGTAGTCGTGATGAAAAAGCACCATCCACTGTTTCTCGCGGTAGTTCATTAGAACGTGAACCAGATGGACTAGTTACTTTATCTGGTGGTAAAATCACCGATTATCGCAAAATGGCAGAAGGCGCGATGAAATTGATCCGTCAACTGTTACAAGAAGAGTATGGTGTAACTGTAAAAGAGATTGATTCCAAGACTTATTCGATCTCAGGCGGCGATTTTGATCCGACGAAACAAGAAGAAATGGTCGAAGAATATACAAAAATCGGTGTGGAAGCAGGTCTTGATGAAAAAGATGCTGCATATATCGCAGATTTCTATGGAACAAATGCGAAACACATCTTTGAATTAGCAAAAGAAATGAATCCTTATCCAGGATTGACTTTGGCAGAATCTGCGCGTCTGCGTTACGGATTAGAAAACGAAATGGTCTTAGTTCCAGGTGACTATTTGATTCGCCGTACCAACCATCTACTTTTTGAAAGAGATCAGTTAGATGCCATCAAACAACCGATCATTGATGCGATTGCTGCATACTTTGAATGGACAGACGAAGAAAAAGAACGTGAAACACAACATTTAGAGCAACTGATCGCTGAGTCAGACTTACGTGACCTGAAAGGAGAAAAATAAAATGAATGCAGACATGACCCAAATCATGGGGGAATTTATTGGAACGATGATTTTGATCCTTTTAGGGGACGGCGTATGTGCAGCAGTGAATTTAAACAAAAGTAAAGCGCAAGCCTCCGGTTGGATCGTCATTGCATTTGGTTGGGCAATGGCTGTTACGATGGCAGTATTTATTTCAGGATTCATGGGACCCGCTCATTTAAATCCTGCGGTGACACTTGGGATGGCAATGACAGGGGCAATCGGTTGGAATTTGGTTTTCCCATTCATCATCGCGCAATTACTAGGTGCAATCGTCGGTGCGGTACTTGTTTGGTTATCTTATTTGCCACATTGGTCAGCAACAAAGGATCAAGGGGCAATCTTAGGAACCTTTGCGACTGGACCAGCCATCCGCAACTATCCTGCTAACTTTATTACAGAGTTGATCGGTACGTTCGTTTTAGTCTTAGGACTATTGGCATTTGGCCAAACAGAATTTGCGGGTGGAACAAATGTCTTTGCTGTTGGAGGATTGATTTTAGCTATCGGGTTATCACTAGGTGGTTCAACAGGATATGCGATCAATCCAGCTCGTGATCTAGGTCCACGTATCGCTCATGCGATTTTACCAATCGCTAATAAAGGTGGTTCTGACTGGGGTTATTCATGGGTACCGATTGCAGGACCAATGGTTGGTGCAATCGTCGCAGTAGGTATGTACACGTTGATGGTTTAATGAAATAAATTTTCTATATTAAAATAAATGGTTCTCTTGGTCGTTATTCACAAACCAAGAGAACCATTTTTAATTGATCAGTCAAGTCGTAACAACAAGAGAGTCGATAAACTTACATCAAGCTTTGATAGATGTCAATGATCTCTGACACGTTCGTTTCTCTTGGATTTCCTGGGGTACAGACATCATTGAACGCATCTTCAGCAATTTTTGCAATATCCGCTTCTTTGACACCTAGTTCGGAGATCGTCGCAGGGATGCCAACTTTCTTCGATAAAGCGTCAATCGCTTCACAAGCGGCATCACGAATATCTTGGATGGAACGAGATTCTGCGTCTTTAATGTTCAGTGCCTTCGCGATTTCTCGATATTTATTGCCTGTAAACTCTTTATTGTATTTCATGACCGTTGGTAATAAGGCAGCGCAAGCGACACCGTGGGGGATGTCATACCATGCGGATAATGGATGAGCCATTCCATGCACAAGACCTAAACCAACATTTGAAAAACCCATTCCTGCAAGGTACTGTCCTAAAGCCATATCTTCTCGACCTTTTGGATCACCATTCACGGAATCGGCTAAACTACGACCGATAATCTCAATGGCTTTGAGATGGAACATATCACTCATTTCCCATGAACCTTTCGTGATCAATCCCTCGATAGCATGAGTCATCGCATCCATCCCAGTTGCCGCACACAAGGCTTTCGGCATGCCCATCATCAAATCACTGTCAACAAAGGCAACGATTGGAATATCATGAGGATCAACACATACAAATTTACGAGAACGCTCTTTGTCAGTGATCACATAGTTGATCGTGACTTCAGCGGCCGTACCAGAAGTCGTCGGAACAGCTAAGATCGGCAAGCTTGGATGTTTTGTATCTGCCACACCTTCTAGACTACGGACATCAGAAAACTCTGGATTCGTTACGATGATTCCAATGGCTTTGGCTGTGTCGATCGGCGAACCTCCGCCAATTGCCAGGATCACATCCGCTTTTGCTTCTTGAACGAAAGTCACGCCCTCTTTGACATTCTCGATCGTTGGATTAGGTACGATACCGTCGTAGATTTCATAAGCAATCTCTGCCTCATCTAATAAGGTGGTGACTTTTGCTACGACACCGATTTTATGCAGCTCTTTATCGGTGATCACAACTGCTTTTTTGAAATTTCTTGCATGAAATTCCGTTGGGATAGCTGCAATAGCCCCTTTTCCATGATAGGATGTTTCATTTAAAATCATTCGATTTGCCATTTGATTTACTCTCCTTTAGGTAGGTCGGTTTCAGAAATTATATATTCTGATGGATAACGCAGTTTTTTGAAATAATAGGTGCGATCCTTTTTATTGAATGTTCGCACCACATGACAAGGATTTCCTACTGCTAAAGAATTAGCTGGGATATCCTTCGTGACGACACTTCCAGCTCCAATCACTACATGATCACCGATTGTCACCCCGGGCAGTATGGATGTATTTGCACCGATCCAGACGTTGTCGCCGATCGTAACAGGCGCCCCAAATTCTGCTTGGTACTCTTGACGTAAAACAGGATCTAAGGCATGGCCGGCTGTGTAGATCCCCACATTTGGAGCAAGTAAGACATCCTTACCAATCGTGATCGGAGCAACATCAAGTAACGTGCAATTATTATTGGCTAAAAAGTTTTCTCCAACGGTGATGTTGATTCCATAGTCGCAATGAAAGGGTTGTTCAACAAAGAGTTTGTCCCCAGTTTGCTTGAACATTTTTTTGATCAATTGCTGACGCTCAGATAATTTTCGAGGATGGATATGATTGAATTCATAAAGGAGATCTCTCGTGACCAAACGAAGCTGCAATAATTCTTCATCTTGACGATAGACCTCACCAGCAATCATTTTTTCGACATTGGATTTCATTTTGCACCTCACGATTGTTAATCGTTCAAATAGCCAGCACGTGGGACAACCCTAAACGCATCAGCCAGTAATTTCAAATTGTCATCTTCTAACGTTTGTTTGATTCCACCTTGGGCCATGACGATCGTATAGACTTGGGCAGCTTTTTCAGCTGTTTCGATCAAACCAAATGTTTCATCCATATCTTTTCCAGAACCATAGATTCCATGTTGTGGCCAAACGACTAAACGGGTTTCTTTCATTTTTGCGGCAGTTGCTTCGCCGATTTCATTCGAACCGGGAACTAACCATGGAATGACCGAGATACCTTCTGGAAAGACAACTAAGCACTCTGTACACATTTGCCATAATGTACGAGTCAATTCGCGTTCAGAAAGTGGATGGCTAAAAGTCATGGCTAACAAGTGTGTTGCGTGACAATGCATGACGATGCGGTTATCTGGATCGACACTTAATCGAGCGATATGGCTCATGAAATGACTTGGTAACTCAGAAGTCGGAACAGCATCAGGGCTTAATCCCCATAAAATGTCGATCGCATGACCATCTCCGGTCACACGGATCAATCCAAGATTTTCTTCTGGCTCTGCCTGTACATTTTTAAAATATTTTCCAGACCCTGTCACTAAGAAATACCTTCCGGCTAATTGTTGGGCATCAAATGGCAACGGCAGTGTTCGTAAAACTTTCGTAGGGTCGATAAAAGGTAAGACTTGTGCTTCTTCTAATAAGTAGGTGATATTCCCACCATTACGTTCATCCCATCCTAGGCGGTACATATTGGTTGTTGCTTGAATCATCTCTTGTACAAATGGAGCAGTGAGCATCGCTGATTTTTTCACGAGTGAGACCTCTTTTCTTTTTCTGATGAATAGAAAGAACATGTAGTATGTGGTTATTTTGTAAATCAACAGAAAGAACCTCAAAATCAGTTAGACGGATTCTCGAAGGCTTCTGTTGATAGGTGAAGGGCTTTTTTTACAACTTGATAGATAGTGTTCATGAAGCAACACTTCGGTCATAAGCCAGAAAAATCAAAAATGAACCAGCCATTTTCGATTTTCTATTTTACTGCTCAGGTCAGAGCGCTTCTTTCACAACCTGTGATAAACGGTGTTCGAAAGCCAGCTCCTTCAATATTAAGTCAAAAATCGAAAAAATATGAGGAACTATTTTCTCGATTTCCGTCTTAATACTCGGAGCTAAACGGCTTTCTCACAACCTCTTACTTTGTACGTCTTTTTCGTATTGTAGGACTTCTTGGTACCAGTCCATGCCTACTGGGACGTTGTTCATTTCACAGAAGTAATTCCAAACGTCGGCGTATGGGAAGTCTTTTAATTCTTCAGTGAAGGCTAAGCGTTTGGTGAAGTCGAAGTTTAGTTCGGCTTGTTTTAATTCTTCGATTGGTTCAAGCATGGCTTTTAACAATGCCTTTTGCGTATTTCTTGTGCCGATTGCCCATGCGGCGATCCGGTTGATGGTTGCGTCAAAGAAATCGAGTCCGATCGCTGTTTTTTCAAGTAAATGATTGCGGACTAATTCTTTGCCGATTTCTTGTAATTCATCATCCATGATCACAACATGGTCTGAATCCCAACGCACAGGACGAGAGACGTGGAGCATGATCCCTTTTGAGAATAAGGCTAAAGACGAAAGTTTATTGGAGATGACTTCAGTTGGATGGAAGTGTCCTGCGTCTAGGCAGATCAATTTGTTACGTGTCAATCCATAGCCCATATAAAATTCGTGTGAACCTACTGTGTAAGCTTCGGCACCAAGTCCAAATAGTTTGGATTCTACGGCATCTTGTGTATATTCTTCGTTGAGTTCTTCTGAGAAAATCTCATCTAAAGATTCCATCAACCGTTGGCGTGGAGATAGGCGGTCGATTGGATTGTCTTTCATTCCATCAGGCATCCAAAAATTATCGATACATGTTTGTCCGATTTCTTTTCCCATATACTCGGCGATTTTACGAGCGCGTTTCCCATGTTCGATCCAGTAATCCCGTACTTCTTTGTCTGGATGAGCAAGTGTCAAGCCATCTTTCATCATTGGGTGAGAGAAGAAGGTTGGATTGAAATCAAGACCGATGCCTTGTTCTTTTGCCCATGCGACCCATTTCTCGAAATGTTTTGGTTCGATCTCATTTAAATCGACCGGTTCGTCTGTATCTAGATACATGGCATGTAAATTCAATTTATGATTCCCAGGAATCAATGAGAAAGCTTTTTCTAAATCTTGGCGTAATTGGTCCGGCGTATGTGCGGCTCCAGGATAGTTTCCTGTAGCCATGATGCCACCTGTTAATTCTCCATCTGGTGTCAAGAAACCTTTGACATCATCGCCTTGCCAACAGTGCATCGAAATCTTCACTTCTGCGAGTTTCTGCAAGACCTCCTCAGTATCGACACCGATACTCGCATATTTTGCTTTGGCTTCTTCATAACGTTCTTTGACATTCATCATATTGAATCTCTCCTTTTATATTAAAAATTCTTTATATCTAGCAAGTGCTTGTGTCATTTCCTCGGTATGTCGAGGGTGAAAAGTGGCTAATGAAACAGAATCTCTGATCGCTTCACGCGCCAGTTGCAACGTACCGTAGCCGTTCGTTGCAATCATTTGGACCATTAGATTGCCAATAGCGGTCGCTTCATCTGGTCCTGCTTCGACTTCGATATTGCAAATATCGGCTGTCAGCTGATTAAGGAAGGTATTATTTGAACCCCCACCGACGATGTGTAAATGATGAAATTCTATTCCGGTGATCCGTGCTAAGTTCTCTAGTTCGACAGCGTAGCATAGAGCTAAATTGTCATAGATACAGCGAGCCAGCTGACCAGGGGTTTGAGGGATAGATTGGTTTGTTTCTTTACAATAATCTTGTAATTCTTGAATCATATTTTGGGGATTCAAGAAACGTGGGTCGTTGACATTGATCAATTGTTGGAAAGGCGCTTCCTGTTCTGCCAGTTCTGCCAATTCAGCAAAACTATAGGCACCATCTTGCAAACGAGCAACTTCTTGGATCAACCACATACCCATGATATTTTTTAAGAAGCGAATGGTTCCTTGCACACCCCATTCATTTGTAAAGTTAGCTTCAAATGCTTCTTTTGTTGAAATGCCTTCAGGAATCTCTACACCCATCAACGACCAAGTGCCTGAACTGATGTATGCCCAATCTTTGCCAGTCGCGGGTGTGCCGACAACTGCTGAAGCAGTGTCGTGAGAAGCAATCGTGATAAAGGTCGCTTTTGGCAGATCATATGTCGGAAATTGGGCAGTTTGTAATTCGCCTAGAATCTGTCCAGGCTCGGTGATTCGTGGGAAAAGCGAAGCGTCGATGCCTAGAACAGCTAAAATATCTGAGTCCCATTTCCGAGTTTCTAAGTTCAGAAGCTGCATAGTAGACGCATTAGTCTTTTCGGTGACTGCTTCTCCAGTGAAGAGGTAACCGAGTAGATCAGGCATCAATAACAAACGATGGGCATTTATTAACGTTTCTTTTTCTTCAACAAGTAATTGAAACACCGTGTTGAATGGTTGCATTTGGATACCTGTTTTTTGGTAAAGTTCATCTAGTGGCATGTTTTGTTCAAATTGTGGGATGGCTTCTTTCGTTCGCTCATCACGATAGCTCGTCGGGGCGTCGATCAAATGACCATCAACATCAAGCAAGCCATAATCGACACCCCAAGTATCGATGCCGACATAACATTCTGCGATACCTTGTTGCTTGGCTTTTTCCAAACCTTTTAAGATTTCAGTGACTAGATGTGTGAGCGGCCACTTTGCGACACCATCGATTTTTTCAAATCCATTTTTGAAGCGATGGACTTCCTGTAAGTCAAAACGGCCTAATTCATTAAGATTGGCATGGATCAAACGACCACTTGAAGCGCCAATATCGATAGCAAGATAATTCATCAAAATTCCTCCAATTTGTTTTTACTTGAGTCAATGAAAACTAGACTTCATTTGGGAGTGGCTTCTTTTTAAAAGTAAGGAGAAGAAAAAGAATACCTAAAACGGTCATCAAAATGCAGCCATTGATAAAAATATTTTGTAAAGCATCAGAACCGATACCGAATCTTTCTAAAAGTCGATGTCCATAGGGTGAAACAAAGTTACCGATATTTGCTAGAACGAGAATAAAGGAAGTGGTGCTTGCTTTTGCTACTTGCGGAACTGAACGAGTAGCATCATTGAAGATGTAGGGAACGAACAGAGCAAAGGCGATACCGTTCAGTGCAGCCCCAACACCGATCATAAATAAATGATTGGCTGTCAAGATGAGGAATAAGCTTGCTGCCATGATGAAAAAAGAAATAGGCAACGTCCATCGTTTCAATCCTTTGTAAATCAACCCGAATAAGAAACCAGCAACCATGTTAGCAATCTGCATAAAAGAAAGAAGCGTTCCGGCATCTGATTCTGTTCCTAGATTTTCAGTCACGATGAAGGTCGAAAGCTTAACGACAACGATCATGTAGAAAATACAGAGAAAGAAGATCAAAATGCCATACATGAGAGTAGTCGGACGGAGTGTTCCTTTTTGTGCTGTTTCTTTTTTAAAGGTGGAGTTTTGTTTTTTCTTTGGCGGTTCAGGGACGAAAGCCATAAATAAGAAAATGATCGGAATGGTGATCAAGTAAACTAAGAATGCTTTTTGCCAGCCAAAAGTGAGGAGACGTCCGGCAGTGAAGGTCATGACTGCAGCTCCTAAACCTTGAAAGGCGGATTGGAAGCCAATCAAGGTGGCAGCTTCTTCGCCTTCAAAAAATTCGCTGATCATACTGACTGCCAACGAGTTGAAGAGACCAAAGCCCGCACCTAATGCTGCGCGGGAGATCATCAATAAATAGAAGTTGGCAGTGAAGACAGGTAACACGCCAGCAACTCCAGCAAGCAACAACCCAAGTAAGACAGTTTGTTTCTGTCCGATGGCTTTGGCAATCAAACTACTCAAAGCAATAAAAATCACAACAGTTAGTTGAGGAATGGTCATCAGTAGTTCGACGGATGAAGCCGATTGATCATTGAAGTAGCCTAACATCATCGGTAAAGCGGATGCGATAGCAGTATTTGACGTTAAAACTAAGGAAATGGATAACAGCGACAGTTTCATCAACCAAGTCTTTCTCATAGCTTGTTCCTCCAGATGAAGATGTATTTGTTGCACTCATCATATCTTGTAACCCTTTTCACAACAATGTCAGTATGTTACTATATTGGTGTCAAATTTACATATCAAGGGGGAGTAAAACGATGAATCCGTTTGTACAAAAGATCTTTCTGCCGTATACACCCGAAGAGTTAGAACAGCGAAAGACGGGGCAATGGATCAAGGAATTTGAAGGAGAAAACTTAGACGAACAAGACCAGCAATTCAAATTAGACGATCACCATCTTTTTCAAGAAAATAATATTTTGATTCGCCAACATCGACGCTTCGCTCATTATCCACTACATTCCCACCATTTTTTAGAATTCAATTATATGTATTGCGGTACTTCAGAACAGATCGTCAACGGTCTGCCAATCACTTTGAAAGAAGGACAATTATTACTTTTAGATACAAATAGTCGCCATGAACTGATGCCTTTGGGTGAACATGATATTTTGCTGAATTTCTTATTCAAAACGAATGATATCAATATCAATCTTCTGAAAAAAATCGATCATCGCAGTGGGGGATTGACCTATAATTTTTTAATGAACGCCATTTTAGAACCTGGCTATAATGAGACCCATCTTTTGTTAAACTTATCAAAACAACCAGAGATCCAAGTCACCTTGGATCAAATGATCCTCGAATATTTTTCAAAAAACATCTAGGAAATGAAATCATGAATGCTTTTTCACAAGTGTTATTTTTACAGCTTTCTAGAGTCTATCACTCCCAATTAGCAAAAATATACAAAAAAGATGGACAAAGCAACTTAATGATCAAAATTCTGCAACGGATCGAAAGTGACTATCGAACATTGAACCTAAAAACATTGGCAGATGAGTTAGGGTATAATCCAAATTATCTGTCTAATTTGATCAAACAACAGACTGGGAAATCCTTCAAACAATTGATTACGAACCAACGCTTACATGAAGCACAGGATCTAATTTTAGCTACCCGCTTCTCGATTGAGGAGATTGCGGCCAATGTAGGTTTTTCCAATAAGACACATTTTTACAAAAAATATCGAGAATATTTTGGGGATACGCCAATCGCCATTCGCAAACAACGTTGAGGACGTGGGCGATACATAAAAAAAACAACTGCGAAGGGAGTGAGACATTAGTTCTCCCCCCACCTATAACCGAATAAACGGCGGGAACAGAAGTAACCTCTTCGAAAAATAAGGCGCCATCCACAAAAATTTGAAAAACAATTTTCGTGGATGGCGCCTTATTTCTCGAGGCTGAACACTTCTGTCCCGACCTCAGATCGCAGTTGTTTTTTGTTAATTTAAAGCAGTTAGAACATTATTTGGTACTTGATTTTCATTGATCGTCGTTGGCCCAGAGGTTACTCGTTTTTGGCTGACCTCTGCTTTGACATAACTATTAGGTTCTAACGGTGTTGGATTTTCTGAAGCAATCGTATAAGGCAATTTGATTGTTTTGCCATCCTTAGTAACAAAGGATAATTCATAGTCATACGCTTTCCAATCCCACATTTTTTCGCCGCTATCATTTCGTGCATCTTTCAAAGGTGGAACCTTTTCCGGTACTTTTGCGTAGGCAACTTGGCTATTGTAGGTCTGATCATAATATTGATAACCTTTGTAGCCACCAAACAATAACAATAAGAGAGCAATTGCTCCAATCAATTTTTTCATCATATCCATCCTTTTATGTTTCTTGATATATCCAATTATCGCCGATTGATACAGTGTTTGAAAATCGAAAAACGTGACAATTTTGAAATATTATTAAAATAATACCATTCAGACTCGTTCAGTATCTGTTTGACATTCTGGCAACCGCTTGCTATAGTAAAAAAGAAAAATAAATAAAACCTAGATGAACGAGGTATTTTGATGAGTGTAGTAGGTATCTAATCGAGTAAGTTGAATAACCAATAAAGCAGTAGGCTTATTTGGTGTGCTTATAGATGGTACCTGTCTGAAACATTTCTTGTAATCAAATCAAGGGGAGGACATGTCTTATTTTAGCTGTGTCCTGCCCTTTTATTCTATTTTAGGTCTTTATTTATTTTGGGGACAGGTATCTCTTCAAGAAAAGGAGAGAATATGAATCATACAATCAAACAATTACAATTTGAACAAATCAGAAAAGAAGTGATTGCCCGAGCAATCGGAGATCACACGAAAGAACGTCTGGCAGAAATGTCAATCCCGACAAATCTTCAGACCGTAGAAACAAGACAAACAGAAACGAAAGAAGCCCGTACGATTTTAGAAAGTAGCCAGCACGTGCCCTTTATGGGGCTAACACGAATTGTGGCATTAACTGACCAAGTGAAAAAAGGCTTGATCTTAACCCCCGCTGAATTGATTGAATACGCTGATTTTTTGAGAAGCAGTCGAATGATCACTCGCTTCTTTGAAAAAAACCAATATCAAACGCCATTACTGTATGCGTACAGTAAAAATCTACCGGATCTTCAAGCGGTGGAGGACTTAGTTTATGAACAAATCAAGAACCAACAAGTCGCAGATGAAGCATCAAAAAATCTACGTAAAGTACGAAAACAAATCCAAACGGTAGAAAAAGAAATCCAAGATCGTTTGCTAAAATTCTTGCGTCATCCTGGGAATAAAGAAATGATCCAAGAAGCGATGATCGTTCAAAAAGGGGAACACGCAACGATCCCTATCAAAGCGAGTTATAAAAATAAAGTAGCCGGAACGATCATTGAACAGTCGAATAAAGGTACGACGGTATTCATCGAACCAACAGCAGTCGCTAAAGCAAGCGCACAACATCAATTATTGAAAGCAGAGGAAATTGCTGAAGAATATCAGATTCTAGCAAGTTTGACTGGGGCATTAGCTGAAAATGAACAGGCAATCGATCAAATCATCGAAACGGTCACCGTTTTCGATATTATTTTCGCACGTGGGAAATACAGTAGAGAGATCAATGGCATCACACCTATCATCAATAAATCAGAACGCATCCATCTGAAACAAGCGAGACATCCACTGTTATCAGAAAAAGCTGTGCCCTTAGATTTTGATTTGGGTGCAGAATATCGTGGATTAGTGATCACAGGTGCAAATGCTGGTGGGAAAACAGTTGTTTTGAAAACAGTCGGATTGCTGACGTTGATGGCAATGTTTGGTCTGCAAGTACCAGCAAAAGATGGGACAGAGCTTGCCGTATTCGACGAAGTTTTTGTCGATGTCGGCGATCAACAAGATTTAGCGAATGCATTGAGTACTTTTTCTGGGCATATGCAAAATATCGCACAGATTTTGAATAAAGTGGGTAGAAATACCCTAGTTTTACTTGATGAGATCGGTAGTGGAACAGAACCAACGGAAGGGGCAGCTTTAGCAATCGCCATCATGTCTGCAATGTATGAGAAAGGTGCGCTGATGGTTGCAACGACCCATTACGGCGAAATCAAAGAGTTTGCGGAACGACATGAAGATTTTGTGCCGGCAGCAATGGCTTTTGACCGAGAAGCCTTACAACCAAAGTATCAATTACAGGTAGGAAAAACAGGGGAAAGCCAAGCATTGTGGATCGCTAAAAAAATGCAAATGTCAGAGGACTTGATCCAACAAGCTCAGCAGTATCTTTCTACGAAAGACTATTCAAGTGAAAAACGCTTATTCAAACAACAAGTGAAGACGCAAGAAGTCAAGAACGAAGAAAAGGATTTATTTTCAAAAGGGGATCGGGTATATGCCACCCAATACAAAAAAGAAGCATTAGTCTTTGAAGACACTGGCGAAGAGACGATCGTGATTTTTGTCGATAACCAAAAAGAAACGGTCCTTCGACAGCGTGTCCTTTTAAAAATGAGAGCAGAAGAACTTTATCCTGTAGGCTATGAGATCGATCAGCTATTTACAGATTTTAAAACGAGAAAATGGGAACGAGATATCGAACGAGGTTCAAAAAAAGCCCACAAAAAATTATTAAAAGAAACCCGTCAGCGTCAGGCTGCACGAAATGGAAACTCCGAAAAAACATAATAACAGATTCACAATGGCATACGAAGGATTGGAAGAGCTCGCAATAAAAAACCGACAATTAATTGGTTCCACGTGGAAAGTACGGTAAAATAGATGAAATGACATTTTGGGAGTTGTTAAGTAATGAATGGAGCATCTGATTGGCGAAAAGAAATTCGCACGATTCCGAATCTACTATCGATTATAAGAATTCTTTTATTGCCTTTTTATTTGTATTTTATGAGTAAGCAAGCTTTCTATCTGGCTGGATCGATCATCCTCTTTTCAGGAGTCACAGACTTTTTAGATGGATATATCGCCCGAAGATTCAATCAGATCACAGAACTTGGAAAAGTTCTTGATCCAATCGGTGATAAGTTGACCCAATTGGTCTTAATCATCTCCATGGCATGGGAACGTCCGTATATCTGGCTCGTTTTAGCTTTATTTATTGTGAAAGAAGCATTTATGCTGATTGCTGGGATCGTTGCTTTGCGTAAACAGGTCAAATTAGATGGAGCAAAGTGGTATGGTAAATGGGCGACAGCTGTGATTTATGTAGGGATGATCCTGTTATTGCTTTTCCCAACGATTCCTGAAGGATGGGTCATGGTGATATTTGCAATCATTACCTACAGTTTGGCTCAGTCCTTTGTTTTATATGCTTTGGAGTATCGTAAACTACTGAAGCGCTAGGTAGTTTGGTGTATCTTATTGTTGTAACAGCGAATGAGAAGAGTACCGTTGCAATTTAAGTGAAGAATTTATCGAAAATCAATCGAAGTCAAAACTGGCTGAGATTGATTTTTTTTAGTTTAAGATAAAAAAAATCAACTGAATGCAAAAAAATAGCTGGTAATATGCCGAAGCATAGACGTAGCAATGATTCAAGAGTAAATATTTCAAGGAGTTAGGCAATATGTGAAGTTGAAATTACACAGAGAAGACTATATGATTTTATTATAATCTATTCGAGAAACAGGTAGTTCACAAAAAATAAGATCGATTCAATCAGTCATATGTACATATTTTAGGTTTTACTATCAATCATCAGAAGGAGAGGTAATTTATGAATTTATCGAATATTCAATCTAGTGAAGAATACTTAAAACATTATAGAGAATTTATGGAAAACTGTTTTTCCATCAACTATCCACTTTTAGCTTCTTTTTACAAAGAACTTCATCATCGTTTTTTAGAGGTCGTCTCTCAAAAGGACGGACCTGTGTTTGAACAATTACAAGAGCTGTTGGGGATCGATGCACAGCTACAGATACTTTACGAAATGGCGGAATGTATCGAATCGTTGGAATTAGAAATGAATGAAGAGAAAATCATTGAAATGATCAAGAGAGATAGCTTTTCTTTTTATAGAGAACGGATAGGGTTAACGAAGAAAGATCCTATTCCGCGCGGATTGATCTATCTGAGTGAAAAATAGCCAGTCAATCTTACAGCTATTTCTCTATCAAGGGAAAAGATTCGACATAGTTTTTAATACACATAATCAGCGACTGTTTGTTTAGTAGAACATCTCTTTTGTCCTATTCTTGTGATAATTATCATGTATTCTAGTATGGATTGGATTTTAATATACAGAAAAGCTGTGACCTAAGTGTTCAGCCCTGAGAAATAAGCGTGAAACCCAGAAAATTCCTCTTGGAATTTTTGAGGTCTCACGCTTATTTCTGAAGGAGCTACTTCACATTATCGCCAAATAATTACTGGATCTTCTGCTTCCACGATCCTGTCACTCTGGGATAAGAGAAAATCTACTGCGGAGGCGCCGATTTTTTTAGGGGAGAAATCAATAGTTGAAAAGGCTAATATCTCACTATATGGTAGATTTCCTTCACCTATGACAGTGAAATCTTTTTTATGAATGAATCCTGCCTGTTTCATTCCTGAAATTACACCGGCTGCTGTATCATCGCCATTGACATAGATTACCTCTGGAATAGAGGCGAGAGTTGTGATCTCTATTGCGAACGCATAGCCATCTGCATAGGTTTCGATACCAGTGAAATAGTTTTTTCCTTCAATCGCTTTTCCAAAATACATTTCATAAGCAGTCAATTTGTTTTTTGTGGTCTGGCTTTGTGAGGCACTGCGTTTAGTAGTAAAGATGACCCTGGAAATACCACGGGTATGCAGGGTAAGAAACAATTGATCATACACTTTTTTTCGATCTGGATAAATCATGGCAAGGTCGTCATTGTCCATCTTTTCAGTTGAGACGATTTTTCCTTTGAAGCGAAGAGGTTCAAGTAGTTCATCAATTTTTGTTCGTGACGTCAGAATAAGACCGTCGATCATTTTTTGCTCTAGTAATGTGTAATAGTGACTCTCCGTCTCCTTTTCATAATAAGTAGGAAGTAATAATACTTGATACCCTTTACTTTTTGCCTGATACAAGATACTGTCCACCAACTGATTATAACAAGAACTGTTGTTAGGCAAGGTAACACCTAAAGTATAGGTTTCTCCTTTACTCAATTTTACAGCATTGCCGTTCACCACATAGTTCGTCTCTTCAATAACGGATTGGACTTTTTTTCGTAAATCATCGGATACGTAACGGTCATTATTTATCACTCTGGAAACGGTAGATTTGGATACTCCTGACATTTTTGCGATCTCTCGAATCGTAACGATGGGATTTTCCTCCTTTTCTCTTGACTTGGGACGCGTCCCAGTAGGTATACTTTTTCTGAAAGGTGGTAATGGAATGACAATCAAAATGATCGCTGTAGATATGGATGGTACATTTTTGAATGATCAAAAGAAATACAATGAAGAACGCTTTAAGAAACTTTTTGACTTACTACAGGAAAAAGAAATAAAGTTTGTTGTAGCAAGTGGAAATCAATATTTCCAGTTGCGTTCATTCTTCCCTGATCTTTATAAAAGTATAGCATTCGTAGCAGAAAATGGGGCAAATATTTTAATTGGTGAAGACCATGTGTACAATGCAGAATTACGTCCTGAAAAAATCGTTCAGACATTAGATGTATTGGAAGAGTTAGCGCCCATGAACTTGATCTTATGTGGGAAACAGAGTGCCTATCTCTCTAATACGGTTTCTAAGGAATTGTTTGAACGTGCAAGTTTTTACTACCCGAAGCTTGAAAAGGTAGAAGACCTGTATACGTTAGCTAAGGGAGAAGAAACGATTTTCAAGTTTGCTTTATCCTTCAATGAGCAAGAAGTGGCAGAAAAACTAACTGCCTTAAAGCATTCTTTAGGAGAGGGATTGATACCGGTCTCTAGTGGTCATGGAGATATCGATTTGATCATCCCTGGTGTCCACAAACTAAACGGGTTACGCTTGTTAGGCAAAAAATGGGGAATCAACGAGGATGAGATTGCTACGTTTGGCGATAGCGGGAATGACTTTGAAATGATCCAACAGATCAAGCACAGTTTTGCTATGGAAAATGGACAGCCCAAGATCAAAGAAGCAGCTACGACGATTATCGGATCAAATAATACAGAGGCTGTACTCGATACGATCCAAGCAATTGTAGAAGGGAAATATACGTAACTTAGTGGTGGCAAATTACCGAAACATTGAGCTATAAGAAATAAGGCATCATCCACGAAAATTGTTTTTCAAATTTTTGTGGATGATGCCTTATTTTTCAAAGAGGTTCCATTTGTTTCCGCCGTTTATTCGGTTTTAAGTAGTGTGAGATAGAAACTTGCTGCGTTTATTTTTTGATGATCATATTGATGGCTTGTTCCATTTTTTTTGCTTGTTCCTCCACACTGTTTTCTGGATGCTCCAAGCAGTTTTTTAAATTTTCGGCAACGATCATCCCCATGACACGATCAATACTCGAACGAACAGCGCTTAATTGTGTAATGATATCCATGCACTCTTTTTCCTCGTCAATCATTTTTTGGATACCACGAATTTGTCCTTCTGTACGTCTCAAGCGATTTAGAATTGTTTTGTTGTCAATAGTCATCATAGAACCTCCCACTCTTTTTTTGCAAATAATACCCTATATAGGTATTATTTGCAAATGAAAACTGCAACTTTTTGAAATTAAAAGTTTTAATGGTTGACATAATCACATTTATCGTGTTGAATATACCCCGGTAGGTATATTTTTCTAAAAAAAGAGGAGAGAATGAAAATGGGATTATTTCAACTTAGTCAATCAATAACAGTAAAGGATTTGCAAGATAAATTAAAAGAAAACATCCAATTGATCGATGTTAGAACACCGTCTGAATACCGAGGTGGGCATATTAAGCAAGCGGAAAATATTCCTTTACACCGTATTAGTACGTATAATGGGGATAAACAAGCACCAGTATACGTTATTTGTCAGTCAGGAATGCGTAGTAAGCAAGCGACGAAAGAATTAAAAAATCTTGGTTATCAGGCAATCAATATTCGTGGCGGGATGAATCAATGGTTTGGGGAAAAGATTGGAGGAAGATAAAAAATGAAATTTGTGATAATTGGCGGTGTTGCTGGAGGGATGTCTGCGGCCACTCGTTTAAGACGACTGCAAGAAGATGCAGAAATCGTTGTTTTTGAAAAAGGGCCCAATGTTTCTTTTGCTAATTGTGGCCTTCCTTACTATCTTTCTGGTGAAATCGATGAAAGAGAAAAGCTCTTGATCCAAACACCTGAAAGTTTAGCTGCACGCTTTCGTCTGGACGTTCGAGTGAAGCATGAAGTCACAGCGATTTTTCCAGAAACAAAAGAAGTGGAAGTTTCTCATGGAGAGGAATCCCGCAAAGAAACGTATGATGCCCTTTTGCTTTCTCCAGGAGCTAAACCCTTTATACCTGAGATCACAGGCTTGTCTGAGGCAAAAAATGTATTTACTGTGAGAAATGTTCCAGATGTTGATGCTATCATGGAAAAATTAGAGGAACAACCTCGTAAAGTGGTAGTTATTGGCGCCGGTTTTATTGGGATCGAAGTAGCAGAAAATCTAAAAAAGCGTGGATTGGATGTAACGATCGTCGAACGGACTCCGCAAGTCGTACCGACGTTGGATGAAGAGATGGCTTCTTTTGTACAAAAAGAATTAGAAAATAATGATGTTCAAGTTTTAACAAATTGTGCTGTTACTAGTTTTGAAGAACAAGGAAACATGCTTCGTCTAGAAAATGGCGAAATGTTAGAGTCAGATTTGACGATTCTTTCGGTGGGAGTCCAACCAGATAGTCGCTTAGCTGAGATGGCAGGTTTAACGTTGGGATTACGTGGCGGTATCGTTGTGGATGAGCATTATCAAACAAGTGATTCGGCAATCTTTGCAGTAGGAGATGCGATTGTCGTGAAACATCAAATCACGAAGGAACCTGCATTGATTTCTTTAGCTTCGCCTGCGAATCGACAAGGACGACAAGCTGCTGATAACATGGCTGGGCGGCCACGCCTGAATCAAGGCAGCCTTGGAACGGCTATTGTTCGAGCATTTGGTCAGACAGCTGCCTCCACAGGTATCACTGAACGACAAGCAAAAAAAGCAGGTTTATCTTTTCAAGTCCTCCATGCTTCAGGTAAAGATCATGCTGGCTATTACCCTGGTGCAACGGACTTGTTGTTGAAATTGATCTTCCATCCGGAAACTGGGGAAATCTATGGAGCTCAAGGAATCGGTCAAAAAGGGATAGATAAACGAATCGATATTCTTGCGACAGCCATTAAAGGGCATTTGACAGTCTTCGACCTGCCAGAGTTAGAACTGACTTATGCACCGCCTTTTGGTTCAGCGAAAGATCCAGTAAATATGCTAGGCTATATTGCGATGAATGTCATCGAAGGATTGAGTGAGATGATACAGTGGCATGAATTGCCAGAAGAATTAGCACATGGGAAACAATTGCTTGATGTTCGGAATAAAGAAGAGTGGCAGAATGGTTATTTCCCAGAGGCCATTCATATTCCTTTATCTGAATTACGTCAACGATTGGACGAATTGGATAAAGAGCAAGAATATATCGTCAGTTGTCATAGTGGATTACGTAGCTACTTAGCAGAAAGAATCTTGAAACAAGCGGGATTCACTGTGAAAAATTTAGATGGCGCTTTTTCTCTGTACCAAGCCGTCAGACCAGATGAATTATGCTATCCTCAAGGGTAGAACTTGAGGGTGTGACCGACGAGCTTTGTAAGGGAAGTAGTAAGCTTGGATGATCGTTTTTCTATTTTTAGAACTTGGCGCTTTTTTAGGCTATTTTTTTGAAGGATAGGAGCTGACGAATGACAAAACTCCAACCTTTCATCGATACAACTAGACAGAATACGTCAATTGTTTATAGGCGATTCCTCAGTTTTTTTCTATAATGAACAACTAGTGAAAATGAAAGGGGATGGCAGAGATGCACAAAATGAAAAAAGTACTTTTTGCTGCACTGATCGCCAGCAGTTTCTTTCTTTGTCAGACAGTCAGGGCAGATTCAAGTCAGCCACCATCAGAAACCAGTGAGTCACAGATCCAGGAGAGTCAGGAGCCACTAGACTCGTCACATACACCTCCTAACGAAGCTGATCCATCAGATTCGACTCGCTGGGAGAAGTTGGAGCAACAACGTAAAGAATTGGAAGATACGTTGGAACAAGCGAAACAACAACTTATCGAAAAACAAAAGGAAATCGATCAAACAGTGAACGATTTAGCAAATCAAGCAGTGAGTGATCGCGATGAGTTAGCTGAGAAAATAGCTGAAGAGCGAGAAAAAGCCGAATTAGCAAAACAAAAAATAGCATCTGCGACCCAACGGACAACCGAAGTACAAACGGAATTGCAAGATTTAGCAACGTCTACGGTTGCGTCAGTGGATCAGACACAAGCGGATATTCAAGCAGCTCGTACGGAAATCCATGAAAAAGCAGCAGAAGCTCAAGCGGCAATGGCCGATTTCGAAGCAAGAAAAGCGGATTTGTCTGCCAGTATCGAAAGAATCAAGGCGACCTTACATTCCGCCGGAAAACGGTCGGTAGAAGCGGGGACAGTTACTAAAACAGAAACAAAAGTAGTGGAAGAACAACCCGCGAAGACATTACCAAAAACGGACGATCGCCGGTCAATTTATTTGTCAGTGATTGGTAGCTTGTGCTTGCTGGTTGTTTTTGTCGGTGCTGTGTATCAAAAAAGAGTTTGAGTGTGATATCTCAAACTCTTTTTTTGTTGTTTGAAAATAACGGATTGATTATTGGTATATATTTATTTTGAAAAATAAATGGTCGGATAATAGATTTTTCCGTTCGTTTTCGTTGCTTTTACTGGTTTTTTAAATGTATTCAATCAATGCTTCCTATTTTTTTGGATAAATGGTATACTCGTTTTATTGTTTTTAGATATTTTCTAGAAAATTTACAAAAATAACGATAAACGCTCTTTCACGAGCGGAGAGAAAATAGGAGTGGAAAGAATGAAAGCATATATGCAACGAATGGGTCGCTCATTGATGTTGCCAGTAGCAGTCTTACCAGCGGCTTCTTTACTGGTTGGTCTTGCGAATTGGTTCGTAGGAGTAGGCATCAGTAATGCGGGAACGACCTTCTTAATGAATGCGGGGCTAGCGATTCTTAACCATCTTGCCTTATTGTTTGCGGTGGGTTTGGCATTGGGAATGTCAAAAGACAAAGATGGATCAGCTGCTTTGGCAGGATTGGTCGCTTACTTGATCCCTCAAACCGTTTTATCTGCGGATTCAGTACAAGGATTATTGCATCTGGGAGATCTCACTGAAGTCAATCCGGCTTTCAATACAATGGATAACAATGTATTTGTTGGAATCGTGGCAGGATTAGTCGCTGCTGCGATGTATAATCGGTTTAGCCAAGTGAAATTACCTATGGCCTTATCATTTTTTAGTGGGAAACGCTTAGTTCCGATCATGTCTGCCTTGAGCATGTTGGTTATTTCTGCGATATTATTATTTATTTGGCCAACTGTTTATGATGTACTGGTTTCCTTTGGGAAGGGGATTTCTCAATTAGGGTTTGTCGGTGCAGGACTATACGGTTTCTTCAATCGTTTATTGATTCCAACAGGCTTACATCATGCACTGAATTCTGTTTTTTGGTTCGATGTGGCAGGTATCAATGATATTGGAAACTTTTTAGCTGGACAACAAGCGTTAGATAGTGGAAAAGCAATAATTGGGCAAACCGGTATGTATCAAGCTGGGTTTTTCCCAGTCATGATGTTCGGTTTACCTGCTGGGGCCTTTGCTATTTATCAAAGTGCACGTCCAGAAAAGAAAAAACAAGTCGCTTCTTTGATGCTAGCAGCCGGTTTTGCTGCGTTCTTTACAGGTGTGACTGAACCATTAGAATTTTCATTTATGTTTGTGGCGTGGCCGTTGTATGTTATCCATGCCATTTTTACAGGAATTTCATTAGCAATCAGTGCCTTTTTCCATTGGACAGCTGGTTTTGCTTTTAGCGCTGGTTTTGTGGATTACTTTTTGTCGTTGCAGAATCCAGTCGCCAATCAACCATTGATGTTGCTCGTTCAAGGAGTATTTTTTGCAGCTATCTATTATTTTGGCTTCCGCTTTGCCATCAACAAGTTCAATTTGATGACACCAGGAAGAGAAACAGAAATTGGCGAAGAGACACCTGATATTGCTACGGGAACTAATGAATTTAGCCAACTAGCTGCGGTGATCTATGATGCACTAGGTGGAAAAGAAAATGTAAAAGCAATCGACAATTGTACGACACGCTTGCGTCTGCAGGTAAAAGACACAGCAAAAGTAAATCAAGCAGCGATTAAACAAACTGGTGTCCCAGGGGTAAAAGTAATTGATCAAACAAATATTCAAGTCATTGTAGGCACACAGGTCCAATTTGTAGCAGACGAAATGACGAAACTCCAACAAGGTAGTAAGGTAGCGCAAGAGACCGCTCAATCAATTTCTCACCAAGATGTGCCGGTTTCTGCTTCAAAGACAAGTAAGGAAACATTTGAACTCTATGCACCGGCGCTCGGTAAAATCATTCCGATCACTGAAGTCGGCGATCCTGTTTTTGCAGAAAAAATGATGGGTGATGGCTATGCAGTCCTGCCGGAAGCAAAAGAAATATTTGCACCAATCAATGGAACGATCACTAGTATATTTCCAACGAAACATGCACTGGGGATCGAAACAGATAATGGGCTTGAAGTGTTGGTGCATATGGGAATCAACACGGTTGATTTACAAGGAGAACCCTTCACTCTTTATGTCAAACAAGCACAACGAGTGGAACGAGGTCAATTATTGGCAGTTGTTGACTTAGCGATGCTAGAAAAAGCAGGCAAACAAACAGATATGATCGTTGTATTTACAAATAGTGAGAAAGTTGAAAGTCTAACCATTGAAAAAAGACCGCTGGTTGAGGCGAATGAGGTGATTGGACAAGTCCAGTCATTGTGAAGCGTGTGTGAGTAATAAACGAGTGGAGGCCCTAGAAATTTGGCGGGTCTTCACTCGTTTATTTGTTTTGATTTTATTAAACCAATCGAACAGCCGTCCCGCTACAAGTGACCATCAACATCCCATTATCTGAACCTAAGACTTCATAATCCATCTTCATCCCGATGATCGCATTTGCGCCAAGTGCTTCTGCGCGTTGCGCCATTTCAGCTAATGCTTCTTCTCTTGCTGTCAATAATTCCCCTTCATAACTTTTTGAGCGTCCGCCAAAAACGTTACGAATCCCTGCACCTAAATCTTTTAAGACGTTGATTCCCGTAATGACTTCACCAAAAACAATTCCCTCATAAGACTCAATGACTTGATGTTCTACGCTATTTGTTGTTGTAATGATCATTTTGATCACTCCTTTCTTTAAGGAAAGTATAGCAAATATCTCTTTTTAGTCCTATCTTTATCTTCACATAAATAAAAAAACTATCGTTCATTATATCGCATTATTTCCATTACCCATAGGAGTTGATATATACTTAATATAGTATAAAGAAAACCCTTACAAAAAGGGTGCTAAACTGAAGGAGGGGAATTCGTTGAAGAAAAGTATCTTATTGCTTTCTCATAGTAAGAAGGTCACAGACGGCATCAAAGAGATGATTGAACAAATGCAACAAACCGATGACGTAGAAGTATTATCACTTGGCGGAATCGAAGAGGGAGAACTCGGTTCTGATCCGATGAAGATCGTTGATGCCGTCAATCAATCAGCCGATTCAGCTGCTTATTTTGTCTTTGCTGATCTTGGTAGCGCAGTGATGAATTCAGAATTGGCAAAAGATTTATTGGAGGAAGCCCAACAAAAAAACTACTACTTGGTGGATGCCCCCTTAGTAGAAGGAGCCTTTGCAGCTGCTATTACAGCAGGGACAACCGACAATATCGAACAAATCATAGAAGAAGCACGACAAGCAGGGAAGAAAGGGTGGATGTAAATTGAAAAAAATCATGAACGAACCTGGGGATATCGTAGAAGAAATGCTAGAAGGGATCGTAAAGAGTTATCCAGAGCTAGTACATCGTGTAGAAGATTCTCGTGTAATTGCGAAAAATCAGTTGAACGAACAAGTCGGGTTAGTTTCTGGAGGTGGTAGTGGACATGAACCAGCTCACGCAGGTTTTGTTGGAGATGGTATGTTAAGTGCAGCAGTTTTGGGGGATGTTTTTACCTCACCGACACCTGATCAAATCCAACTAGCGATCAAAGAAGCGGACCAAGGACAAGGTGTGTTATTGATCATCAAAAACTATACTGGAGATATATTGAATTTTGAAATAGCAAAAGAGTTAGCTGCTATGGATGAAATTGACGTCGAAGAAGTAGTGGTCGATGATGACATCGCGGTAGAAAACAGCACGTATACGGCAGGGAAGCGTGGCGTAGCGGGGACTATTCTTGTCCATAAGATTTTAGGAGATGCTGCCAAAAATGGCGCGAGCTTGACTCAACTGAAGGAATTAGGAGAGCGAGTGGTTGCTGCGACCAAAACAATTGGTGTCGCATTACGGGCTGCGACTGTCCCAGAAGTAGGGAAGCCTGGCTTTGACCTAAATGAAGACGAAATCGAATACGGTGTAGGGATTCATGGCGAACCAGGTTATCGTCGAGAAAAACTGCAACCCTCTAAATTGTTAGCGAAAGAGTTAGTCACGAAAATTTTGAGTGAATATACTGAAAAACCAAAAGAAGTCGGTGTCTTAGTGAATGGGATGGGTGGTACACCATTGATGGAACAATTTGTATTCATGAATGATGTGTTAACGTTGTTGAATGAAGAACAGGTGGATGTTACTTTCCATAAAGTCGGTGATTTGATGACTTCATTGGATATGCAGGGACTATCATTAACAATGGTTGACTTAACAGAAACCACTTGGAAAGAAGCTTTAACAAGTCACGTAGAAACGATTGCATGGTAAAGGATGATGAAAAAATGAAGTTGACGGTAAAAGAGATCCAAGCTTGGCTTAACCGCTTTGCTGAAGAGATCAAAGAGAAAAAAGCGTACCTAAGTGATTTAGATACCCCCATTGGCGATGGGGATCATGGGAATAATATGGGAAGAGGTGTGACAGCCTATGAAGCAGCTTTTCAACAGGAGGCACCTGACACTATCAGTGATACCTTCAAGATGTTTTCTATGGCAATGATTTCCAAAGTAGGAGGCGCCTCGGGTCCTCTTTACGGTTCTGCGTTTATGAATTTGATGAAAGCAACAAAAGGAGTAGAGCAGATCGATTCACAAGAACAATTAGGTGAGTTCATCCGTGAAGGAGCGAACGGCATCCAAGCAAGAGGAAAAGCGGAACAAGAAGATAAAACCATGTTAGATGTTTGGTTCCCTGTAGCTGAAGCACTAACCGCAGGGAATCTTACGAAAGAAGTAATTGAGCAGGCAAAAGAACACACAGCAGGATTAGTCGCGAAAAAAGGACGTGCTTCTTATTTAGGTGAACGTTCAATCGGACATATTGATCCTGGTGCGGCATCTAGTGCCATCTTGTTTACTACGTTATTAGAAATAATCGACGAAATATAAAAAAAGTTGGATAGAAGGATCTAACCTCGATAAATCAGGCGCCATCCACAGTGGTTTTAACCTTATGTGGATGACGCCTTTTTTAAAACCATTATTTTTTGGTCCGTCCTTTATCCTGTTTAAGGTGAGACAAGTGGTTGTTTGTTAGATATTCCCAATGCCACCGCCCAATTCTGGACGATTGATTTCATCAACCACTGAGACTGTTACCGTTTTTTCGACTCTTGGATCTTCTGTTACGCCAAATGTCACGGCAAATTCGCCAGTTTTGTTTGCTTCAATCGAGGAATGCTTCACGTAAACATTTGCCTTTTGTCCAAGGAGAGTCACGGCATTTGCGCCGGTTGCTTGGATCAGTGAGAGGTCATCCGTTTGACCTAACTGGACAGTTGCATCGAATGCTTGCAAAAAGAATCTGGAAGGAACGTAGTTATCCGAAGTGACGGTAAGATTGACAGTTTTAGTAAATAAACTTGAGTCTCCTTTGAGACCGAATGTAACAGTGTAATTTCCTGGCTCAAACTTGATTGTGGAGTGTTTGATTTCTACAGGCAAGGAATGTCCTAAAATATCAGTTGCCTTGGCATCAGTCATGATGATCAACGTTTGTTCGTCCAATTGGTCGATCGAGACAGTAGCATCCGATGCGTCGACAAAGTAAAGATTTTCTTGCTCGTTCCCTGCGTCATTAGTAACTGTGACTTGGACTGTCTTACGGATCTTTGGTTCTTCTTTGATCCCTAAAACGATTTGATACGTACCAGGGGTATCATTCACTACATTTGATTTCTTGATCACAACATCTACTGGAGAGCCGCCAGAAGTCAGCGCTTGCGCATTTGTTGCTTGAAGGGTAGCTGCTTCATCTACTTGCCCCACCGGAACCGTTGCATCCTCAGCAGTTAATTGATAAATACCATAAGTCGGACAGTCTTCAAGTTTATCGACGATAGTGACTGTGATCTCTTTTTCTACTGAAGACATGATGGTCGTGCCGATCGTTGCTTGATAGATGCCTGGAGTGTCTTGTACATTGGCTGACTTGATGATCGGAGGGACTTCTACGCCAATTGAATTTGTGATGCGGGCATGAGAGGCTGTTTGAGTTATTAACGTAACGACAATTATGTAATTAAAGAAAAAATGGTGCGTGCAATAAGAAGAACATTTTTCAACAGATTGAGCAATGGAATCAATAAAGGCTTCTTCAATTCAATCGATTTCCGCTTAGTTCAAGATTAAAAAACGATGTTATTTTTTGTCGTTCGAATGATCAAGAAAAATTTTTTTGTTGACAAAAAAAACAGTGCGTTCTAAGATAGGAGATAGATGAATAAGGAATTAGACGATGAATAAAACGAAGTAGTGGATAAAGCCAATGTTTCAGAAAGCTAGTGGTTGCTGTGAACTAGTACATGCTTTAGCGCGAATTACATTTTAGGAGTCTATGGCATGAAGCCACGCGACAGCGTTAAATGTTAGAGAGATATGTTTGGAAAACAAACATATAATTTGGGTGGTACCGCGAATTTTCGTCCCTTGACTTGATTGTCAAGGGATTTTTTTGTTGTCTGCCCGGTAATAAATGACATGCTGGCAGGGACCTGCTTTCATAAAAAAAGATATGGAGGGAAATGTTATGAATATTATTGATGAATTAACTTGGCGTGATGCCATTAACCAACAAACCAACGAAGAAAGACTTCGCGAGCTTGTTGAAGAAAAGAGTATCTCGCTTTACTGTGGTGTCGATCCAACAGGAGATTCGATGCATATTGGGCATTTGATCCCGTTCATGATGATGAAAAGATTCCAATTAGCAGGGCATCATCCATACATCCTGATTGGTGGAGGAACTGGAACGATCGGTGATCCAAGTGGACGGACAAGCGAACGTGTTTTACAAACGATGGAACAAGTCCAACATAATGTGGATGCATTATCGAACCAAATGCGCAAACTTTTTGGGAAAGATGCCAATATTACATTTGTGAACAACTATGACTGGTTATCAAATATTTCTTTATTAGAATTTTTAAGAGACTACGGAAAAAACTTCAACATCAATACGATGTTAGCGAAAGATATCGTGGCAAGTCGTTTGGAAGTCGGAATTTCATTTACCGAATTTACTTACCAAATCTTGCAATCGATCGACTTCTTGCACTTACACAGAACATACGATGTGCAATTACAGATCGGTGGAGCTGACCAATGGGGAAACATCACTGCTGGTTTAGATCTGATCCGTAAATTGGAAGGACCAGAAGCGGAAGCCTTTGGGTTGACGATCCCATTAATGCTAAAAGCAGATGGAACAAAGTTCGGAAAAACTGCCGGTGGTGCAATCTGGCTAGACCCTGAAAAAACATCCCCTTACGAATTCTACCAATTCTGGTTGAATCAAGATGATCGGGATGTTGTGAAATACTTGAAATTCTTTACTTTCTTATCACAAGAAGAAATCAATGAATTAGCGAAAAAAGTGGAGACAGAACCTGAAAAACGTGAAGCACAACGCCGTTTGGCAGAAGAAGTGACACGTTTTGTCCACAGCGAAGAAGACTTACAAGAAGCGCAAAAAATCACAGCTGCATTGTTCTCTGGAAATATCAAAGAACTAAATGCGTCAGAAATCGAACAAGGCTTTGGAAACATGCCGAATGTAGAGATTTCAAGTACCCCTGAAAATATCGTGGAACTACTTGTTTCCACAAAAATCGAGCCATCAAAACGTCAAGCGCGTGAAGATGTGTCGAACGGAGCTATAAGTATTAACGGTGATCGCGTAACCGATTTAAATTTTGTCATTGATCCAGCTACAGAATTTGATGGTAAATTCGTAGTGATCAGAAAAGGGAAAAAACGCTACTTTTTGGCCAAAGTAGTTGATTAGAATTTAGTAATTTTTTACCTTGTAAAAGGTCTATTCCATTACAAAATTCCAATTTTTGAAACTTATCCTAATAGTTACGCCGGTTGTCGTTAATACAATCATGAGGAGAGAATTTACATTTGTAAATTCCCTCCTTTTTTTAATTTTTATCAATTGTACCAACAATTCAAACAATTAAAAGCATTAAAATGAAATGAGAAAAATAGGAAAAGTGATATTTACAGAAATAAAAAACAGGTGTAATCTAAGCCTCGACAAAATTTAAAAAATTATTTTAGGAGGGTTTCTAAATGGAATCAAAGGTAAATGATTTAAATTTGAATGCACTATTCATTGGAGACAAAGCAGAGAATGGCCAAATCTATAAAGCTTTGTTAAATGAATTAGTGGACGAGCACTTAGGATGGCGTCAAAATTATATGCCACAAGATATGCCGATCATTACGCCGGAAGAAAAAAGCAGTGAAAGCTTCGCGCACACGATCAATAAAACAAAAGACGTGTTAGCTGAAATCTCTACGCGGATGCGTACACACTCTGTCCCATGGCATAATGCAGGTCGTTATTGGGGTCATATGAACTCTGAAACATTGATGCCATCATTATTAGCCTATAATTTTGCGATGCTATGGAATGGAAATAACGTCGCATATGAATCTTCTCCAGCAACAAGTCAAATGGAAGAAGAAGTCGGAATGGAATTTGCTACATTGATGGGGTACAAAAATGGCTGGGGCCATATCGTTGCAGATGGCTCATTAGCAAATTTAGAAGGTCTTTGGTATGCGCGCAACATCAAATCATTGCCACTTGCAATGAAAGAAGTGGCACCTGAATTGGTTTCAGGTCAAACAGATTGGGAATTGATGAATCTTTCAACTCGGGAAATCATTGATCTGTTAGATCAAGTGCCAGAAAAAATCGATGAGATCAAAGCACATTCTGCACGCAGTGGAAAACATCTTCAACAATTAGGTAAATGGTTAGTCCCACAAACAAAACACTATTCATGGTTGAAAGCAGCAGACATCATTGGTGTCGGACTAGATCAAGTGATTCCAGTGCCTGTGGATCACAACTACCGCATGGACATCAAGGAACTTGAAACAATCATTCGTGAATTGGCTGCTGAACAAACACCGGTTTTAGGTGTCGTTGGTGTCGTTGGTTCTACTGAAGAAGGGGCAATCGATGAAATCGATAAAATCGTTGAATTACGTCGCAAGCTAGAAAAAGAAGGCATTTATTTCTACCTACACGTAGATGCAGCTTATGGTGGTTACGGACGTGCGATCTTCCTTGATGAGAACAATGAATTCATCCCATTTGATCAATTAAAAGAAGTACACGCAAAACATCATGTCTTCACAGAAAATAAAGATTATCTTTTAGAAGAAGTACACCGTGCATATCAAGCAATTGAAGAAGCAGAATCAGTGACGATTGATCCACATAAAATGGGCTATGTTCCTTACTCTGCTGGAGGTATCGTGATCCAAGACATTCGTATGCGTGATGTGATCTCTTACTTTGCAACCTATGTATTTGAAAAAGGAGCAGATATCCCAGCATTGCTTGGTGCCTATATTTTGGAAGGATCAAAAGCCGGAGCAACTGCCGCAAGTGTTTGGGCAGCGCATCACGTACTACCGCTTAATGTGACTGGTTATGGTAAATTGATGGGAGCATCGATTGAAGGCGCACATCGTTTCTTCCACTTCTTGAACAATTTAACCTTCAAAGTGGGCGATAAAGAAATCGAAGTTCATCCATTGACTTATCCAGATTTCAATATGGTTGATTATGTATTCAAAGAAAAAGGGAATGACGATCTGGTAGCGATGAATCAGTTGAACCATGATGTGTATGACTATTCTTCTTATGTCAAAGGAAGCATCTATGGCAATGAATTCTTGACATCTCATACAGACTTTGCAATTCCAGATTATGGCAATAGCCCACTTCAATTTGTAAAACAATTAGGATTTACAGAGGAAGAATGGGAACGTGCTGGAAAAGTCACAGTCTTACGTGCCAGTGTCATGACGCCGTATATGAATAAAGCAGAACATTTTGAAGAATATGCAGAAAAAATCAAAGCAGCGCTTCAAAGTAAATTAGAAAAAATCTATGCAGATCAGTTAGTGGCAAACGAAACAAAATAAACGTAAATATTATGATGAGTGAAGAGAAAGCAAGTAGAATGAGCGCTCATTTCTCGTTCGAAACGAATAAAGAATGAGCCTCCTTTCTCTTATCAAATCTTTCATGTTGGAGTGCCTTTGAAGCTTGATGATCCAAGCAAAAAATACTCAAAGCACAAGTTGACCATACGTTTGCTTTTATTTGCTGTTAATGAAAAGTTTCAAAGACACGCCTATTTATTTCTTAATAAGGAGAGTGTCAAAATTGAGTAAAGCTCAAGTAAGTAAAATGGGGCTAGGGACATTCATTGGTTTGACCATGGCGCTATGTGCCACTGTTCGTAGTATCCCAACATTGTCAGCTGTTGGTTGGACATTGATTTTTTACACGATTTTTGCCGTCTTGTTTTTTGCTGGACCCATTTCAATGATTTCTGGTGAATTATCAACGATGCTGCCGCAAGAAGGAGGCCCGCAACTTTGGGTCAAAACAGCTCTAGGTAGTAAATGGGGATTTGTCGTTGCATGGTTGCTTTGGGTGCAAATGTTCCCAGGAATGGTCATGGTCGCTTCTACCTTAGGTCCATTGTTAGGGAATACGTTTGGGAACGCCGCTCTTGGCAACAATCACTACTTCGTTTTAGGGTGTATCTTGGTCATTTACTGGATCATCACCTTGCTCAACTTGAAGTTTGACATGGCGAAAGTTGGTGGGAATATTGGTGTTTGGTTGGGTGTTTATATTCCTGTGGTGATCATGTTTGTTTTGGGGATATTAGCGTTTTTCAAAGTGGGACTTGTTTCAAACGGCTATTTGGGGGATTTTTCATGGTCGAAAGCATTGCCTGATCTACAACACAGTGATTCATTGAAATATTTGGCAGGGATCACATTTATTTTTGTGGGAATCGAAATGAGCTCAGTGTATATGCCTCGTTTGAAAGATGCAACGAAGAACTATACTAAAGGGGTCTTTATTGCATTGATCGGACTAGTTTTATTGAATGTCATCAATGCCTTGTTTGTTGCAAATGTCGTACCAGAAGGAAGAATGGAATTGGCAAACATCACACAACCAGTATTGATCTATTGTGATATTTTAGGATTGCCAACGATCATCGGTAATATCTTCAGCTTTATGGTCTTTATTGGTGTGTTATTACAATTGTCTGCTTGGGTAACTGGACCTTCTAAAACGATCATCCAAGTAGCACGTGAAGGATTCTTGCCACCAAAATTTGGCTTCCATAAAGAAAATGAATATGGTGTTTCAAGAAATGTGGTATTGACGCAATCAGTAGTTATTTCCCTCTTTGCGTTACTTTATGGCGTCATGGATGATGTAAGTGCGGTCTTTCTTACATTGACGAATGCAACAACAGTGATTTATTGCATCGTATATCTCTTGATCGCCATATCTTTAGTGAAAATGAGAAATAGCCATCCAGAATTGCCTCGTCCTTATCGAATCGGTAAAAAAGGAAATGGCTTTGCGTGGCTGGTTAGCTGTATGCTGATGTTGGCAATTATCGCCGTTGTTGTTTCAACGTTAGGAACTTCAACATTAGCGGATGCATTGCTTGTTGCGGTCATCGCAATCGTGATGTTCGTTATTCCGCTGATCATCAATCGCGTGAAGAAAGCAACTTGGTTGACTGAAGTTGAAGCAGACTTAAAAGAATAGTGGGGGGACTCCCTCTTAGAGAATATAAAACAACGAGGTTGTGACAGAAGTGTTCAGCTCCGAGAAATAAGCGTGAAACCCCGAAAATTGTTCTTCAAATTTTTGGGGTTTCACGCTTATTTCTGAAGGAGTTACTTCTGGAACACCGTTTATTCGGTTCTAGGGGATGCAAGATAACTCATATCCTGGGCTCGTTGTTTTTCTTAAAAAATCAAGAGCAAAAAATAGAGCCGTCTCAACTTTTGGCGAAGTAGACGTGCTCTAATGCTCTATCGATGCTATCTGCTTTGAACGGACTACATGGGGCATGTTAATGCATGCCTCTTTAACCACATTTTAAGAGATTTTTAGAAAGAATAGAAGAGATTTCTTTTTTTGCTTATTTCTAGTTAAATACAAATGTGGACTTATCGTTAGTGGATCAGTTGATTACTAGTAAAATAAATAGCAAAGTATCTTTTGTCCGAAGACAAGATGCTTTGCTATTTTTGTTTGATTTGCCTAGGAATGGATGCCCTATTCTTCTTTCAATGGAACGACCGTTTCGCGTTTGATCAAACGATGGGGGATCACTAAACGTACACCATTGCTAACTTCTTCATGGATCAGTTCTTGTAATTTTTGCATCGCGACTCGACCTAACTCAGAGATATCGATGTCGATACTTGTTAAGTAAGGATGCATCAATGTAGAAAAAATCGAGTTATTGAAGCTGATCATCGAAAGGGTTTCCGGGATGATATAGCCATACATTTGGGCGAGTTGCATCGTGCGTAAAGCAAAAATATCATCGATAACAACTAGCGCTGTCGCTTCAGCTTTTTTTAAGATCGTGTCAAAATCCAAGTAATCTTCAGCCTGTTCCAAGGTCACACTTGGATGGGCGTTCAGTCCTGCTAACATCATCGCTTTTTGATAACCGAAATAGCGTTCAAAGTATAAACTTTCATGTGTTGTATTGGTCACGAAAAGAATATTTTTATGGCCATTATCGATCAAAAATTCGGTGGCTTGCTTTCCTAACAGTTGATTGTCGTTATCAATGTAGATGATTTCGTTCTCATGATGGTATGGTTGTCCGATCAGTGTGAACGGAATCTGTTGTTCATAAAGATAATCGATGACTGGATCGTCACTATCGGAGTAGACTAGGATAAAACCATCAACTTGTTTTTGTAAATGCATCCGCTGAACGTTCTCTAATAAGACGTCGAAACTTTTTGCGGTAGCAATAGCTGTTGTCACACCGTGATGTCGTGCTTCTTCGTTGATTGCTTCCATGATTTCTAAATAAAACGGGTTGCCAAGACGCTCTTTGGAATCGAGTGGTGGAAGAATGACACCTACAGCGCTTGATACACGTTTACCAAGATTTCTCGCTGTGATATTGGGGACATATCCTAGTTCATCCATGATTTTTCGTACTTTCTTTTTCGTTGTTTCGGAAATACTTGGATGGTCGTTGATCACGCGAGAAACAGTAGATGTCGCTACGCCTGCTTTTTTTGCAACATCTTTCACTGTAATTGCCATAAGTTAAATCACCTTTCTTTTTCATCGTCCATCGTCTTGTTGAAACCAAGTTAAATAAAACTGGTTAAGTGAATGTACTAAATTCATAAGTTGTTTGGCTGACACGTTCTTGTCCAGGGCGTAGCGTAATCGAGCCAAACTCCGGGAAATGAACGATATCTGGTATTTCTTGTGGTTCGATCGCTAAGCCAAAATGAGAATGCATGTTTTGACCGTTGATCTGTAAATCTGCATCGAACCCAGTTGTAGAAAATAATACCATACTTTTGTTCGTAGTTGCTATATTCATTTGGCGACCGGAAGCTTCTTCTGATAAAGTTAAGCTATTTTTGGTGAGTTTAGGCGTATTTAATAAAAAAACGTCATCAAGACCTGAAGGATACTTGGATAAAATCTCTGTCAGTGTATTTGGTTCTTGAAAATTGATGGGTAAGTCCGCTTTGTCTAGTGTTTCCCCTGTAGGTAATTTGTCATGATCCAAAAGTAACAAGCTATCTAATTGAATCTGGAGTTGATGGGAATCAATATCACGTTTTCCATTTCCAGATAGATTGAAATAGGCATGGTTTGTCGGGTTGCAAATCGTTTCTACTACACTGTTAGCTTTAGTGATCATCACTAGTCTATTTCCTTCTAATTGATAGGTCACAGTCGCGGTGATTGGTCCAGGATAACCTGAAAATGTATCTTTTAAATAAAAGACGACACCCACTGCTTGAGGTGATTTGAATACTTCTACCTCCCAAAACTGAAAGGACCAGCCGTTTGTTCCGCCGTGGATATGATGGTTGCCATTATTTTTTTCTAGTTGGTGAGGGCCCCATTCACCATTTCTGATCCTACCTGCCACTGGACCAACCGTTGCACCGAAAAAACTATAATCAGATAAAACATCTTGAAGATTGTCGTAAGAGAGTAAGATATTTTCCATTTGTCCAAATCTATCTGCTGTGAATATTTGATGCAAGCGAGCGCCATAATTGAGAAGAACGACTTCTAGCTCGTCGTTCTTCAATGTGATTTTTTTTAGATTTGTTTGTTTGATGGGGAGGACAGAGATGCTTGGTTCAGACATCTTTGCGCCAAACGTGTTGTAGATAGTCGAGTGTTAACGAAGACGTATCAGCGACGATCGGAATGTCCTCCCCAAGATCTTCCTTGCGTCCAACTCCTACAGGATAAGCACCACTTGCGATGATCGCTTGGATGCCTGCTTTTGCATCTTCAATACCTAAACAATCAGTCGCCTCGAATCCGATTTCTTTGGCTGCTAATAAAAAGATATCAGGGGCGGGTTTGCCACTTGCTACTTTGCTAGGATCAGCAATCGCATCAAAGTAATCTGTTAGTTGCATTTTATCTAGTAATAATGGTCCGTTTTTACTAGCAGAAGCCAAGGCGATCTTGATGCCAGCTTTCTTTAATTCTGTTAATAAAGGAACAATACCCGGAAATACGTCTGTTGGCGTGATTTCTTGGATCATTTCTAGATAATACTCATTTTTACGTTTAGCTAAAGCAGCGAATTCTTCGTTTGAAAAGTCATTTTCTTTCTTGCCATAAGCAAGAAGCAATGTTAATGAATCTTCTCGGCTGACTCCTTTTAATTGTTCGTTGAAATTTCGGTCGATTGAAATCCCGATTTCTTCACCAAGTTTTTTCCAGGCGCGATAATGGAATTCTGCTGTGTCGGTGATGACACCGTCTAAATCAAATAGGACACCTTTAAACATGTGCATCGTCCTTTCTTAATGGAATCGTCAATTGATCTGTTAGCTCTTGTGCTTGTCCATACACAGTCAATTCCAGTGCCTCACCATTCAGTAATGTAAAGGTGACTTGTTCATCAGAAACAGCGATGAAAATCAAGCGACCGCGGTAATTGATATGGAAAGAATAGGCATTCCATGTGTTTGGTAAAAATGGTGCAAAAGATAATTCGCCATGGGCGGTTTTCATTTGTGCAAAACCTTGAACGATCGCTAGCCAACTACCTGTCATTGACGTGATGTGCAAACCATCTTCCGTATCATTGTTATAGTTATCCAAATCTAAGCGAGCAGTACGTTGGTACATTTCGACCGCTTTTTCTTCCAAGCCAAGTTCAGCAGCTAAAATCGCGTGGATACTTGGAGAAAGAGAAGATTCGTGAACGGTCATCGGCTCATAGAAATCAAAGTTCCGCTGTTTTTCTTCTTTGGTAAATTCTTCATTGAAGAAATAGATGCCTTGTAACACATCCGCTTGTTTAATGAAGCAAGAACGCAAGATCTTATCCCAAGACCATTTTTGGTTCAATGGCAATTCGCTAAGTGGTAAATCCGAAACTGGCATCAAATCTTTGTCTAGGAATGTATCATGTTGGACAAAAATTCCTTGTTCCTCATCGATCGGGTAGTACATGTTTTCGACAATATCTGCCCATTTTGCTAATTCTTCTTCGCTGATTTCAATTGTTGTTTCTTCTTTGAACGCTAAATAATTTTCACGAGTATAACGAAGGACCCAAGCAGCAATCGTGTTCGTGTACCAATTGTTATTGATATTGTTTTCGTATTCATTCGGACCAGTCACGCCGTGGATCATATATTTGTTTTGACGTTTGGAGTAATGGACACGATCCGCCCAGAAACGAGCAATCTCAGCCAATACTTCAAGTCCTTCATTTTTCAGATAAGAGGTATCGCCGGTATAATTTGTATAATTGTAGATCGCGTAAGCAATCGCACCGTTACGATGGATCTCTTCAAAGGTGATTTCCCACTCATTGTGGCACTCGACACCTGTAAAGGTCACCATTGGATAAAGCGCGCCTTTCAATCCTTGTTGTTGGGCATTGTGGATGGCTTGTGGTAACTGATTGTGACGGTATTTCAATAAATTTTTTGTGACTTCTGGGTCAGCTAATGCTAGATATAATGGCACGGCGTAAGCTTCTGTGTCCCAGTATGTCGCACCACCGTATTTTTCGCCAGTGAAGCCTTTTGGTCCAATGTTCAACCGTTCGTCTTCTCCGTAATAAGTAGAGAACAATTGGAAAAGATTGAAACGGATGCCTTGTTGCGCTTCATCGTCGCCTTCGATCACTACGTCAGCCAATTCCCAACGTTTTGCCCAAGCAGTCGTTTGTTCTTTTTTGGCTTCATCATAATGAGTAGTTAACTGATCAAATTCATCCATAAGTGTTGCCACTTGTTGTGCTTCAGGGATATCACGACTTGTCAAAATCAAGACTTCTTTATCCACGACCACAGGATCATTTGGTGTTAGATCATACGAGAATACACCTTGTAACGCTAATATTTGTTCTTCAAATATAGGTGTTGTTTCTTTGCCGTTGATAAAATGACGCATGCCTGCAGTGACGGTGAATTGCTCAATGTCAAATGCATTAGGAATGGTCTTCGTTGTCAAATAACCGATCGAGTCTTTTGTGCCACGGTCGGTCTGATTCCAGAAATGCTCATCGTAGTTACTATCTTCATTTTGGACATTTCCATCCAGTTTCGAAACAAATTTTACAGTGGCAGAGCCGGCGATCAATTCAACCTTTACACGAATATAAGCCGCTTCGCTTTTAACAATACTCAAGAAACGTTCAAATGAGAAACGGACTTTATTTGTAGCTGTCGTAATCGTAAACTGACGAGACAAGACCCCGTTTTTCATATCTAATTCCCAAGAGAAATCTTCTGGATCTAGTGAAGCTAAGTCAATCAATTGGTCGTTGATGTAAATATCCATTGCAATAAAGTTGACTGCATTGATGACTTTTCCAAAGTATTCAGGATAGCCGTTTTTCCACCAACCTACACGAGTTTTGTCAGGGTACCAGATACCGGCTAAATAAGTGCCTTGGTGATGATCGCCAGAGTACGTTTCTTCGAAGTTTCCACGCATTCCCATGTAGCCGTTCCCAATACTTGTCAATGACTCTTGTAAACGTAAGTTTTCTTTATCTAATGTTGTCGTGCTGATTTTCCAAGGGTCGATCTGGAATAAGCGTTTGATTTGTTTCATGATTCTCCTCCTAAATGTTTCATTTCTTAGGTTTATAATAAACGCAACCGGTTGCGTCAGTCAATAGTAAACTGATAAATACTCAATCTTTTTTATTGGCGAACACTTCGCAAGGGGATAGAAAGCATCATTGCCCTAATATTTCTTTATAGTTCTTATTATATTAGCTTTGTCATACTTTTGGATAAAAAAATAAATAAAATAAAAATAAAGCATTTACAAAAAAAGGAATTACCTCTATAATACGGATTAACGAAACCGATTGCGTAAAGGAGAGATAGAAATTGAAGAAAATGTTTAGTTTTGATTTTTGGCAGAAATTTGGAAAGGCTTTAATGGTCGTTGTAGCAGTTATGCCAGCTGCTGGTTTAATGATCAGTATCGGGAAATCGATCCCATTGATCAACCCGAACATGGCAGCACTTGTCACTACGGGTGGCGTTCTTGAAAGTATTGGTTGGGCAATTATTGGGAACTTGCATTTATTATTTGCATTAGCGATAGGTGGTAGTTGGGCAAAAGAACGAGCAGGTGGTGCATTCGCTGCCGGAATCTCGTTTGTTTTGATCAATCGGATCACAGGAGCAATCTTCGGGGTCACAACAGAGATGTTAGCAAACGAAGACGCCTTCACACATACGTTGTTCGGTACACGAATCATGGTGAAAGGATTCTTTACGAGTGTCTTAGAAGCTCCTGCATTGAACATGGGGGTATTCGTAGGGATCATCGCTGGGTTCGTCGGTGCGATGGCTTATAACAAATACTATAACTACCGTAAATTACCAGATGCACTTTCTTTCTTTAATGGGAAACGATTTGTTCCTTTTGTAGTGATTCTTTGGTCAACGATCGTAGCTCTTATTTTGGCAGCAGTTTGGCCAGCTATTCAAGCAGGAATCAACAACTTTGGTTTATGGATTGCACAATCGCAAGATAGCGCACCAATTTTAGCACCATTTTTATATGGAACATTAGAACGGTTATTACTACCTTTTGGTTTACACCACATGTTGACGATTCCAATCAACTATACGCAATTAGGTGGAACATATGAGATTTTATCTGGCGCACAAGCCGGTACACAAGTATTTGGTCAAGATCCACTATGGTTAGCTTGGGCAACTGACTTAGTGAACCTGCGAGGTGCAGGAGACATGGCACAGTATGAATTCGTCTTGAACAATTGGACACCGGCACGTTTCAAAGTCGGTCAAATGATTGGTTCTTCTGGTATTTTGATGGGGATGGCGCTTGCGATGTATCGCAATGTCGATCCAGACAAAAAAGCAAAATACAAATCCATGTATTTCTCAGCTGCTTTAGCTGTCTTTTTAACAGGGGTAACAGAACCACTAGAATTTATGTTTATGTTTGCGGCAGTTCCACTGTATGCAATCTATGCAGTGATCCAAGGAGCAGCTTTTGCGATGGCGGATATCTTACCGTTGCGTGTCCACTCCTTCGGGAATATCGAATTATTGACGCGAACACCATTAGGGATCAAAGCAGGACTTGGCGGCGATTTGATCAACTTCGTCATCTGTGTCATTCTCTTTGGCGTAGTCACTTATTTCTTAGCAAACTTCTTGATCAAGAAATTCAATTTTGCGACACCAGGACGTAACGGGAACTATGATAGTGACAGTGAAGAAACAACCACTGGCACGACAACAGGAGCGGCGGATCAACAAATTATCCAAATCATCCATTTATTAGGTGGAAAAGAAAATATCAAAGACGTGGATGCTTGTATGACGCGTTTACGTGTAACAGTGGCAGATCGAGGTAGAGTTGGTTCAGAAGACGCGTGGAAACGTGCTGGCGCAATGGGCTTGATCGTCAAAGACAATGGTGTCCAAGCAGTTTATGGGCCAAAAGCAGATGTGTTAAAATCAGATATTGAAGATTTGTTGCAATCAGGCGCAGATATTCCTGAACCACAAATCAAAGAAGTCGTGATGGAAAAAGAAACAGCGACAGCAGCATTAGGGATCGAAAAAGAATTGTACGCAGTAGCCAAAGGAGAAGTGATTGCTTTAGCAGCGGTCAATGATCCAGTATTCTCACAAAAAATGATGGGTGACGGTTTTGCAGTCATTCCTGAAACAGATACGATCACTGCTCCAGTAGCGGGTAAAATCGTTAGCGTATTCCCAACGAAACACGCCATCGGGATGGAAACAGCTGAAGGCGCAGAAGTACTGATCCACATGGGAATCGATACTGTCCAAATGGCGCAACCCGCATTTGAAGTATCTGTGAAAGAAGGACAAGAAGTCACACCAGGCATGCCGATTGCACGCATGGATCTTGCAAAAGTCAAAGAACAAGGAAAAGATACAACGATCATGGTTGTTTTCACGGATGATAAAGTGAAAGAAATTGCGATCACTACACTTGGTTCTGTTGAAATGGGTACAGAAATCGGAAAAATCAAGCTATAATAAATAAAAGAAGTGATCAGAGATTGTGACGAAAAAGCGAGACGATTGAGGAGAGATTTCTTCAATAATCAGCGCTGACGTAACAGTCTCTGATTTTTATGTAAAAATAGAAAAGAGGTTCCAAAAAAATGAAAATAATGACGTTGAATACACATAGTTGGTTGGAAGAAGAACCAGTAACTAAACTACAAGACCTTGTAGACAAGATTTTAACTGAGCGCTATGATGTCATTGCTTTGCAAGAGGTCAATCAACTGATTGAAACAAAGATCGTAAATGAACAAGAGCTAGTCGGTTTTTGTCCAGTAACGAATCAGACCCCAATCCACAAAGATAATTTCGCTTATTGCTTGATCCGACGACTGGCAGAAGCAGGAGAATCCTATTTTTGGAGTTGGGAAATGAGTCATATTGGTTATGACAAGTATGAAGAAGGAAACGCTATTTTATCAAAGGCTCCTTTGGATAGTCGGGCATACATAGTGTCTGAAACAAAAGAAAAAGAAAACTACCGTACCCGCATGGTCCTTGTTGCCAAAACAGTTATTGACAATCAACCAATCGTTGTCGCAAGCTGTCATTTCTCTTGGTGGTCAGATATAGAAACGGGCTTTGCCTACGAGTGGCAATTCTTACAGAAAGAACTCCTAACTTATCAAATACCTTGCTTGTTGATGGGTGATTTTAATAATCCAGTAGGTGAGGAAGGGTATCGCTTAGTTAATGAAGATAACCAATTGAACATCAAAGATTCATATGTTTTAGCCGAACAAAAATCTGAAGAAGCCACGATCGAGAAAAAAATCGATGGCTGGGAAAACAATACAGAAGCACTGCGAATCGACTATATTTTCGTTCCGACTGATAGTAAAGTCAGTACGTATACGCGCGTCTTTGATGGGACGAATGGCCCGGTCGTTAGTGATCATTTTGGAGTGTCTGTAGAAATGGATCTATAAGATAGGTGCTTTTTGCCGTAGTTGGATTCACTCAAATAAGTTTGATGAGGAGAAAGATTGGATTGATCAAGATAAAGCGAACGAATAAGAGCTGACAAGTCATAGGATTTTTCAAACCCACTTACTTACGTTTCATATAACGATTAACCAAGAGAATGTCTGCTGAGAAAGGATAAATTATCTACTCTCAAATTTTTAAGAATAAGCGAGGCTATGACAGTCAATCTGTCATAGCCTCGCTTATTCTTATACATATATGATAGATGTTACGTATAATCTAAAAAAATGATAGCCTAGCTGATTTTCACATTTTTTTCTTTTCTAAAATTAAACTTTTGTGAAAGATAGATGCCTAAAAAGGATAGCCAACCGGCAATAGTCGCAGCAACAACGAAGTAGAAATAGACGGGAAGGTCGTAATAGAGAATGATCTCGTTGATGCCATTATGCTGTTTGACGATCGGTGTACCGATATCGGTCAATTCAAAATCCGTCAATTTCTGTCCATTTTGCATCAAGACGGTTCGATCATACACGATAACTGGCACATGAACAGTCGGTTCACCGGTATTTTTCCATTTGATACTCAACCGACCATCAGGATGTGATTTGATGAATGTTGTTTCATTTTCCAGGATTTCTTCATTGTATCGATCGTATTTATTTGCCTTTGTTTGTTTATAGATCGGCAAATAATCTGGCGTAGTTTTCTGGAAAACAAATAAACTTTTGGACATATCACGACTGTAGAAAGTTTTTCTTGCTTCATCAGGTGTATCGAACAAATACGTATGACGACTGACGAAGGTTTCATCTTCCCATTTATTGAGGTGACGGTATAAGTTTTGGATGGTCTGAACAGAACTGATCAGGATCAGTAAGGTCGCAGCTATCCGTAACCAGGTTTTGTTTTCCCAACGATTGGCGACGATTGCAAAGTAAAGTAAGAAAAGCAAGGTAAATGGGACAAAGAAACGAAATGGAAACTGAATCAAGCTAATAAATGGCACTTCGTTTTCAACTAATGTATTCCAAGGGATCAGGCTGGTTGAAAGTAAGAAGAACACAACACTTGTGCGTAACAAAAGTTTTGGAAACAGTTCTTCTCTTTTTCGGAACAATAAGAAACATAAAAATCCAGCAAATAAAACGACAGGTAGGATTTTCGGATAATTCAACCAGTAACTTCCCTCAAGATTGATTGATTTCTCTGTCATGCGTCGATTGACGAAAGGTGGAAGAATCTCATTCCCACTGTAAACCATCGCCATACCTACCCAGATGTTTGCCGTTAGGATAAAGTAAAGCAAAATTGATTTCCCTAATTGTAAAAGAGCTTTTCCCTTGTTGGTTTGTGTGAAGAAATAATACCCATAAAAAGGAATATACATCAATACTAGCATCACAGAAGATAGCAGATGGATCTGCGTCATCAATGCAATCGCTGCAGTTACTTTAAGTACAGGGAATTTTTTATGCACGATGAAATCAACGAGCGGGATCATACATAAAGGATAAAATACTGTTCCCCAGCTCGTAAAACCTTGATTAACAGCCCAATATTGGATCGAATAGGTCGTCATGAACAGGACTGAAACCGGTACACTTACCCATTCACGTACTTTTACATAACGCAACAAAGTCAACATGGACCAACCTGCGATAAGGAAGAGGATAAAATTCGATAAAATCTGGTAATGATACCAACTTCTAGCAACGAGTACGATCAACCCTTGAAAGTATGAGAATAAGGGACCGTAGATTGCATTGACGATCCGACCGCTTTGTTGAAAGCCATACATCGATGGGAAGTAGTGTAAGTCTCCGTGAATAATTTGTTGGGCTGCATCATAAAAACGATTGTAATGAAATGGCGCATCAGCCCCGATGATCAATTTGTGTGATAATATATTTGGCAATACGAAAATAATTGCGAAAATAAAAATCAAAAAATATGGTCTATATTTTTTCAACTGTTTGGCTCCTTTTCATATAATAACTAAACTTATCATAAAGGTTAATGAAAAGAGAGGCAAGGAATTAGAAAAAAATTGAAAATAACATGAAATTATTTATGTAAATCATAAAGAAATCAATTGGAAAAGTTAAATGACCACATTTATTTACAATAAAATAAAGGGTAGAAACAAAAGCCTCCGTTTATAATGATCAAAAAGCCACTGGTCTTCATCAATTGAAGGAGTGGCTTTTGATTTTATACGAGTGAGGTAGAGTGATTATTTATTGATACGACGGTAGTTTTCATCGAAGTAACGACCTTCACGAATGTCTTTTGGCATTCCTTCATAAGGTTCTTCGCTAATTACATCTTCATTATCAACACCCGCATCACCCATATAAGTAATTGTCGCAAATTCTGGAACGACTAGTTTTGGATATGTTTCATATTTTTCACGAGCAGCTTCCATTTCCGCAATATGTTCGTTTTGGAAAGTGACAGTGATCTCTGGATGTTCTTCGACCCATTTAGGGAAGAAAATCGTGCCATGGAGTTTTTTCTCATTTGGCATAAAGTCTAAAGCAACGTCTGTACCAGTTGGTTCAGTCCAAGTGATTTTAAAAACACCATCTGTTAATTTTACAATATCTGCTTCTTGATCTTTGACCCAACGCCCTTTGACCATTCCGCCATGAATACGATAGTCAACGGTGTGGTCATTTTTTGCATACCATTCATATTCCCAACCATTATCATACGTATAGATAAAGTGAGTTCCAATAAAATCTTCTAAGTTTTTGAATTGTTTCATGTAAAACATCTCCCTTTAAATTAAAACATGTAATAATTTACATGTTTTTGATTACGTGATTATGATAGAATGATTTTGAGAGAATGTCAAGGAGGAAATTTTGATGGCTAGAAAAAATACATTACGCTATATATTACTGGGATTACTGAGCAAAAAAAATCAAACGGGGTATGAATTGAATCAAGCATTCAAAAATGAAATCGGTGAATTCTGGCAGGCAAAGCATAGTCAGATCTATCCTGAACTGGCCAAAATGGAAGAACTAGGAATCATCAAACATGAAGTAGGAATCACTGGAGTCAAGCTAGAAAAGAAAATTTATCAGCTGACTGAAGAAGGGCGTGTTTTGTTAAACGAATGGATCCATACCTCGCCAAATGAACTTCCAGTCAATCGAGACGAATTTGTCTTGAAACTTTATTTTGTGAAAGATATCAATGATCCAACATGGATTGAGATTCTTGAACAGCAAAAGGAGCTTCATGAAGAAAAAAGACAGCATTTATTCGCCCGACAACAAGTGATTTTCCCGACAGAAAAAGACCAACATGAAAATTATGGCCATTATCTGATCTTGTCTCACGCAATCAATCGAGAAACCGAATATATCAATTGGTTGACACAAGTATTGGAACAAGAAATAAGAAAATAAATGGAAAGTTTATGACAAACAACTTAAAAAGGCGACAACCACAAAAATTTGAAAAACAATTTTCGTGGATGGCGCCTTATTTCTCGAGGCTGAACACTTCTGTCTAGACCTCGTGGTGGCTTTTTTATTTAACTGTAGCAAGTCGGCTACAAGTTCTAATGGAGTAAAAAAAAACTGCGATCTTTTCTTATTTTTCCAGTACTTTTTTAGGATCGATCGTTTCATCTGCTGGAAGGATCTTATAAGATAGTTCATCCGTTTCTTCGTCATGAATAATACATAGCTGTTCCAGATCATTGAAGTCGCCAATTAAAAGGAGTGTATAACGTTCATCAATCAATTGGATGTCTTTGATGGACTTTGAGAAAACTTTTCGGACATGGTGCATTTTGTTTAAACGTTCCTGAGCTTTTTCAGCGGCTTTGGTCAACGTGTACCCTTCATCTAAAAATTTCTTGATGATCTCAACTTTGACCACTGTCGGTAATCGGTATTTTCTTGAACAATTCGCGTCAGCAGTAACGGATTGGATAAAGCCTTTTTGTTCCCAGTATCTCAATTGTCGTGGTGAAACTCCGACGATCTCACTCAATTCACTAATGCCTACTAATAAATGGTCATTTTCCAATAATTGTTTAAGTGAAGCTCCCACCATTCGTCACACTCCTTTGTTGGTCGTTCCCTTAATTATACTTTTGTTGACTATCATGTCAAGTAGGTTGACAAAAGTTAAAAATAGGAATAAAGTATCTTAGTGGTTTCAGAAAACATTCAGAAAGAAGGAGAAATATGAGTAAGAATCAACCCGTAGATATTTACGGAAAACCATATAATCGTACACTATTAGTTGTCGTGTTATTGATTGGGACATTTTGTACGGTCTTGAATCAGACCTTATTGACAACTGCTTTTCCAGCATTGATGAAAGCTTTTGATATTTCAGCTTCTGATGTGCAATGGTTGACAACAGGCTTTTTACTAGTGAACGGGATCATGATTCCGATTACTGCTTGGTTGATCAATAAATTTAGTTCTAGAAAATTATATCTGTCAGCTATGACGATTTTTTTGATTGGAACGATTACCTGTTTTACTGCTCCTAACTTTAGTACGCTACTGATTGGACGTTTGATCCAAGCGTGTGGTGTAGGGGTATCTATGCCATTATTGCAAAATATCATGCTATCGATCTTCCCACCAGAAAAAAGAGGTTCTGCTATGGGAATGTCTGGGATCGTTATCGGATTAGCCCCAGCATTAGGCCCAACACTATCTGGTTATATCATTGATAACTATCATTGGCGCGATTTATTTGGAATGGTTATTCCCATCGTCGTTCTTGTTTTAGTACTTGCGTTCTTTTTGATGAAGAGTGTGATTCCTTTATCCAATCCAAGTATCGATATTTTCTCTGCCATTCTTTCAACAATTGGATTTGGTAGTTTGCTATACGGATTTTCAAGCGTAGGAGACGCCGGTTGGGGAAGTACGAAAGTAATCAGCTTCTTGATCGTTGGTGTGATTTTCATCGCCGCATTTGCTTGGCGTCAATTACATTTAGAACATCCATTCTTAGAGTTGCGCGTTTTTAAATCACCAACCTTTACGATTGCAGCGATTTTAGCTGGCGTAACGAATATGGCGATGGTCGGTGCGGAAATGGTTGTGCCATTGTATATTCAAAATATTCGTGGAGAATCGGCATTCCACTCTGGCTTGATGTTGCTTCCTGGTGCATTGATCATGGGTGCCATGATGCCGATCACTGGTGCGATTTTTGATAAAAACGGGGCAAAACGTCTTGCGATTGTTGGGATGTTCATCCTAACAGCAGCTACAGCACCTTTTGCCTTCTTGACTGAAACGACACCTGTTTTGTATATCGTCATTCTTTATGCGATCCGAATGTTTGGGATCTCGATGGTCATGATGCCGGTGACAACATCAGGAATGAATGCTTTACCTAACAACTTGATCAGCCACGGAACAGCAGTGAACAATACCTTCCGCCAAATTGCAAGTTCAATCGGAACTGCGATTTTGATCAGTGTGTTGACAAATGTTACGAAAGACAATCTACCAACGGATGCTGTGTTGAAAAGTACACCTTTAGCCTATAAAGATCAAGCAATCAACGCGACTTTATCTGGTTACCATGCAGCCTTCTTTGTCGCAATCATATTCGGCTTGATCGGCTTTGCGATTGCTTTCTTCTTAAAAAGAAAAGAACCAGTAGTGGTGGAAGTGGGGGATAACGCATGATTATTTTCGTATTGATTGCCAGTGTCATTGCTTTTGCTTTGACGAATGTGTTTGCCAAAAAAATGTGGCAAACACTTCTTTCACTCGTCTTTGGCTTACTGTTTGTTCTCTCGTTAGGACTGATCGTAGAAAATATCACGAATCATTTTGGGATGGAAGAAGTGACAGAAACAAAAACGACTCCGCTCGTTTCCAGTGCGGATCAGTCAGATGTAAATATGTTGCTTTATCAGTCACTAGGAGATGGGACAGAAAAAGTCTACTTATATCGAACAGATGACAAGCAAAAAGAACCAAAAGCTACTGGCACAAAAAATGAAACAAATAAGGTTCAACAAACGGATGGCAAAGCAGAAAAAGTCAGTGAAACAACTTATTGGGTTTATAAAAATGACCAATACAAATTCTGGTTCAACTTAGCGGATAATAACCATGAATATGAACGCCGGGTCAATACGTTCAAACTTCCGAATGATTGGATCGAATTAAGTACTGACCAAGCTTCTGAGTTGGCAAAACGTGTCGAAGAACAAAAAAGCACGATGGAAGCCGATGCACAAAAATTTGTCAAAGAAGGCTTGATGAAAGCCATTGCCCAAAATCCAGCGATGTCTCAAGAAGAACAACAACAAGTATCAAAAGACTTAGCGACAGCTTATCAAAAACAAGCATTGGCAAAATTAATCGCAGAAGTGAAGAAGTAAATAGTTTAATAATATGATAAAAATAGTGGATGAAGTATTCGACAACATACTTTATCCACTATTTTTTTATGTAAGTAGGAATGAAGAAAAATTAGATTTTTACGTATTTAGAGAGTAGAGGATAGAAAGTTCGTAAAAGAAAGGAGGAATGACTTATGATTTCAACAAAAACAAGAAAACAAGGGAATTCCCTTGTGATTACACTTCCTGCAAAGTTAGGCATAAAAGAAGGTGAAGAATTTAATATTATAAAAAAAGAAAATGGCACGGTTGCTTTAATTCCAAAAGTTGAAGATTTTTTTTGAATCTGCTAAAGAAGGCGAATTTTATTTACCAGAATTAGGGGTTGATTATATGCCACATGGAGGAAAACTAGATGAGCTATAAGCCACGTCAACGAGATATCGTTCTTTTTTACTTTGAACCGTCAAAAGGTTATGAAGTTAAGAAGAGACGACCGGCTTTAATTATGAGTAAGGATGCGTACAATTTAGCAACGAATTTAATTATCGTATGCCCAATTACTACAAGTGATAAAAATAGACCATTTCTTGTGCCTATTCAAAGCGATAAGTTCAAGCTAGATGAAGTAAAGAGAAGCAAAGTAAATACGCTTCAAGTATTCTCTCTTGACTATACCGAAAAAGCTAAAAGAAATGTTAAATACATTGATACATTAGAGGAAGAAGCTTTTTTTGATATTGCACAAAGATTTCTTAAAAATTTTTCTTTCCCTATTTAGAGATCGGGTGGTTGAGAATCAATTTATCTTAGGAAGAATCAACTTATTTCATTTGATATGTAGATATATAGGCCATTTTTAGAAACCGCGAGCTACATAGTACGAACAAAAGAATAAAGCAAAAACACAATTGGTTTTGACAAGTGATATCAAAACCAACTGTGTTTTTTTCTATTATATTTTACTATTCTGCTCTTAAAGCAATCGCTGCATCTTTCTTCGCTGCCATACGAGCTGGGATGTGTCCGCCTAACATCGTTAAGATCGTTGATACAACAATCAAAATCAAGGCGTGTACAGGATTTAGTTGAGCAACATTTTCTAAATCAGTCATATTGTACAAGAGACTATTGATTGGGAAAGTCGCTAGCCAAGCAATCAAGACCCCTAATAAACCAGAAGAAATCCCTAAGATACAAGTCTCTGCATCGAATACCCGCGTGATATCTTTCTTACGCGCACCTAATGCTTTCAAGACACCGATTTCCTTCGTCCGTTCGATCACAGAAGTATAAGTGATGATGCTGATCATGATCATACTTGTTACAAGTGAAATACCAGCAAAAGCAATCAGGACATACGTGATGGCATCCATCAATCCACCAGTCAATTCGGTCATTGTTCCAGCTAAATCAGAATAGATGATTTTATCTTCATCTGATTTTCCTTTGTTGAATTCATCTAAATAGTTTAGAATCTCTTCTTTATCGCCAAAATTATTTGGATAGATCATGATGCTTGAAGGTAAGCTGTCTCCACCTAAATAGCTGATCAGCGTTTGTTTTGCTGAGTCATCTACTTTTTCGGTCGTCAATACGTTCATATCGCTGTCTTTTTGCGCTTGAACGATTTCAGAATTTTTGTTTTCATTGACGATTTCTGTTGTCAATTGGTCGCTGTAAGCAATACCCGGAGATAACAGATTCATCGTAGAAGAAGATTTGACCCGTAGAATACCAGAAATCTTAACCTCTCTGGAGGCATCTTCGTACATCGCTTGGTAATCCGTATTAGGAATGAAGTTTCCTGTCGGTAATTTTGTATAGTACGTATCATTGTTCACTAATTTGAAAGTTGTTCCGACGATCTTGTCAAAATCAAGCGTTTCGCCGTCTTTCACATCAAAGCCTAAATTTTTCAACGCATTGATGTTGGTATTGTTATTACCATCCACGATCAATACGACATCATTTGCAGAGGTCGGATAACTACCAGAAAGTAATGAGTAATTTGATTCTAAGAAATTGTCTTTTTGGTCGTCTAGTTGTGTTGGGAAACTAGAAACACCTACGCCAGTCATGGAAGACATCGCACTTGAGAAGGACAGTGATTCAGTATCTGGGTTTTGATTCGAAAAGCTAACAGGCTGTACTTTGCCGTCAACATCTCTTAATAAATTGATACCAGTCGTGCGGGTAAAACCAATATTATTACTTAAATCAGGATCGATACTCGTTACATAATCAACATATTCTTGGTCAATATTATTCGTATGTTGTGCACGGTCTTCATCGCTGATTTTTGCGGTAACAGTTTTTGTATCTGGATATTCGGCTGTGTTGGAACTCAAGCCATCCGATTCAGAAGGAGGACTAGTGGTGACTTTGGAAATCGTAATTGGAAAACGAGCCATCGTTTCTGACTGTGTTTGATCAATTTGTTTTTGGAATCCTGTAGATAGGGCTAATACGATCGCAATCCCAATAATCCCGATACTTGAAGCAAAGGAAGTCAAAAATGTCCGGCCTTTTTTTGTGCGAATATTATTGAAAGATAATTTTAATGCGGTCCAAAAGCTCATCTTTGTCCGACGTAGATTAAATTGATCATCTTTTGGACGTTCGATATGTGGATTAGAATCAGAAACGATTTTTCCATCTGAGAACTCAATGATCCGATCGGCATATTCATGTGCCAACTCAGGGTTATGTGTGACCATGATCACTAGTTTCTCATTGGATAGTTCTTCAATCAACTTCATGATTTGGACACTTGTTTCTGTGTCTAAAGCACCGGTTGGCTCATCACATAAAAGGATGTCAGGGTCATTGGCTAAAGCACGTGCAATTGCGACACGTTGCATTTGTCCACCAGATAATTGATTGGGTTTTTTGTGCATGTGGTCGGTCAATCCAACACGACGCAATGATTCCTCCGCTTTTTTCCGTTTTTCATCTTTAGAGACACCACTTAATGTCATGCCAAGTTCAACATTTTCAATGATTCCTAAATGCCCGATCAAGTTATAACTTTGGAAAACAAAACCGATGGAATTATTACGATAAGCATCCCAATCGCTGTCTTTAAAATCTTTTGTGGACTTCCCGTTGATGACCATATCGCCAGAGTCATAATTATCCAAGCCGCCGATCACGTTCAACATGGTTGTTTTACCAGATCCACTTGGGCCTAAAATGGCTACAAATTCTTTTTTTCTAAAAGCGACGGATACGCCGTCTAATGCTTTTGTCGTTGTTTCACCAACTTTATAATATTTCTTTATCTCTTTTAATTGTAACATTGTCACCCTTCTTTCCGTTTGAAATATTCGTTATACTAATAAGTATAACAGAACAACGAACGTAGTATAATGAATGAATGTTAACTGAATATGAACAATCAGAAAAAAAACTGAAATTTTTCAAATAATTACATGAGGAGAAATGATGAATCGAATATTACTAGTAGAAGATGATGAGCGTTTGCAACAACTTTATCAATCCGTTTTAGAACGCGCTGGTTTTTTGGTTTTCGCAGTCGCAAATGGGACCGAAGCTTTGAAGCAATTAGAGAGTACTCAAGTGGATGTGATCATCACAGATATTATGATGCCTGTGATGGATGGGTATGAACTGTTGGAAACTTTACGAAGCAGTCGCGTAGAAACACCTGTGTTGATCATCACAGCGAAAGCAGATTTTGAAGATAAAAAGAAGGGGTTTCAACTGGGAACGGATGACTATATGACGAAACCAGTAGATGTCAATGAAATGGTGTTGCGGGTAGAGGCCTTGTTACGGCGAGCGAAAATCAATCATAGCCATCAATTGAACATTGGACAAACTAGCTTGAACCAAGAAACATATGAAGTGATCAAGCAGGATCAAGCCATCTTACTTCCACAAAAAGAATTTCAATTATTGTACAAACTACTTTCTTATCCAAATAAGATTTTTACACGACAACAATTAATGGATGATATATGGGGGTTGGATACCAATACGGAAGAACGGACGATTGATGTGCATATCAAACGATTACGCACGCGTTTTATTGAAAATGATGATTTTCAGATCATAACAGTTCGTGGCTTAGGCTATAAGGCGGTGATTTGATGCGTAAAAAAATCTTTTCACAATTATGGATTTATTTTGCTTGCATTGTGTTTATTTCCATTTTAGTTACTTTGTTGTGTTTCTTAGGTTTTATTTTCTTGCTGTCACACAAAACAGTCCCTGCTTCAGAGCAACAAGCGACATGGTTTCCTTTAGTCGTTTTTGCAGGATTTAGTATGATGGTGGGCACAGGGATCTCGATCTTTGTCGGTCGGCGGATCTTGCTGCCGATCAGTGATTTACGAACCAATATGAGCAAAGTAGCAACTGGCGATTTTTCGATTCGGATGGATGAGCAACAAAAAGTCGAAGAGGTGCAGCAACTATATAAAGATTTCAACGTGATGGTCCAAGAATTGAGTAGTATCGAAACGTTACGAAATGACTTTGTTTCCAATGTTTCTCATGAATTTAAGACGCCTCTTGCCACGATCCAAGGATACGTCCAGTTATTGCAGGCGCCTAACATTTCAGAAGAAGAAAAGCAGGTTTTCTTGCAACGGATCATTGAGAGCATCACTCAGCTTTCGCAATTGACAGAGAACACACTGAAATTGAATAAATTAGAAAATCAGCGAATCAAATTAGAAAAGCGCCCTTTTCGTTTAGATGAACAGATTCGTGAAGTGATTGTTTTTTTACAACCTAAATGGGAGCAAGAACACCTTCAACTGGAGATCGATCTGGAAAGTGTCAACTTTGTCGGTAATGAAGAATTTCTATATCAAGTCTGGCTGAATCTCATGGACAATGCCATCAAGTACAATCAACCACAAGGGAAAATCAAGATTCGCCTAACACAAAATGCCACTCAAGTAATCGTTGAAGTGACAGATTCTGGCGTGGGAATGGATCAAGAAACACAAGCACGACTCTTTGAGAAATTTTATCAAGGGGAATCCAGCCGTCAATTTTCTGGGAACGGGCTGGGCTTATCACTAGTCAAAAAAATCGTTGAGTTGCATCATGGAAAAATCAGTTATAACAGTATCTCAAAAGTAGGTACGACTGTCATCATTCAATTAGACAAAGAAAACACGTCGCTAACTTATCCGGTGGAATAAGATCCAGGGAAATGAACAGTTAATGATCTATAGGAGCAATAAACCAACAAAAACAAAGAAAAAAACGCCACTTCTGATTTAATCGTTCTAAGGTGTATTTTTCAAGTAATATAAAGATGGAAAAGTGTACGAAGTCATGTCGTACATAAGAGAGTATTCGTATATTTTTCTAATAACCGTTATTGGAGGAATGATAGAAAATGAAAAAACAAGTAGTTTTATTGCTCGGACTTTTGACGTTAAGTGTTGGACTGAGCGGAGCCAATCCCATAGCCATTGCAGAGGAAACAACTCATTCTCATGGTACTCCCACAGTATTATTGCAACAGGATTCGGTCTTAAGTACACTTGTGGCAAGTTCAAGTGCAGAGGATGAAAAACAAACCGATCGTGGTATCGGTTATTATTGGAAATGCCATACATGCGGGTATAATAGTGAGTGGCATCTATTTGCTAGTACAGCTGTTTCTGCTGCCAATAAACATGCACAGCAATACAATCATGTCACCTCTGTTTATCCAAATTAGCAACTGACTATTTTAGAATGGAGTGGAACAAAAGATGAATGAAACGTGGTTGAGTAGGAATAAAAAAGAAGTGATCCGTTTCTCTCTTGCCGTTTTTCTAGGTTTTGTATTAAGTTTTATCGTGTTTACTTTGTTGTAGGTAAGAGGATAATAAGAAAGTATTCAAAAGGAACAAAGACCAGAAATCATTACGGTCTTTGTTCCTTTTTTGTAAGCAGAATTTTTATGATACTTAGCGTTGTTTTCGCGAATATTGAAGTAATTAGTGGGTATGATTGTGAATTTTACTTGCAAACAATATTATACGTGATATAATATTGGTAAATATAAAATATTGCAAACTATAAAGAAGGTGAAGTAATGCATATCCAAGTCCCAACAGTTTTACTCGATGGTACGGTTTTAGCAGCTTTAAGCAGAGAAGACATGTACGGTTACGCATTAACGAAGATCGTCCAAGAAAGTTTATCTGTCAGTGAATCAACGATGTATCCTGTTTTACGCAGATTAAAAAAAGAAGAATACTTAGAAACATACGACGAACCATTCGAAGGTAGAAATCGCCGATATTACCGCTTAACTCCGAAAGGACGTCAACATTTAGAAGAAATCATTGATAAATGGATCGTGTTTCGAGATTCCTTAAACCGATTACTGGAGGAGAATACGAATGAATGAATATTTAGATGATGTGTTGGACGAACTTCAAGAAATACCTGAAGATGATCGCTTTGATATTATTCAGTATTATGAAGAATACTTCTTGGATTCTGGCAAAACAGTAGAAGAAGTCGTGGATGAATATGGCTCGCCAAAGCAATTTGCCCTGAAACTGAAAATCAATTATTACTCGGAACAAGACGACGATGAATCAGAATACAGCCAAAGTCCTAAACGGAAAATCCGTTTGATTTGGATGATCGTCATTGGGTTGTGTGCATCACCTTTATTGATTCCTTTAGCATTAGCGTTTATTCTAGCGATTTTTGGTATTCTGCTTGGCTTAATTGGCGTGATCATTGGAATCTATGTCGTATGTATCAGTATTTTAGGAGCAGGTTTATTTTCGATCATTTCAGGTGTTGCTGTCTTGCAACAATCGATTGCTAGTGGGCTGTTCTTTGTAGGACTAGGGTTACTTGCCACAGGAGGTGCTGTCTTCTTTGCACCATTACTGTTAAAAGGAACTAAATGGTTATTCCAAATGATGATGAACTTTGTCAAGTGGGTAGGACGCCGGTTTATTACGAAACGAGCGATCCATACGACGAATAGTGGGGTGTAAAAAATGAAATTAAAATATATCTTGGGGATAGGTTTAGGACTGATGATCATCGGTGGCTTGACGGCAGGATTAAGTTATGCCTCTGGTGCCCAAACGAGTCTGACTTGGGAAGGTGGTCCAAGAATAATAGAAATGACTCGTGAAACAAAAGATTTTTCGTCTGAAAAAATTGAAAAAATCGTTGTACGAGCAGATCACCAAAATATCATGATCCAACGAGGCGTGAACTTTGAGGTTGAAACGTCTCATGACAAAACGCAAAAACCAAAAATCAATCTGGAAGATCACACATTGGATATTTCAGCTGATGGTCAAACACCGGCAGTGATGATCAATATGACAGACACACGTTCGATGTTGAAGATCACGATCCCTAAAACCATTTTCTTAAAAGAATTAGTGATTGAAGGGAAAAACAATGAATTGTTTTTAGATGAATTCAGTAGTAAGAAAATCAACTTGAATTTAGCAAATACTTGGACGTCGATCAATGAAGTAAGTGGGGAACTTCTTACTGTTGAAAATCAAATGGGCTCACTAGATTTACAGGAGTTTTCGATAGATAAAGTCAAATTAGCTACAAGTGATGGCAGTATCATTTTTAACGATAACGAAAAATCAATCAAAGGCGAAGTCACACTTCATAATAGTAGTATTGATTTTTATAACAACCAAGAGCAAGGATTAGCTGTGACATTAGAAGGGGATTCTTATATCAACAAAAATTATGAATCTTTGACAACCAAGACGTACAATCAAGGAAACAAAGATCTCAAAGTAACTGCTCATAATAGTCAAGTGAACTTGACGAATGAAGATTATGACGAGCCTCCGATGGATGATGAAGATTACGGCGAGTATGATTAATCGTTGAACAGTCAAGACTGTCTTTTTCTAAATAACGAATAAATAGTTGAAGAAGCGTATAATTCTTTATGGAATAAGGAATTATACGCTTTTTTATTTATTTTACATGAAATATCATCGCCTATCATTCAATAATATAGTAGAATAAGGAAAGGGAAAAACGTACATATATGGGGAAAATAGGGTGAATATTGAATGAAAACAGAGGAAATCAAGCGGGAAGAATTGAAAAGTGAATTAGGGAAATTGCATCATTTTTTAACAGAACTGAGTACCAAGTATTATGATACAGACAAAGAAAGGGTAACGATCCAATATCCAAATAATTCCGAAGGTCGACAACTTGAACAAGTGTACAACGAAATGTTCAAACATCTACTGAAAGTGAAAAAAGAATTAGATTATTATTCACTGCCAATCATCGATACGGGTATTTTAAAATACGATCAAACAAGTGAGCGATTTGTCTTCAAGTCGGTTCGTGAGAATCTTGAATTATCCGCCGGTATGGACCTAGAGATCTTAGTAGAAGACTATTTTACTGAAACAAAACAGTGGGTCCGTACACGATTAGAATATTTGCCAGAAGCATCAGGTGGCGTACACGAAAACGGTTGGTATATCACGGAAGACAAAGAATTGGAACTAGAAGGAGCCATGGCAAGGATTCGTAAAAAAACAGAATAGAACCAAGAAAATTAGGAGTGAGTAAATGAAAGAAAAAAAGGCTTTCACTATCAATGGCTATATAGGGCTATTTATTATTCTTCTAATGTTTGTCGTAGGAATCTTATTATTTTTCATAGGGGTTGCTCGATTTTTAGTTGGATTTTCAATTGTTGGGATTTTCTTGTGGTTGCTCGTTTTCTTAGCAATCAGCGGACTGACAGTAGTCAGCCCCAACCAAGCAAAGGCAATCGTCTTTTTTGGGCAATACATCGGAACGATTCGTGAGAGCGGTTTTTTCTTAACGATTCCTTTTGCACAAAAAATCAACTTGTCGTTAAAAGTTCGAAACTTCAATAGTTCGCTGTTGAAGGTCAATGACTTAGATGGAAATCCAATCGAGATTTCCGCTGTCGTCGTTTTTAAAGTAGTAGATACAGCTAAGGCGCTTTTTGATGTAGCAAACTATCATCAATTTGTTGAAATCCAAAGTGAAACCGCCATTCGTCATATCGCCAGTCAATATCCATATGATACATTCAACGAGGATGATCTTACTTTACGTGGAAATACCACTGCGATTTCAGATGAATTGGCAAAGGAATTACAAGAACGTTTATCGGTGGCGGGGGTCGAAGTTTTAGAGACGAGATTGAATCACTTGGCTTATGCAACAGAAATTGCCAGCGCGATGTTACAACGGCAACAAGCCAAAGCCATTTTATCTGCCCGTCAAACCATTGTTGAAGGCGCAGTGACGATGACACAAATGGCTCTGGAACAAATCGAAGCAGGTCAGGATATCACCTTTACCGATGATCGAAAGATCCAGTTGATCAACAATCTACTTGTATCGATCATTACTGATAAAGGCACACAACCAGTGATCAATACAGGTAATAACAAAGAAAAATAGCTGAATGAGGAAAGCATTCGTCAGTGGAATGCTTTCTCCAACGAATATCGGTTTGAATCAATAAAAAGGAATTTGGAGTGGCTTACACCTCCAGATTCTTTTTTTTATGGGACATATGACAATAATGAAAGAGTTTTGATAGTAAAAAGAAAGGAATTTTCACGGATACTTGACTATACTTAATTTATCAGAACAGGAAAGAAGGAGTCACAATGAAAAAATTATTGATTGGGTTGGGAGCATTTATCATCATCGCTTTTGGTGGCTACCGTTTAGCAGATCATTTGATCATGGGTGGTGAAAGCTACTATGTTCAAATCACAACGGATGGTGAGAAACAGGTGGATCACGCTGACGGTGGACAAGAAATCATCAGTTATCGTTATGAACTACCTGGGTTTAATAAAGAAGGTAAAGAAAAAACAATGGACTTCAATGGTTTTCAAGAACGACCATTAAGAAAAGATGCATTTTTGAAAGTGACTTGGAATAAAAATAAAGGCGTGACGTCTTATGAGGAAGTACAGGCAAAAGACATTCCATCAGCAGCACAAGAAAAATTAATTAAAGGAACGGTCAATAATGGATAAAATCGTAGAAATCAAGAACGTAACAAAAGTTTACGGAAAAAGTAATGAGAAACAGACACAAGCATTGAACGGTATCAGTTTTAGTGTGGAAAAAGGCGAATTCATTGGTATCATGGGGGCTTCTGGATCAGGTAAATCAACCTTATTGAATATCTTATCAACATTAGATAAACCAACAAGTGGCACGATCCATATCAACCAAGCAGATGTCACGAAGTTGAAAGGAAATCAGTTAGCCGATTTTCGAGCAAAAGAAATCGGCTTTATCTTCCAAGATTTCAATCTTTTAGAGAACTTGACTGCACAAGAAAATATTGCAGTTCCGCTTTCTTTACAAGGCGTGAAACCAAAAGAAATCAAGAAAAAAGTCAATGCGGTGGCTGAACGCTTATCAATCAGTCACATATTAGACAGCTACCCCGCAAAAATCTCAGGTGGACAAAAACAACGGGTAGCAGCAGCCCGGGCACTAGTTACGCAACCAACGATTCTATTAGGGGATGAACCAACTGGTGCGTTGGATTCAAAAAGTGCGAAAGACCTATTAGATACGATGGAAGAATTGAATACAAATGATAAGGTTTCGATTCTGTTGGTGACACATGATGCTTTTTCAGCAAGTTACTGTCAACGAATCTTATTTATTAAAGATGGCGTGATCCATCAGGAAGTTAAACGCGGAGAACAAAGTCGTTCAGACTTTTATCGTCAAATATTAACGATTCTAGGTAATCTAGAACAGTAAGGGGGAAACTGAACATGCTTTGGAAATTATCACTTACTGGGATCAAGAGTCGGTTAAGAGACTATATTGTTCTATTTTCCGGTTTAGTCATGGCTTCAGCCATCTTTTATATGTTCGAGTCAATGGCCAGCAACACCGATTTTTTGAACAATAATTCCACTTTAGCGATGACAGTCTTTATCTTTCGCTTTGGGTCGGTATTATTGGGGATCATCACATTTGTTTACATTCTTTATGCCAACTCATTTTTGATGACGATGCGACAAAAAGATTATGCGATGTTTATGATGCTAGGAGCAAAAGGCCGGAAAATTGCCCAAATGATTTTCTCTGAGACCTTGATAGTAGGAACAGTCGCTACTTTGGTTGGTTCAGCGCTAGGTATTGGTTTAACAAGCGTCGTCCATCGACTATTAGTTGCCCAGTTAAATATTAAAATTACTCATTTTACACCGTTCAATATGAATGGATTATTGATTACTTTGCTGTTTTTCATCGTACTATTCTTATTAGCAGCGTTTGTCAATGCATTCTCGATTGTCAAAAAACCAATTTTGACTTTACTACGTGCGGATCAAACACCTGCGCAGATGAAACAACATAAATTCTTGTTTTTCCTTGAAGTAGTTTTAGGAATCATTTTTATCGGTGTCGGTTATTATATGATGGCAAATATCGGAACCTATCAGTTGATGGGAATCGCCGTCGCGTTAGTTACAATCGTTTTAGGAACGTATTTTATTTTCCATTCGGTCATCATTTTCTTCCTTAAACTATTGAAGAAAACAGAAAATCTTTCGATGAAAAAACTGAACAACTTTACGTTATCACAGTTAAGCTTCCGTATTCGTGAATACACACAAATGCTTTCAATGGTTGCGATGTTACTCGCATTAGCTTTAGGTGCATTAACAGTCGGTCTAGGCTTTAAAAACCAGATCACTCAGTTGACGAATGAAGTATCGAATTATGATCTAGTATTGAATCAATCAGAATTGATCGATCAATCTAAAGTGGCGAAACTTTCACCAACGATCAACGCGGTCTATCAACAAAAAGAAGACGAAAAAACAGTGTACTATAACTATAGTGAGTTTGAACAAGATCCATTTTTGATTATGGAAAATCAAACACCTAACACTGGGGAAAGAAACGTCAAAACGAAAAAAGTAACCGCAGAAGAATTAGCGACAAACTTAAACTATCAAGATGAGTTGCGCTATTACGAATTGCCAGAACAACGAGAAAAAGAAATCAAATTACTGCCAGCAGAAGAATTTGCTCAATTAAATCTTCCACAAACCAGTATGCAACTGATCCAAGCAAAAGATTTCCATGAGAGTATTGAACAAATTGGTGATCTGGTAGCAGAAAACAATAAAAATAATGAATCATTAAAAGATGGAATGTTTAGTTTCACGCAAAAATATGATGCGTACCAAATGATCAATGGTATGTTCTCAGGCTTTGAATTCATGGGCTTCTTTTTAGGGATCGCCTTCTTGACAATGTTAGCAAGTTGCTTGATGTTCAAGATCCTCTCAGGTAGCAAGAGTGATGTCGTTCGTTACGAGATGCTCGGTAAGATCGGTGCTCGTCAAGCATTGTTAAAACAATCGATTCGTCGAGAAATCGGTATTCTCTTCTTAGCACCAGGGATTCTAGGAGCCATCCATGTATTATTTGGACTTCAAATGTTTACTGTTTTGATGGATGATCCATATCACAACTTATGGATACCATTTACAATATTCTTTGTTCTCTACTTTATCTACTATGTTGTAACTACTTGGCTGTACACAGGCATCGTTTTGAACAAAAAAGAATAAGTTGAGCTTGATAAAGAGCGAGAAGATGGTTTGTAGAAAAAACTCCTTCTCGCTTTTTCTGTTGCCTTCGATAAAATTTGCTTGAAGCATGATCAAATAGAGAAAAGATTACTGGATACGATGGAAGGATATCGGTTATGAGTGAACTGGCTAGATTTTTCAAAGATGGGCAACTGCAATAAATCCCTAGAAAAGAAAAAAATAAACGTTTGATCTTTGATCATCTTTATTCAAAGTTTGAATTTGATAAGGATTACTTAGAGAGGGAAGTCAACGCTATTCTAAAAAGTATTTATCTGGATCATGCGATATTACGGCACTACCTCGGCGATTACCGTTACCTTGATCGAGTAAAGGACGGTTCGATCAAAAGGCAGTGAGAGAGACAGAACCCAATACATAAAAAGCGCATCTCTTTAAAAGCCAAATTGGCACGAAAGAGATGCGTTTTTTAGGAACTTTTATTTGTTTGTTTTTGCCAAGCATCATATTTCAACAAAAAATATTCGATCACGAAAAAAAGTGTTGAAGTTGTTTCAAAAGGTGTAAGGATATCTTCTTGATCTTGTAGTTCTGGATTCAAGAAGAAAATCGTTTCATCACAAAGTTTTGAGACAGTTGAGTTCCTAAGTTTTGTGATACCAATTGTCTGGATATTTCGTTGCTTCAGTTGCTTCGCTAATTTGACGACTTCAGGAGACTCACCATTTAGCGTGATCAACAGAACTAAGTCTTCTGGCTGAATGATTTGGTAAAACTGTTTGTTGATCGAAACGGCACCGAAGTCATAGAGTATCAATCCGTTGTGTACGAAAAGCAATTTCATATAACTTGAAACTAGCGTTTGTATATCACCTGATCCATAGATGAAAATCCGATTCGCATTAGCCATCATTGTACATAGATCAGTGAAATCTTTTTTCTTGAGGTTCTCAATTGTTTGGATATGATTTTCCAAGATTTCCTCCTCAAACTCGGATAGACGCACATTTTCCTGTGTAAGTTCATTTTTTAGATGATATTTGAATTCTGAGAAACCATCAAACCCTAATTTTTGGCAAAACCGCATGATTGTTGTGCGAGAAACGTTGCATTGTTTCGCCAGTTCGTTAATAGACATTGTTAAAGAATTTTTTTTGTGATTTGTGATATAGGACCAGATAAGAAAATCATTTTCAGTCAACCTTGACTGAAACGTCGTAATTCGGTCTTGTAACATCTGTTTTCATCATTGCCAAAAATCTATAAATCGTTAGAACTCATCATTAAAGTTTTCAGAACCATGTTTCTACTACGCTTGTTTGGTCATCTGTGAATATGGATCTGACGAATAGTGGTTATTTTTTTGATGGATCGATTGAATGTTCGATTCTAATTTATAGATATTACAGGTTTTGACAAATCAGTTTCCCCCTTTTTCATTTGATATTTTTGAGAGAGTTCACGCTGTAATCGACGGAAACGTTTCTCAATCTTGTTAGTTTTATTGCTATTTTCATAGACCTTGCAAGGTGATACAACTGCTAAATCTTTGTTACCTAACTCAATAACCAATTCTTTATCAGTCAATTTTTGGTTGGTAGACTGCCTTCACTCACCCTTTGGTTTACTTGGAGGATTTTCCAATTGCGTGTGTCCTTCTTGTTCTCACCTCACTATTAAGATACGCCTTCATGTACCGTTTATTTGATTAACTACTACTGGACCTCTGGTTTTATTCTCGAAGATAGGATGTGACGATTCACAAATTTTGTGACAAAAACCTTTTTCCTGTGAGGAATTTTTAAATCATCTTAAAGTGTTTCAGGAATCCATTTTAATAGTAAACTAAGAATCGGTAAAGCGCTTACTAAAAAATATGAAGGACTAAAAAACTATGATGAAAAAAATTCAAAGATTTGGTGGAGCAATGTTAGCACCTGTCATGCTATTTTCTTTTTTTGGTATCGTTATTGGTTTTTCTTTACTTCTTTCCAATCAAACGATCATGGGAGATATTGCTGCGCCTGATACACTCTGGTATAAGTTCTGGAATGTTGTAGCAGCCGGTGGCTGGACACCATTTTTTCAATTACCGCTTTTATTTGTGGTCGGATTACCAATCAGTTTAGCTAAAAAATATGCAGCTCGAGCAACGATGGAAGCATTAGTGACCTATATTGCTTTCAATTATTTCGTCAATGCAATTTTAACGTTATGGCCAAATACTTTCGCCGTGGATCTATCTCAAGGAACAGCCGTTGGTTCTGGGTTAACATCGATTGCTGGAATCATTACTTTAGATACGGGCATGATCGGAGCATTGTTGATCTCAGGTATTGTGGTTTATTTGCATAATCGCTTTTATGAAAAAGAATTACCAGAGATGTTGACGATTTTTAGTGGTTCTGTTTTCGTTACGATGATCGCTTTTTTTGTTATGATTCCTCTAGCACTTTTGATGTGTGTCGTATGGCCTATCATCCAAGAAGGAATGAGAAGCATGCAAGGATTTTTTATCAATTCAGGAAATTTTGGTGTATTCATCTATCAATTTTTACAGAAAATCCTTATTCCAACTGGCTTACATCATTTTGTGTACGCCCCATTTGCTTATGATAGTGCGGTAGTTGAAGGGGGGATGGCTGCTTATTGGGCATCAAATATCGGCGAATTCCAAACAAGTGCACTTTCGCTTAAAGAACTTTATCCTTTTGGGGGTTTTTCTTTATCGGGTATGTCAAAAGTATTTGGAACAGCCGGCTTAAGCTTAGCCATTATTCAAGCCGCTCATCCAGAGAAAAAGAAGAAAGTTATTGCATTGATCGCCCCAGCTGCATTAACTGCGATTTTGACGGGAATCACTGAACCTATTGAGTTTACGTTCTTATTTGTTGCTCCAGCTTTATGGGGTGTCCATGCGCTATTAGATGCGTCCATTGCTACGGTTTCTTACGCTTTCGGCGTCGTTGGTGATTTTGGTGGTGGATTGATCAATTGGTTAGGATTAAATTGGTTGCCTCTTTGGAATTTTCATGGTTCGACCTACCTCACCCAAATCATGATCGGACTTACATTTACTGCGATCTGGTTCTTAGTATTTACCTTCATGATCAAAAAATTCAATTTAAAAACTCCAGGACGTGAAGAGGATGTATCAGAGATACAACTTTATTCAAAAGCTGATTACGAAAACAAAAAGAAGACACAACAAGATGAACAAGAGAAAAACCTACCTAAACATGCTAGACAAGCACAAGCCTATCTAGTGTTAGTAGGTGGAAAAGAGAATGTACTGGATGTGACGAATTGTGCCACACGGTTACGACTTACCGTGAAAGATACAAGTAAAGTAGCCAGTCCTATTGATTTTCAGGAAGCTGGGGCTTCAGGACTTGTCAATCCTGGAAATGGTGGTATCCAAATCATTGTTGGGTTAACTGTTCCAAGAGTGAGAGAATCATTTGAAGAATTGATCGTAAAATAAGAGGAGGATAATTATGAATAAGAAAAAAAGTTCAATCTTGATCGCCGGTGGAGGGAGCACATATACACCTTCATTAGTGATGATGTTAATAGAAGACCGAGAACGATTTCCAGTCAGAAAAATTAAATTTTATGATAATGATGAACAAAGGCAAGCAGTTATAGCAAAAGCATGCGAGATCATCCTCGCAGAACGAGCGCCAGAAATCGAATTTGATTATTCAACAGATCCTAAAGAGGCTTTTACAGATGTTGATATCGTCATGGCACAACTAAGAGTTGGAAAATATGCCATGAGGGAACAAGATGAAAAAATTCCATTTAAGCATAATGTTGTAGGTCAAGAAACATGCGGACCAGGGGGACTTGCTTATGGATTGCGCTCGATCGGGCCAGTCTTAGAACTAGTCGACTATATGGAAAAGTATTCACCGGATGCTTGGTTATTGAATTATTCTAATCCAGCAGCAGTGGTCGCAGAAGCAACAAGAAGGTTTCGTCCCAATTCAAAAATCATCAATATTTGTGACATGCCCGTTTGTTTAGAAGATATCATGGCTCGAGTGATTGGGCTACGGGATCGAAAAGATTTTGAAACGTCTTATTTTGGCTTGAATCACTTTGGTTGGTGGACAAGTATCAAAGACCATGACGGTAATGACTTGCTGCCGAAAATAAGCACCCATGTAAAAAAATATGGCTATACAGAACAAACACAACAAGGCCAACACAAAGAAACAAGCTGGTTGGAAACCATGTTAGCAGCCAAAGAGTTACATGAAATTGAGCCGACCTTTTTATCCAATACGTATCTAAAATATTATTTGATGGCTGATGAAACGGTTGCTCATGCCGATAAACAGTATACAAGAGCGAATGAAATCATTGATGGACGGGAGAAAATCGTTTTTGAAGAATGCCAGCGGATTATTAATAACCAAACAGCTAAAGACACGCTTTTTGTCTCTAATGAGCATGCCTCATTTATTACAGATCTAGCTTGCGCGTTGACATTCAATACAAAAGAGCGCATGATTCTGATCGTTGAGAATAATGGTGCCATCTCTAATTTCAATCACGATGCGATGGTCGAATTGCCTTGTATCGTAGGGAAAGACGGTTATGAAGTACTATCGATTGGTGAGATCCCTACTTTCCAAAAAGGTTTAATGGAACAGCAAATTGCATCTGAGAAGTTAGCAGTCGATGCTTGGGGACAAAAATCATATCAAAAATTATGGCAAGCCTTCATCATGAACAAAACGATACCTAGTGCAAAAGTAGCGAAGGAGATCCTTGATGAAATGCTTGAAGTCAATGCTCCTTATTGGCCGGAGCTTCACTAGGTATCACTTATAAAAATGAAAGGGGTCGGCTGGAGGAGATTCTTCAGCCGATCATTTTGAAAGTAGATATGGCAGTAAAGAATAAATTTCAACTCGTCTATTTTTTTCAGTATGCGTTGATGGCTACTTTGATGACACAGATCGTGCCGTTTTTGACCGAACAAGGCTATGATGCGGTCCAGAGAGGCTGGTTTTTGGCTTCTTACAGTGTGACCACGATGATCTTCCAAATCTTTATTGGCTATTATTCTGACCGAAGCAAGCAGATAAAAAAAGTTGCCATGGTAGTTTCTGTACTATTCGTATGCTTTGCAATCACTTTTTATATGTTAGGAAAAGATATCTTGCTAATGCATCTGATCGTACTGGCTATTGCAGGAGGGCTATCCAATACAGGAGCAACCGTCCTAGATAATTGGGTGTTATCAGAGTCAGAGATGCGAAACAACCTTGCGTCGATCAAAGCAATAGGTTCTTTAGGTTGGAGTGTGATGAGTGTATGTATTCCGGTATTCATTTTTAATAATAATTATCAGTGGCTGCTCGTTCCTTTTCTCTTTTTTCTAATCAATTATTTGTACATCGCAAAAACAGTGCCTCAAACACCTCACGATACAAAGGAACCTAAAGAACAAAAAAATGAGGGATTTAATCTTTCGGATATGTATCAGCTGTGCAAGAATGGGGAGTTTTTATGTTATACGTTCCTATTTTTTCTTTTATATTTAACGATCGTCGCCAATAATACGATCGTGATTGACAAGTTACTCTTAATGGATAGTGGAAATACGTTCGTGGGATTAAAGTGGGCGATTCAAGCTTTCTGTGAAATCCCGGCGTATCTTTTATTGAATCATTCGGTGACAAAATGGAAAAATGAGCGATTGATTTTTATTTCTGGTTTCTTTTTGGTCCTGCAATTTTTGATTTATGCAACTTCACGAACGCCGTTAGTATTGCTTGCTGCCAGTTTCTTGCAGTTTTTTACTGTTCCAGCTTTTACTATCGGTAGTCGAATGATTATCAGTGAGATTACCCCTATAAATATCTTTTCTTCAGGGCAACTTCTATCTATAAGTGTTTATATGGGGCTTTCTTCCTTCATTTCTCCATTACTTGGCGGTGTCCTGGCGCAACAGTTATCATTGAACCAAGCACTTTATTTTTTTAGTCTGCTGCCAATCTTCGCTTTTATTTGTTATTACTGTTACAGGAAGTATCAAAGAAATAAATGAAAAATCTGAACAGATGTGTACAAAAAAAGTGGGGGATGCCATACTTTTTTTGTATATCAAATAAAGGAGAGGAATACTTATGGATAAAAAAGTGCAAGTCTCAGCTAAAATGACATCTAAAAATCAAATCACTGTCCCTAAGAGTGTGCGTCAAACATTAGGCTTGAAAGAGAATCAGAAAGTTATTTTTGAATTCACGCCTGAAGATGAACTTAAAGGGACTAGTGAAAAAACAATTATGGCTTATGAAGACTTTTGGAACAATGAGTTGGTTGTGATGGAAGAACATGCGAGTGATGATACAGAAATCGTTGATTTTGGAGAGGATGTAGGCGAGGAGAAAATCGAATGGTAAAACAAGGGGATATTATTTTTATAGATTTGGTTCCAACAAAAGAGAACGGACTAGCAAAAAAAAACGACCGTGTGTCATCATTAGCAATGACAACTATAACAAGATTTTCAATGCCGTTTTAGTCATGCCAATCAGTAGTGCAACAAAATATTTACAGGAAAAATATCAACGCTCAGGTGCATTTCAAACAATTTTTGATACAGCGATGTATACAATCAAAGGAACGATATTATGTCAAGATATCCGAAGCATCGATTGATCTTAACGCAGTAATCTTCAAATGGCTGATCAAATTGATCCTCAAAAGAAAGAAAGGTTATCAGAGATTGCCAAATATTTTTTCTAACCAATAATGTAACTTTCCAGCGCCCATTTAGGTGGAGTAAGATACATAAAAAGAACCAGAACTCAGAAGTATTCCATCAACTTCTGAGTTTTGGTTCTTTGATAGAGTGTCCATTTTTGCTATCTCAAGAATTGTTTCATCCGAAAGACACGATCAAGGTTCAAGCGACTAGCAAGTGGCTGATCGGTTTCTCTGACCGTTACAGAAAGTTTCTGTGGGATCTCTCTCACTGAAAAATGATGCCATAGGTCCCAGAAAGAAGCAAATCTTAATTCTGATAGATATAGAAGTGAAGGGTTTCTTTGATTGAATAACGAAATGGTCATTCTAGATGAAGTAGACGAAGAATTTCGCCAACGAGTAGGAACGACAAAGGAATCCATTCGCTCATTTGTTTCAGAATCCTGTTTTTCTTGTTCTTTTGGTTCGTCGTATTGCGTCAAGTCATAGGCTTCAATGATGGCATTCAATTTCCTAGAATATTGTCGATCTGTCGCATAGCGCCCTTCTAAATACTTCGTTGCTTCTCGGTAATCTTTAGTCTCAGATTTCCACGTTGGTTTATAAAAATCAGCATTATGAGATAAGCCGTTTTTGATCAAATCTGCGTAGTCTTTTAAGCTTTCTTTGTAAGAGGGGTATTTACGAAATGCTGCACGGATTTGATAGTTTTGCCCAGCTGCCGTTTGTTCCAATGTGTTGAAGGAAATACTACTCCCTTTATAAGCGCCCTTGATCCCAAAAAGATTATAGTTCGGTGAACGAGAAAGCAAGCTGTTGCCAGAACCACTTTCTAGAATAGCTTGTGCCATCATAACAGAAGCATAAATATTTTCTTCTTGCCCAATTTCTCGAGCATCTTCAGCGATTTTTTCAACAAACTGATCTGTTGTTTGATTTTGTGCGAAATGGAATGAATCGTTGATCCCATCTAAAATCGGTGAACTAGCTAACGAATTTGTCGCTCGTGGTAAACCAGCTATATTGACACGTAAGGCAAAGTCGGGTCTGTAATCCTTGATGGAAGTGATCCGCACATGGTCACCCGGTTGAGGGGCATGGATGTAATTCCCATTACCAATATAAATACCTACATGATGGGTAGTACCCGAAGCAGGTCCCCAAAAAACTAGATCGCCTGGTTGAGCATTCTCGACAGGGATTTGTGTACCCGCATATTGTTGTTCCCCTGTCCAACCTCCAATCGAATGGCCAGTTACTTTTTTATAAATGTAATAAGTCAAACCAGAACAATCGAAAGTCGTAGGACCTTTGGCACCCCAAACATATGGTTTTCCTAGCTGGCGATATGCTTCTTTTACAAGTGCTTGTTGGGTGCTTGTTGTGTTGGCCGGTAAAATTGCTTCGATTGGTGTTTTTACAACAAAATCAGATGATTCTGAAGCTGGGTTTTCAATTCGATCGGGCGTCTGAGGCCGATTAGTGTTTGTTGATCCTGTAGAACCACTTGTATTCCCATTATTATTTGAAGAACTTGGTGGTCGTGAAGGATTTGTCGTATTTCCTGTAGTTGAATTTCCGTTGTTGTTGCCATTATTTCCCGAATTGCCAGTATTGCCATTATTACCACTATCCGGAATATCTGGAGTAACTGGCGTTGGCTCAGAAGAATCCGCCGTTTCTTCTTCTGGAGAGATTGGTTCAGAAGGGGAAGTTGACGACTCAAATTTTGCGGAGATCGTTAAATCAGTCACGCCGACTGTAAAAATTTGTTTGGTATAGTCGATTTCTTGCGCACCTTCGATTTTGACAGAAACTAATTGTTCATTCGTTTCAGGTGTGATCATATATGTAACTTTGGTTCCTTCTTTTAAGTCTTTGACTTTGCCAGACTTAGAAATCTCTAGAAAATCTTCTTCTGTGTACTCTCTTGTTTTGATCTCAGATTTTTCTTTCTCTTCATCAACGATCTTCAATTTGATTTTTTCACGTAAATTCCGAGCAATCGATAGCGTCCGAGTGGCTGTTTCGGTCGATTCTTCCGTTGATTCCTCTGGATTATCGGAAGAATCTGTTGAAGAACTTGATAGCGTGGAATCATTAGTACTTGAATCGGTCGTAGCTGAAGGTGACTCCGCAACGATCGTGCTTTCGGATGTCTGTGTTCGCCTGATTGTAGCAAATGCAGGCTGTGTAGATAACAAAGTTGGAGCAATCAGCCAAGATGCTGCAAGTAGGCGTATTGCTGTTTTTTTCTTCATAACGAAATACTCCTTTTCTTTTTCCACAGTTGCACTAATAAAGTTGCATCTGTTCTGTCAGTTGCTTGATTTCGTGAATATATTCAATCATGATTCACGAATAAAAAACAAATAAACATTGGACAAAAGTATTAAGTAGCTATTCATTTCGTTTGAACATTCATTGTTTGATGTACCCTATTTCATTTGTGGGGGCACAAATTTTGGGGGAAATGAGTACACTTACTATAAGTTTACCAAAGATTTATCAATTCTTCAAAACATTTCGTTAAATAACGAACGTAAAAAAAGCCTTGGTTGCTGGCTTTTTATGGAAGAAATAAAAATATAAAATAACGCATTATTTAAAAAACCAATGATAACAGGTTCAGTCATCATTGATTCGCAACAAATATTCGTGTTATTGAGGGGCGGAGAGATCGATCGATTGAGTTGAGGAACGTTGGATCAACTCTACGGGCAATAAAAGTTCTTCCCATGATTTATCAGGGTGTTGGATGCGTTCTAAGAGTAAACGAGCAGTCGCTTTACCTAACTCTAAAATGGGTTGAGCAATGGTCGTTAATTTAGGCTTCATGTATTCACACATATCAATATTATCATAGCCAATGATGCTATAATCTTCGGGAATGAGTTTATCATGCTCCGCTAATCCGCGATATACACCAAAAGCTAGTTCGTCATTCAATGCGAAAATCGCTGTAGTAGCAGAGGAAAGTAAATCAGGAACGATTTCATAGCCCCCTTTTTTTGAAAAGTGAGTAGGGAACCAATGAATCTGTTTCTCAGAATGATCCACATGTTTACACGCTGCTAAGAAACCATCTATCCGATTTTGGACATTTTGAGGTGTCTGTTGTGGATAGACTAAAGCAACTTCCTGATGACCTAAGCCTAGTAGATGCTCACCGGCTAAGTACCCACCTTGATAATCATCTGTTAAGACCGCATCACTAGAACCTTCTGCTTTTTTCTGATCTAATACGATAAATGGTTTCCCTTGTTTCTTCAAAGAAACTTGAAGGGCTTTCGTTGAGACAGCCGAAGAGGCAATAATAAACCCGTCGACACCACGTTGCGTCAACTCAAGTAAATAATCCGTTTCTTTTTGATGATCAAAATCTGCATTGCATAGAATCGTGACAAAATTTTGTTGGTAAAGATAGTCTTCGATCCCTTGCATCAACGTATTGAAAAAAGGATTGGTGATATCAGGGACAAGAACACCGATGGTTTTTGTTTTCTTTGTGATCATTTGACGTGCAATGTAATCGGGTTGGTAACCTAATTCGTCTCTTGCTTTTACTACTTTTTTGACCGTATCTGGATGGAATTTTGCTTCATTGCCATTCAAGATCAGTGAGACAGTTGCGATGGATACGCCTGAATGTTTCGCAACGTCTTTGATCGTCACTTTTTTCTTTGCCATTGCTATACTCCTATCTCTTTCTTAGTGTCATTTTCCCATGAATACGTAAAGAAGTAAATGATGATTCTGTGATATTCGTCATCTTGCACACCCTAGAACCGAATAAAAGGTATTCCAGAAGTAAAACTTCAATAATAAAATAAGCCAAAAAAATCAAAAAATGAAAAAGCCATTTTAGCTTTTCCACTCTTATTACTCAGTACTAATCGCTTCTCTCACGACCTCTTGTAAACGGTGTTCAAGGCGCAACACTTCGGACATAAGACAAAAAATAAAAAATGAAAGAACCATTTTCTATTTTTCTTTCTTATACCTCTGTGCTGAACGCGCCTTTCACGACCTCTTGTAAACGGTGTTCAAGGAACAGCACTTCGGACATAAGACAAAAAATAAAAAATGAAAGAACCATTTTCTATTTTTCTTTCTTATGCCACTGTGCTGAACGTGCCTTTCACGACCTCTTTTGAAAAGGTTTTTTTCACAACCTTTCATTTCAGTGTTAAAATATAAGAGATTTACCAAATAGATAAATAAACGGGAGAATGAAGGTGGAAGTTTTATGAAATATGTAGAAGTAAAAAATGAATTTAAGCGTTACCAGATGGGCGAAACAACGATTACAGCGAATGACGATATTTCATTTTCCATTGAAAAAGGAGAATTAGTGATTATTCTTGGGCCTAGTGGAGCAGGGAAATCAACGGTATTGAATATTTTAGGTGGGATGGATACACCGGATGAGGGACAGATCATTATTGATGAAACAGATATTGCTCAATTCAATGACAAACAATTAACGGCTTATCGCCGGACAGATGTTGGCTTTGTTTTTCAATTTTATAATCTTGTTCCTAACTTAACTGCAAAAGAAAATGTTGAATTGGCAACAGAAGTTTCGCCAAATGCGTTAGATCCTGTAGAAGTTTTGACACAAGTTGGGCTTGCGCACCGGTTGAATAATTTCCCATCACAATTATCAGGGGGCGAACAACAACGTGTGTCGATTGCACGAGCGCTTGCGAAAAACCCAAAATTATTACTTTGTGATGAACCAACTGGCGCATTGGATTTTGAAACAGGAAAACAAGTATTGAAATTGTTGCAAAATGCTAGTCGTGAACATGGCAATACCGTTTTGATCATTACACATAACTCGGCTTTAGCACCAATTGCTGACCGAATAATCCATATCAACGATGCAAAAGTCCGTGCAGTCGAATTGAATGAACAGCCTTCATCTATCGATGAACTTGTTTGGTAAGGAGGTTTGCCATGAAAAATAGAACTTACCTCAAAGCAGGATTTCGTGAAATACGCCAATCAAAAGGCCGCTTTATCGCGATTATATTGATCATTTTACTCGGCACGCTCTTATATGTAGGCGTCAAGACAGCTGGTCCTGTGATGCAAAAAACGATGGATGAATATGTCAGGGCAGGTAAACTCTCTGATCTACAGATCGTTTCGACAGCAGGATTGACGAAAGAAGATGTTGCAGAAGCAGAAAAACTCTCAGATGTAACCGTTGAAACGGGCAAACAACTATATTACGCGAATGCCAATAAAAATGAAGTTGTCCAAGTATTCTCTTACGCTCCAGATATGAAACAAAATCAGTTGACGGTGATCGATGGTCGCTTGCCACAATCGGATGATGAACTTGTACTAGATGAGAAGGCAAAAAATCAAGGATACAGCATCGGTGACACCTACACGATTGAATCAGATGACTTGAAAGAGACGGCGTACAAGATTACAGGTTTTGTCCGCTCGCCGTTATTCATCAATAATTTAGAACGAGGTTTTGCAAATGTAGGGAACGGGAGTATTGATTACTTTGCCTATGTCCCACAAGATAATTTTAAAACAGATATCCAATCCGTATTATATCTCGACTTTGCAAATGTCGACGATTTAAATACGTACAGTGAAGAATACCAAGAAGAGATGGAAAAAAACATCGAAAAGCTGGAAGGGTTGTTTGAAGAGCGACCGCAGCAACGTTTAGAACAGCTGAAGCAAGAGGGCAAGGATGCTTTAGCCCCTGCAAAACAAGAAATCGCAGCCGGAAAATCACAAGTGGCTGATGCGAAAAGTCAATTAGAAGCAGCGAGAACGCAGATTGATCAACAACGTCAAGTCTTGGAGCAGTTACCTGAACCGCAGCGAACACCGGCATTGAGTGCTTTAGCGGAACAAGAAAGTCAATTATCAGAACAAGAAGCACAATTGACAACAAAAGAAGCGGAGCTAACAGAGGCCGAAGCGTCTATTGCGGAGAATGAAGAAAAAATCAATGAATTAGCCAAGCCAACTTATCTTTTCCAAGAACGATCGGAAAATGTCGGCTTTCAGGAATTTGGCGATCTAGCTGAACGCATCGCAGCCATCGCAAATGTCTTTCCAGTCTTTTTCTTCTTTATTGCAGCATTGATCACTTTTACCACGATGACACGGATGGTAGAAGAAAATAGACGAGAAATCGGTACATTGAAAGCCTTAGGATACAGTAAATTGGAGATTGCCAAAAAATATGCCATTTATGCTTGTCTCGCTTCAGGTATCGGAATCATTTTAGGAACGATATTAGGAACCAATCTTTTGCCACGGATCATTTTTGAGCTTTCAAACGAACGTTATGATATTGGCAGTGCGGTGATTTTCTATGATTGGCCACCAATCATCCAAGCAGCTATTGCGTTCTTCATTGCTGCTTTTGGTGCAGCGATGTTAGTTCTATTCAAAGATCTACGCGAACGACCAGCTGCTTTGTTACAGCCTAAAGCACCGAAACCAGGGAAAAGAATTCTTTTAGAATACATTACTCCTCTTTGGTCACGTTTAAGCTTCAACCAAAAAATCAGTTATCGTAATCTTTTCCGTTATAAATCACGGATGTTCATGGCAATCATCGGAATTGCCGGTTGTGCAGGATTGATGGTCGCAGGAGTTGGGCTAAAGGATTCGCTTAGCTCGGTTTCTGCCAAACAGTTTGGACCAATCATTGATTATCAAGCGATCGTAACGATCAATCAAACTGATGAAACGAGTCAAAAAGAAATTAATGATGCAATGGATGATCAAGCGAAGATCACTGATCGTTTAGCGGTTGATTCGCAAACGATTGAACTACGTAAAAAAGGCCAAGCATCACAAAGTTTGACATTGATGGTACCAGAAAATGAACAAGCATTAGAAACGTTCATCCATCTGAAAACAACGGACGATCAATCGGTAGAACTACCAGATCATGGGCTTGCGATTACACGTAAAGCGGCCGAATTATTCGATTTATCTGTCGGTGATACGGTGGAAATGTATGATGACGATCAACAAAAATTACATGGAACGGTGGCAGTCATTTTGCAAAATTATTTGGGTAATTTTGTCTATATGAGTCCAACGTACTATGAAGAGATTTCTGGACAGCCAATGACAACCAATGCGTATCTACTCAAAACAGAAAAGATGTCGAAAGAAGAAGAGGATACACTCTCAGAAGAATTATTGAAAACGGGGGCGGTTACTAATACCTCTTTTATTTCGACACAGATCAAGAACCAAGAAGAATCTCTTTCAAATTTAGATGCAGTGGTCATCATTTTCGTCGTTCTATCTGGTTTATTGGCGTTTATCGTTTTATACAATTTAACGAATATCAATATCTCTGAACGAGTACGTGAACTTTCTACGATCAAAGTATTAGGCTTTTTTGATAAAGAAGTCACGATGTACATCGTTCGAGAAAATATCATCTTTACTTTATTAGGGATTTTTGGAGGATTTGGGATCGGTTATGTGCTGACCGACTTTATCTTACGCCAAGCTTCAATGGAATCAGTGATTTTCCCGTTAGTTATTACCTGGGTTGCTTATACACTATCCGCTGCTTTGACGATTCTATTCACGGTGATCGTGATGATCGTCACTCATTTCAAATTGAAGCATATTGATATGATCGATGCATTGAAATCAAATGAATAACGAGTGGGGGGACTAAGATGAGTATTACTGTGAATATCCTATATAGCGGTAAAGAAGGCAATGCAAAAGCATTTGCCCAAGAAATGACAGAGCGAGGAATCGTCGAACGCATTCGTGCGCAAGAAGGAAATGAACGTTATGAGTATTTTATTCCTTTAGAAGATGCTGAATCGATCTTATTGGTGGATCGCTGGACAAATCAAGAAGCAATCGATCGTCACCACAAATCAGAGATGATGGTGGAGATTGCTGAATTACGAAAAAAATATCAGTTGAAGATGAAGGTCCAACGTTTCATCGATGAACCAACAGAATAGATCAAACGATAGTTCTGATCCGTTTATTGCTTATTCTTGAAAAAGAAGATCGCAATAAACGGTTTTTTTGTTGAAAAATAGAGGAGAATAGATAAAGAGAGCCTCGGGGCAAAGCAAAAAAAGGATAAACGGTAAATTTCCCCGTTTATCCCTAGGATTATTCAGTTGGATGAGTTGAATTAGCTGTATCAGTAGTGTTCTTAAAGCGAATAAAGCTACGGATCATCTCCCGAATGATCGTATACGTCGGCAATACGAGGATCATTCCTAATAAGCCAAACAAGTTCCCAGCGACAAGTAAAAGAAAAACAGTCGCAATTGGATGGATATGAATCATCTTATTCATCACTAGCGGAGACACCAAGTAAGATTCACCAAATTGAATCAAGGTGATGAAAGCTACTAAGAGTAAGGCTGTTTTAACGTCTTGACTTAATGCGTACAGTAAAGCCGGTGCAGCACCAATAAACGGACCAAAATAAGGAATGATATCCATCAATCCACAAATCAAGGCAAGTAATAACGCATTTGGCAAGCCTAATACTTTAAAAACAAGATAACTCCCCACACCTACATACGTGCAGACTAAAAGCTTGCCACTAATATAGGTCGAAGCTGCTAAATGGAAATCATGGCACCAATCTCTGACTAACTGATGGAATTTCTTAGGCGTGTAGCGTGTCAATATAGCTGGAATCCTGTCGCCATCTTTGAACATATAAATCAGTAAGAGTGGAATCGTAAAGAGAATGATCGCAGAGCGCGAAACGATTTCGAATACATTGACTAAACTTGAAGTGGCACCTGAAACAAATTGTAAAACAAAACGTGTCAATTGGTTCAATTCCAGTGTATCAATAAATGGGAGCAAGCGTTCTTCTAATAAGGAACCATCTAGATTCTCTGCCAAAACATAAAGAATTTGAGGAACCTGACCGATAAATTTACTGATTTCCAAAATAATGATCGGTAAAATCACTTGTACGGTCAAATACACAGTTAACAAAATCAGTAGCATCATCAGTGTGACCGCAAGCGTTCTTGATTTTATATATTTGAGGAGTTGATTGTATATTGGAAGAAAAATATAAAATACGAAAACTGAAATCAAGATTGGCAAGAAGATACTTGCCATGATCGCTTCGAGTGGCCTGAAAATAAAAGTGATCTTAGAAAAAATAAAAATAGTGATTCCTGTCAAGCTAAGTAAAACAAGTGTTGCAAATAATTTGGAACGTTTTAAAAAAGTCATAGTAGAGATCCTCCGCTTTTTGGCTTTTTATCGTTTAGGGTATGTATGAAAAAAGCATGTTACTTGAAGACTGTTCAATCGATTTTAGATGCTACAAGCTGATTTATATCACGACCCTATACTTAAATATAACATAACTAAAAGAATTTATTTTCTTGAAAAAGGAATTTGTAAAAAAATAAATAGTTAAATGAATTGAGCGCGGCGTGAATGATCGATTTAACGTAAAATATTTGCTGGGAAAATGATGGCACACATTTCCTAGCGTCATTGATTTACAAACGCTTACGTTTCATATATAATTGGATTATCAACTTGTATATATAAGTTAAAAAACAGCTGGAGGTACAGGCTTATGGCGTTTACAGAAAAAGTGATTTATCAGATTTATCCCAAGTCATATCGTGACACGAATGGTGATGGGATTGGTGATTTACCAGGAGTCAAAGAAAAATTACCTTATTTAAATGAATTGGGCATTGACATGATTTGGTTGAACCCCTTTTACCCAAGCCCGCAAAAAGACAATGGGTATGATATCTCTGATTATCAAGCAATCGATCCATTATTCGGTACGATGGCTGATTTTGAAGAGCTAGTCGCTGAAGCAAAAAAATATCAGATCGACATCATGCTAGATATGGTATTGAACCATGTCTCTATTGAACATGAATGGTTCCAAAAAGCATTAGCTGGAGATAAGTATTATCAAGATTTCTTTATTTTAAGAGATGAACCAACAGATTGGGTATCAAAATTCGGTGGGAACGCTTGGGCGCCATTCGGCGAAACAGGGAAGTACTATTTACACTTGTATGATAAAACGCAAGCTGATTTGAATTGGCGTAATGAAGCAGTCCAACAAGAATTATTCAAAGTTGTTCGTTTTTGGATGGATAAAGGTGTCAAAGGGTTCCGTTTTGATGTAATCAACGTGATCGGAAAAGACGAGGAACTAAAAAACAACGCGGAAAATGAAGGGAAAGCCGAGTACACAGATAAACCAATTACTCATACGTATTTACAACGCTTAAATAAAGAAACGTTTGGCCAAGACCCTGAAATCATAACGGTAGGAGAAATGAGTTCAACGACTATCGAAAACTGTCTTTTATATACGTCACCTGAACGAAATGAATTGTCAATGGTATTTAATTTCCACCATTTGAAAGTCGATTATGAAAATGGCAATAAATGGACAACTCCGCCATTTGATTTTGAAGAGTTAAAGCGTTTGTTCCATACTTGGGGAGAAGAAATGAGCGCAGGAAATGGCTGGAATGCACTATTTTTGAATAACCATGACCAACCACGTGCCTTAAATCGTTTTGTCGATGTCGAACAGTACCGTAAACAAGGGGCAGAGATGTTGGCCACGATGATCCATTTAAATCGAGGTACTCCGTATATCTATATGGGAGAAGAAATCGGGATGATCGATCCTGACTTCGATTCGATTTCTGACTACCGGGACATTGAAAGCTTAAACGCATATAACCTGTTACAAGAACAAGGATTCACGCCAGAAGAAGCCTTTCGACGAATTAAAGCAAAGTCACGAGATAACTCACGCACACCGATGCAGTGGACAGATGAACCACAAGCTGGCTTCACGTCAGGGACACCTTGGTTACCTTTAGCATCGAAGCACCAAACAATTAATGTAGCAAACGAGCAAAAGCAAGAACAGTCGATTTTTGCCTATTACCAAAGACTGATCCAACTAAGAAAAACATATCCAGTGATTGCTAATGGTGACTACAAAGCCTATGCACCTGAGCATCCACAAGTCTATGGTTATCTTAGACAAACCGATCATCAAAAATTATTAGTTCTGACCAATTTTTACGCGAAAGAAACGTCGGTGGAATTACCGGAAGAATTTGTAGGTGCGGAAGTATTGATCAGTAACTACCCAACGACAGTTGAAAAAGAAATGAAGTTACAGCCTTATCAAGCAGTCGCACTATTAGTGCAAGGAAAGTAGAGACTGTGACAAACGAATAGTTTGAAAAATAAGCAGCAAAAGCATGAATAGCTTTTGCTGCTTATTTATGGGATTTGCTTATCTCTGAAATGTTGCTCGATGAATACCGTATAGTTTTTTTAAGATAGGAGTGGACTCATGTCTCACGCCTATCCTTTTTTGTTACTTAAAGTAATCCTTCTCTGAAAAATCAGCTTTTTGATAAACTCCTTGATCCCCATAAAACTTATTGTAACGCTGTTTGAATTTTCTAAAGAGAAAAACAACGAGTAGTTTGATCAATGTATAGATCGGAATACCAAAAATGACGCCCATGATTCCTAGAAGATCTCCCATGACTAATAAGACAATCAAAATCGTGATGGGGTGGATCTGTAACCGATCACCCATCACACGAGGGACCACAAGATCTCCGTGAAGCAACTGGACAACGAACCAGACGATCACAAATTTTACAGCCATGAAAGTCGAATCTTGAAAAGCAATGAATAGTCCCGGAAAGAAAGCGATGAATGGACCGATATAAGGAATAATACATAATAAACCAGCAGCGATAGCCAGAATACTTGCAAATTCTAAGCCAATCAATAAGAAAGTTACCCAGTAAACGGCGCCTAGAATGAAAGAAGCGATGATTTGTCCTTTTAAGAAAGCACCTAATTGTTGGTTCGCAATTTTAGTCAAAGTCCGAAAATCTGTGCGAAATTTTGGTGGAACGATACCTAAGACCGATTGATAAAAATTGTGCGGATCTTTTAAAAGGAAAAAGGCAATGATCGGACCAGTAAATAAAGTGATAAAGGTCGTTGTGACCGCTGAGAATAGATTTCCTAGACTTTCAGCACCGCTCTGCCAATAGTTACCGATGAATGAAGTAAAGTTATCGGTGAAATCATCAATCGATGCAAAGAATTGATTGAACGAGTCAGAAAATGGTGTCTGTGCTAAAAAGTCCTTCAACGTTTGTTGGAAATCTTGGAATAGGTCAGGTAGTTGTTGAATCAATGTGGTTGCTTGCTGTTCTAAAAACGGAAATAGCCAGACACCTCCTAAGCCAATCAGCAATAAAATAATAACAAAAACTAAAATGACTGACAGATTACGTGAGAGTTTCTTGCTGAGACGTTTGATCAAAGGTTCTAATAAATAATATAAGACCAAAGCAAAAAGGACTGGTGGTAAAGTCGTGATAAAAATGACAACCAGTGGTTTGAATATAAAAGCAATCTTTTGGAAAAAGTAAATGACCAACGCGATCATCACAAGTAATCCTAGAACGTAATACGAAGTTTTCCCTCCTAAAAAACGAATCAGTCGGGAAGATTCTTTCGGTTTTTTTTCCACGATAGTTCTCCTTTCTCTTGAAATAAGTAGTTGATTTTTGGGTTGGGCTATTCTCACGAAGCAACTATTGAGATCGAATGAAGCCTTTTTAATAGTCAGCCAAACGGTGAAAAATATGAGAAGCTATTTTCTCAAATTCTGTCTTACTACTTGGAGCTGAACATCTTTCTCACAACCTAATAAACGGTGTTCGAAAAGCTGACCTTCAACAGTAAGATGAAAAATCAAAAAATATGGAAAGCTATTTTCTGATTTTCCATCTTACTGCTCAGGTCAAAACGCTTCTTACACAACCTTGTCCTACTCCAAGTTATTATAATCTGAAACGGGTATAAAAAGAAAATGATACAGTTGAAAAATCAATCGAATTTCGATAATAAAATAAATTTAGTAATAATGCTTGACGGTTGGTTTGATTCTATGCTAAATTAATTCCTGTTGCTAAAACGTAACTATTACGATTTGCATTTATTAATCGTAATCAAATAGAGAAAGAAGATGAGAAGGAGCGAATAAAATGAAACGTTGGATCAAGGTGGTAGGAGGATTACTGTTGACAGGGATCCTTGCAAGTTGTGGCACAGGAGATACTGCAACAAATACAAATGCACAAAATGATGAAAACTTGAATGTAATGACGACATTTTATCCAATGTACGAATTTACGAAGCAAGTAGTTGGTGAGGAGGGAAATGTTGAATTATTGATTCCAGCTGGAACAGATTCACATGACTACGAACCTTCTGCAAGAGATATGGCAAAAATCCAAAATGCTGATGTTTTTGTTTATAATGATGAAAATATGGAAACTTGGGTTCTAGCAATTGAACATACTTTAAAAGAGGGCGATGTACTTCCAATCAAAGCAACAGAAGGAATGTTGTTATTGCCTGGGGATGGTCATTGCCATCACCACGATCATGACGATGAAGACCACGATCATGAAGACCATGATCACGATGATCATGCGGATGACCACGACCATGATCACGATCACGGAGACAACGGTCATTCACATGAATTAGATCCACATGTTTGGTTAGCTCCTAATCTAGCGATGAAGCAAGTAGAAACGATTCGTGACCAATTGATTGAGGCATATCCTGAAAAAGAAGAAGCATTCACTGAAAATGCTGCCTCTTATTTAGAAGAATTAGAAACGCTACACAACACTTTTAAAGAAACATTAGGTCAAGCAAAACAAAAATCATTTGTGACCCAACACGCTGCGTTCAATTATTTAGCTCTAGAATATGGTCTTAATCAAGTACCAATTGCCGGTCTTTCTTCAAGTGAAGAACCTTCTGCTGCAAGAATTGCCGAGTTAAAAGAATTTGTTGAAGACCATGGGATTGAATATATCTATTTTGAAGAGAATGCCAAAGACAGTATCGCTCGTACTTTAGCTACTGAAGCAGGCATATCGTTAGCAGTATTGAATCCTTTAGAAGGATTGACAAAAGAGCAAATGGATAACGGTGAAACGTACATTTCAATCATGGAAGCAAACTTAAAAGCGCTCCAAAAAACTACGGATACTGAAAATCCATTAGAAGATACATTGAAACCTGAAAAAGAAAAAACAGTTTATAATGGTTATTTTGAAGATTCAGAGGTCCAAGATCGCCCGTTATCAGATTGGAATGGTATCTGGCAAACTGTCGATACGTATATGGCAGATGGAACGTTTGATCAAGTATTTGAATATAAAGCCAAAACAAATCCAGATATGACAGCTGAAGAGTATCGTGAATACTATGAAATAGGCTACAAAACAGATGTCGAAAAAATTGAGATCAAAGATGATACGATGATCTTTACTTTCAAGGATGGCGAAGTTAAAGAATCGAAATACCGTTATGCTGGTAAAGAAATCTTGAACTATTCAGCAGGTAATCGCGGTGTCCGTTTCTTGTTTGAAGCAGAAGATCCTGATTCTGGTGCGTTCAAGTATGTACAATTCAGTGACCACTCGATTGCGCCTACCAAATCAGACCATTTCCATATCTATCTAGGAAATGAAAGCCAAGAAGCTTTACTAGAAGAAATGGACAATTGGCCAACTTTCTATCCGGAAGAAATGACTGGAAAAGAAATCGCGCAAGAAATGATCGCGCATTAAACGATACTAAAAAACGAAGAATGAATGGAAAAGAGGATTTTACGACTTTTTCATTCATTCTTCGTTTCTTTATTAAAAAGAAATTATTTATTTTATTGTCTTTCAAGAAATCAACTTCTTTAGCCCACGAATCGAAACAGGGATCACTTCCCCGTTGGATAGAGTCACTTCTCGTGTTTTCTTATTGATTGTTTGGACATTTTGGGTATTGATGACATAAGATTTGTGACAGCGGATAAAGTGTTGACTTTTCTTTTCGATATCTTTTATCTTCTCGTAAAACTGCATTTGGGCATGTGTCAAATGGACCTCCAGTTTATGAGGAGTACCTTGAGCAGTAGAAAAGTATTGGATATCTCGAATAGGTAAAAATTTGATTTCATCATTGAATTCAATTCTAAAAATATCCTTTTGTAATGGCGCAGTTTGGAAATCTTCGAATATTTTACTTAAGATACGTTCAACATTTTCTTTAAGATCAAAAATATCTTCTTTGATGATATAATCAGTCGGCTCAATGTTGCTTTTCAAAATCGTCATGGAAAGATCGGTGTGTGAAGTAACATAAATGATTTTTCCAAGCGAGTCCAAGTCACGTACTCGTTTTCCAATGGCAATGCCATCTAATTCACTGTCTTTCAGTTCGATATCCAAAAAATAAATACCAAAAGAAGACGTACGTATCCTTGCTGCATTGAGGAGTTCAATAGGATCAGAAGTTGCAATATGGACATAACTATCCAAATTTTCAATCATGATCCGATTCTTGATTACTGTAGAGATGACTTCCAGTTGTTTCGGATCGTCTTCACAAATGTAAATGGGAATCATAAAATTACTCCTTTAATTGTATATGGATTGTTTGTGAAAATCGCTGATTCTCAATCGATGTTTCAAGAAAAAGATAAGGATTCGTTTTTGTTAACTCATCAAGAATAAATAAACCTAATCCTTCATTTTTGGGATTTGTTTTCGTCGAGAAGCCTTTTTGTTTTAACTTACTCAATGGAAACGTATTCGTAGTAGTGTTGATGACACGTATCATCAACGACTGTTTTTTCTTGATGATCAGTACTTCGATTTTTTTCTTTTTGGTTACTGTTGCACCTTCGATTGCATTATCAAGAATAATACCAAGCATTCTTACCAAATTGATCGTATATTTTTTACCAATGACGATTTCATCTGGAACGGTCAATTGGACAGAGATACCTTTTTCTTGTGCCATCATTAATTTTAAAGAGAATAGACTTCTTATTTCAGGTACCTTCATTTTGTCTAGTAAGCTAAGATTTGCTGGGAAGAGATTCATCATTTCACGTGTAGGTAAAATCGTTTGGTTATAATATTTTTGTAAGCCCTCAAGATCGCCTTCAGAAATATAACTATTCAAAGAAAACAACAGATTTTGATAATCGTGTTTAAACTCTCTAAGCTCTTGATAATTTTTTTCTAGATCTCTAATGTAATCTTGCTGCAATTGGATGCGTTGTTCCAATAATTGATCTGCCATCTTTTTATTTGATATTTTCCAATAGTAAATCAAGATAATTAGGCCGACACACAGATAAAGGATAAAAAAGCTCGTATTTAATGCTAGTACTTTTGGCGTTTCACCAGAAAATCGTGTATAAAAAATAATGATATAGTAGGTAAGTAAAACCAATGAACCGATTGTACCAATCATTCGACGGTCAATACTAGCGGACCAATTATCTAAAAACTTTTTGAATCCATACGCAAATAATAAAGATAAAATCGCTGATACAGTTATATGGAAATATTGTAATGCATCTCCAGGTTCAATGACAGCAGATTCCAATACTAAAAAATCCGCAACGCTCGTCAAATGATCGCCTAAAATGGAAGCTAATAATCCCAAAGGTAATGCGTAGATCATATGTTGGCGCGAGGATGAAAAGAAAAAGAAAAGTAGACTCAACATGGCAATTGCGACAAGTGCAGAAAAAATACCTAAAATCGGGTAAAGTATTCCCAACAGGGCTGCTGCCAAGAGACTAAACGTAGAAAATAGGTATTTATTTTTAATTTGGGAATTGATGATTAAGATAGAACTTGTGTAAATCAGATATTGCAAGGCTATGGACCACAAAAACATAAAGCACAGCTCCCATTGCGTTTTCCCAAATTATAGCATATTTATATTATTATTTTTTTAATTTTTCAGGTATTTTAAATTCTGAGCTCATACCGAAGCAGCAGCCAGATACAAAGAAATCAGAAAGGTTAGTTAATTGTTTAACGATTGTTTTTTTCATAAAAAATTCCTCCAATATTCATCATGTAATTTGTAACTGGAAGCAACGTAGCTATTTCTAAAATAATCCCAAGTAGTAAATAGGTAGAAAAGTAAGAAGCAGAGAAAAATAATGTGAGTACTGCAAATAAAAGATACATGAAAATTGCTTTTTTTAGTAGGGGTGGGCGTTTCTCTGGTGCAATTGGGTTAAGGGCTGTGCCTCTTGATCCATAGCGAAGCAAAAGGAAAAAACAAACAATTAACAAAAGGACCATCATAGGGAAAGAGAAAGTCAATTGATAATGTTTCATTACTAAGGGAACCCCCCACAAATAAAGCAAAGTCCAAAGTAAGCAAACAAATTCAGAATCGGAATGGAGACCGTAAGCATATCTGCGAATACAGATATATGAAAGGAAAGTCATTCCTGTTTCTGCCCACGTGCCTGTCAATAAAGAAAATACAAAAACGACAGCAAGTTTTCCAAGATTGTTCAGCAAAACTTCCAGAGCAAACTTCACTTGGATGTAAGTCATATCTTCTTCATCTTGTTTTCCGTTGAATAATATTGCCAATATTCGATTTACCACTTTATTTTTCATCTCTATACGTACCTCCGAATACTATAATAAGCGAAAAGACATAAAAAAAGTTTTTCGATTCATAAAAGGACGTTTTGACATCAAAATCGTTAACTAAGTGAATTTTGTAACATATTTGTTATATAAGAATGAAAAGCTTTTTCTTATGTAAAAAATAAAAGACATGTTTATCTCTAAATAATTAAAAAATTTCCTGTAAAACTATCAAATCATCTTTAAATTTTCAACTAAACGTACGATTATACCAAAAAAGAGTGAGATTATTTAACAGTTTTGATGCCAAAAGAACTTTTTATGATATTTCTGTGTTATGTTTAAAAATTTATGTTAAAAATTAGTAGAGGTTGCGAAGATAAATGTAAGTGACACGTTCTTATATTTTTGTTTTACCAACTTCTTAATAGAAGGCAGCAACTCCCCTTCCCCTTTTGTTGTTGCCTTCTGATATCAACAACAAGGTAGTTTCTATGTTAAAATGCAAGCCTTTAAGAAGGTGGGTTTGTCAATAAAGGTAACAGATTCGAAATTTTATCAAAAGAAGTTGTGCCGTATGCACAACATAATGGAGGAAATAGCATGGAAAATGAAAATCTATTTGAAGTCGGTAAAACGTACGCATTTGTATCAGATTTATTTTGTTCTCCAATTGAAGCAGAAATTGAAAAAATCTATGAGAATAGTTTGATGGTTCGTGTTCTCAATTGCGCAGATGAAGACAATGAAACTGCACACAATTTACACTGGCAATTAGTCGTTCGTAAGTCAAGTGCAGTGAAAGAGTACAGCTACTAATAGTAACTGTTCATGAATGAAAAATAGTATTTTGATAAATAGCCAGTCAAATCTTGAATGATGGAAAATCATTTTTGGATTTGACTGGCTATTTTTCCTTTGAAAGGTAAAGGAAAAGTGGGTTTTGCTTTTTTGGGGTTCTCATGTAGTTTTAGGAACTCATCAAATACATCAGTTGATAGTAGAGTTTCTTTTGTTTCTTCCTAAGACCACGATCGTAAAAGGGTGAAGCCCCATTTTATTTTTTGTAAAGGTCTGGTAGTATAAAGAAAATAAATGGAGTAGAAAATAAATAAAAGAAAGATGGGGAAGATGATCAATCAAGAAAATGAGAAAGAAATTCTTCGATTGCAAAGAGAAATCAGCCATTGGGAAAGAAAATATAAAAAGCTCCAACAAATTTTTCGAATGCAAGAAGAAATAATTGCTAGTTATGAAGCTGCATATGGGGAAGCACCAGGGTTGGTAGAAGAACAACATGAGGAAGAACAGCCAAATGAATCATTTTTTGAACATATTGAGAAGCGTTCTTATAATCGATTCAATAATGAACAAAAAGCAGCAATCACTTATGATATGAGCAAACACTTACGAATCATTGCAGGTGCAGGAAGTGGAAAAACACAAACGATATGTGCGAAAGCTGTATATCTGATGAATGAAGAACAAGTAGAAGAGCAAAGGATCTTAATGATTACCTTTACTCGAAATGCTGCCAATGAATTGAAAAAACGGGTGGATAATTTTAGTCAAAGAAAAACGAATGTAACGATCGGAACTTTTCATAGTATTTTTTATCGTCTGTACAGTGATATCAAACGGCAGTTTCCGGATCTTTCTGCCGAAGGGATTCAAGGTGAGTTTTCTAAAGACACACCATATAAAGTAAATCTTTTACTGCAGAAACTAATAAAAAAATATCAACTATATTCTTTCGATCAGTATGGTGAGAAAACGATTGCTAACCGATTGGATTATTGGCAAAACATGAATCTCTCCCAACAGGAGATCATCCAATTGATCAAAAAGAGATTTGATTCCATTGAAAAAGACCCACGTCAACCTATCTCTGAGCGTATGGATCAATTAATGACTGAACTATATGAAGAAAAACAAAAGCAACGACTTTTTGAATTCAATGATGTTCTACAAAATTTGAAAAATGCCCTCTCTCATGTAAATGTCAGAAGATATGTAGGTCAAAAATACGATTACTTGTTTATCGACGAGTTTCAAGACACGAATCCTTTGCAATGGGCAATCGTTCAGTTGATTACGAAAGACTCGCCAATCAAGTTGATCATCGTTGGAGATGATGATCAAAGTATCTATGGCTTTAGAGGATCAGAACCTGATTATATCAAACAGTTTGAAAAAGAATATCCAACAAAAACACTCTTTCTATTGACCAATTATCGTTCGCGAGCGTCGATCGTTCAAGGAGCTAATCGATTGATCACGTACAATAAAGAGGATCGCATACCTAAAGCGATGGTACCAGCACAAAAGGAACCAGGCGTATTACAGGCATTATCATTTAAAACGGTACAAGAGGAAAGTGACTGGTTGATTCAGCAAGTATATGCTTTTATAGAAGACAAAGGAAAATACAAAGAATCTATTATTTTATATCGCTCATTATCACAAACACAAGCATTGGTGCAACGTTTGATCCAAACAGATATTCCATTTGTACTAGAAGCAGATACCCAATATGCGGGAATCTATGGAATTAAGCTTTTTTATCAATTTTATCAAAAGTTTATCGGTTGGTATGATGCGGCAACACCGATAAAAGTGCAAGCACACCAGCAGTTGTTACGACAGTTGATGATTAATTGTTATCTGAAAACAAATGAATGTGACCAATTTTTCTCTAATAAAAACAGTGACCAAGATATTGTCGCTTATATTTTAAAACGGCGGTCTAATTTAGAAGCTAGAGAAAAAGAACTAAAGACATTTGTAAGCGCGCTAGAAACATTTGATCAACCAACGAAGCGGTCATGTGTTTCACTGATTGAGGCCTATTGTCGGTTGCCAAGACCGAATAAAGAAATCGAGCAAGGTGACAAAGAATGGTTGCTGGAGACTGTCAGACAATATCCAACGATCCCGCAATTGAAAAAATTGTATCTTGAGATCCAAGGAATTGCAGCAGAACTGAAAACAAGGTTGATTGCTTATCGTAAGGGGAAACTAGATGCCTTATGTATCCAGAGTATTCATAAAAGCAAAGGTTTAAGTTATCGTAACGTCTTTTTAATCGGTTGTAATGAAGGGATGATTCCTTACAATGGTGCGGTAGCAAAAGACAAAAGACTGAAAAGTGAGTTGAAAATTGAACCATTAACGACGATTGAGGAAGAGAGACGTCTTTTTTATGTCGCAATGACTAGAGCAAGGAATCGTCTTTATTTATGTGTACCTGAGTTTAAAGGGAAAAGAAAATTAAAACCTTCACGTTTTATTAAAGAAACAGGTTGTAAAGGTAAAAAAATCAAATAAATGACGAAAAGCAAAGCGAGTAAAAATACACTTGCTTTGCTTTTTTATTCAAAAAAATAAATAACTATAATTATTTATGTAAATTTTAAATAACCGTTGTTTATAAAAAGAATATAACCTTTAATTGATTGTTTAAATAACGATTTTATGAACAAAAACAAATTTTATTTATTTTGGGGATAGCGTATGACTGGCATTATTTTGATATTACGTTTAGAATGGGATTACGATTAAAAAGGAGTGAGAAAATGATAAAACTATACACTTCGCCTAGCTGTACATCTTGCAGAAAGGCCAAAGCATGGTTACAAACGAATCATCTTAATTTTGAAGAAAAGAATATCTTTGCAGAACCTCTGTCAGAAAATGAGATACGACAAATATTGGCCGCAACAGAAGGTGGAGTCGAAGATATTATTTCTACTCGTTCAAAAGTTTATGAGAAATTAGGGATCGATTTTAATGATTTATCCTTAAAAGAAATGATCCGCTTGTTCAAAGAATACCCATCTTTACTTAGACGTCCGATTCTACTTGATGAAAAAAGAGTATTGATTGGATTCAATGAAGATGAAATACGAGCATTTATTCCTAGAGAAATACGAGGTGTCGCAAGAAACTTGATTTATATGAAACATAGTGTCTTGTATTCGTAAGAATAGGAGGAGACGTTGTGAATATCAAAATCTATAGTTCAACGAATTGCACCATAACGGTTAAAGCCATACAATGGTTAGAGAAAAAGAACTTATCTTATCAATTTGTTGATCTAGAAAGTAGAGCTTTGAGTAATAAAGAAGTCAAAGAGTTATGTAGTTTTGAAAATGCAGATATTGAACAATTATTTACTACATGGTCATTTGAATTCAAAAAAATTAAAGCTGGACTTCCAAAAAAACAGGAAGATCAACTTCTATTTTTGTGCAAAACGCAACGTCATCTTTTAAGACGTCCTTTGATCATCATCGATGATGCGCTGTTTGTTGGCTACGATCAACGATTGATGGAGCAATTGATTTTACATGAATAGACTGTATCCAATTGTGTTACATACTGAAAAAGGCAATTGGGATCATCGGTTTTTCCTTAGTAACAAGCCAAAGAATCAAAATCTCACTTACCTGTTCTCTGGTTTTTTGGCTTATTACCAAAGGCGCGTTGCATATTTTTCGTAAAGAAACTAGTGATAACTAGCAAAAAGTGTAAGAGGCAAATCGTATATTCCAAAATAAAACATTTCGACTTTTTCGTATTTCTACTATAAAGAGGATCAGAATTGAAAGTATACCAGATAGATTTATCAGAAATAGTGATTGACAACTAAATAGAATAAATGGTATATTTTTTTTTGTTGTTTTTTGTTTATTACTGATTTTAATAGTGTAAATAAAACTTTAAATAATGCTTGACGAATAGAAAAACACATGTTAATATAACTAGTGTTGTTTGAGAAATTCATCAAGGAATGTTGTCTCTACAAAAGAAGAGATAAAAAAAGTTGTTGACAAATAACAAACAACAAGTTATTATAAGTGAGTTGCTAAAACGACCTCGTGAAAAACGAGTTGAAAAAACTTTTAAAAAATAGTTGACAATCATCCGAGAGTTTGCTAAGATATAAAAGTTGCTACGGCAATCACAAACGATAAGTTGAGGCAGTTGTGTTTCAATTATCACGTAGACCTTTGAAAACTGAACAAAGTAAGACAAACCAAATGTGTAGGGCGTCTTGATTCAATTCAAGACAACAAACATTTTTAACAAGCAAGCAATATGCTAGCAAACAATTGAGCTTAACAATCGAAAGATTGTTCTAACTTTTATTATGAGAGTTTGATCCTGGCTCAGGACGAACGCTGGCGGCGTGCCTAATACATGCAAGTCGAACGCTTCTTTTC